>NZ_DASQMZ010000065.1:0-63022 GCF_035645235.1 Paenibacillus sp.
GGCTTCGAGCGGCGCCGGCGCGTGCCACCACGACGGCAGCAGCGTCGCGAAGCCTCGCCGCTCGAGCGCGGCGGCGCCCGCCTCCAGAAAATCCAGCGCCTCCGCCTCGGTCAGCGCGACGTCCGAGCGGTCGATGCGCGAGCGAGCGAGCGGCGAAAACCGCTCGGCCGCCTCCGCGAGGCCGCGCGCAAGCGCATCGTGCGCGTTCCGAAAGATGCGGCCGCCGAAGGCGGGATCCCGCTCCGGCCGCATCCACACGCGTCGCGCCGACACGAACAGCGTTTCCTCGTCCGCCGCTTGCAGCCCGGGAACGAGCCGCCACGCTCCATCGGCCCGGTCCGGCTCGAGCAGCGCGAAGGCGACGCGCACGTCGGCCGCGGCCGCGTCACGCTCGATCGCACCGAGCCATTCGGCGATATCGTCCGCGAGCCAATCCGGCACCGCGGGCGCCCGCTCCGGCGCGTCGGTCAAGAGGCCGTACGCCCATCGCTCGAGAGGCGTATGCGGCACCCCGTACCGCGGATCGAGCGCGCGGAACGCCGCTTCGCGCAGCTCGGTCGAAATCGCCGCTCGCACGCGCGCGTCGACGAGCCGCTCCACCGCCTCCCGGTCCGGGAGCGCCGAGCTTTCCCCGGGCGACGATCGCAGCGCGGGATGCGACCAAAACGGCGCCCACCGCGCCCGCGCCGCCGTCTCGCCGCCGCCGGCGTCTTCGAGCTTTGTTGAGGGGGCGTACCACCCTTCCCGGATGATGCGTCGAGCCCAGACGTCCTCCGTATTCAATCGATTCGACTCCTCGCTTTTCCATCAAAAGGTGTATCTACTAGCATAACAAATGGAAAAGCCCCACCGCAACGACCGCCCCGTTCTTCCCGCCCCGCCGCGCCGTTCGCTACGCGGAGGAACGAGGCGCCATGAAAAAAGGAGCCTCGCGGCTCCAAGAAACATGTTAAACGCTCGAAGAGGCCCGGTGGATTGCGCCCGCGCGGCGAATGCGGATGACGGCTCCCGGCAGCCGAAGCATATCCCCGTCCCCCAGCTCGTAACTCTCATGTGGACGCATAAGCCGGTCCATGGCGTACGTCCCGTTCGTAGAGCCGAGATCGCGCGCGTGTACTGCGCCCTCGCTCGCGGCGAGCTCCAGATGGATGCGGGAGGCGGCGGCATGGTCGACGACGACGTCTACGCCGGTCGGCCCTCGTCCAAATCGCAGCGGCTCGCCGCCGATCTCCACGGTTTCGATGCGGCCGGAATCCTCGTGCGTAATGTCCAATGCCCATTCGGCCGGAGTATCGACCATACCGGACAATAAGACGGTCGGCTCCGCGCCGACGTCGGAAAGCAGGGTCGTGCGGAGCGCCAACGACTCTGGTCCGCCGCCTTGGAACGGCTCGTCCGCCGCTTGGCGCGTCGCCGCCTCCTGACGGAACGATGCCAGCGAAGGCCCGGTTGCCGGTTCGCCCGCTTCCCCCGCTAATTTCTCGCTTTTGTAGCGCTTAGCGAGCGTGACGACCAGGGGGACGCAGCCGAGGCAGGCGGCGACGAACGTCAGGGACGTCGGTCGTAGCACGAACAAGATCGCGCACGCCGTCGCGGCAAGCAGCCGTATGCACTCGGCCGAAGAAATACGAGGCGTACTAAAGCGCAACGTCTCGCCGTCCCCGGCGTCTCGACGCGTCCCGTCGCCGGCGTCGCTTCCGCCTTGGCTTGCGGCGCCCCGCGCTAGAGCGCCAAGGAAATCGTCGCGTTCCGGCGATTCGTACGGCGCCCTCACCACGCAATGTTCCGCCCCCGAAGCCGGCGCCCAACGTTCGACCTCCTCCATCCACACGCGATGGCTGAAAGTATCCGGCTCCCACCGACCGGGATGAAGCCGCTTCCGCCACGCCTCCGGCAGTCCGTTATCGGATAAACAGTCATACAGCGCTTTCCATTGCTCGAATGCGCGCTCGGGCGTCCCGAACCCGACAAGCGGGACGGCCATCAACAACACCTCGTCGAGATCTCTCCCCACCCAAATCCAATCCGGATCGAGCACGTATTCGGTCTCTCCGATGCAATAGGTGTAGCCCTCCCTCAGCGCCGAGCCGAGCGACGCGAAGAAGGCCTCCCACTTCGTCTCCCGCGGGCGCTTCCCCCGCAAAGCGTTCCGAAGCTTCCTCAATCCGGCGACCCGGTAGCGAAACGCGATAAGACCGTCCGTCGTCTCGGATCGAAACGGTACCGTACCCGCCAACCGGTTATGCTCCAGCATGCCGACTTGCGTTCGGATCGCAAGGTCAGGGGACAATCCCTCCTCCCGACATACAACGATTTCGGGACCGTTTCGCGTATCGATTCTTGCCACCAAACCGGCCTTAGCCCATACCGACATGCTCCCGTTCCCCCTCAATGCATCTTCCATAACGCGACCGCGACGGCGGCCGGGGCGGCGCAGAGCAGGAACGGGAACTTCGTCGTTCCCCGTTCCGGCAGCCGCAGCCGTTCGAATCCGACGCGAACGTATATCCCGGCGACGGTCTCCATCCATCTCCGGCGCAGTTCGGGCGACGCCGCTAGTCCGATCGCGGCGGCGACGCCCGCGATCGCGACCGAGGCGGCAACCAACAAAGCCGCGGATTGGGGCCCGACGAAGGCTCCTGCCGCCCCGAACCATTTCGCGTCGCCGGCGCCGACGGCTTTGACCGCGTAAAGCGCCGCGCCGAATGCAAGCCCGACGGCGGCGCCGGAAGCGGCCGCCGACCAGCCGACGGCGGACGGATCGACGCCGTGCATGGCCGCAGCCGTCGCCGCGCCGGCCAAAAGCCACCCGTTCGGCAATCTTCGATACCGAAGGTCCCACCATAAGGACGCGGCCGCAAACAATACGAAAGCAACCGACGGAATGTTCATAAGGAGGGAAGCTCCGGCTTTTCGCCGACCCAGCAGCGCTCCACCGCGTACGCCGTCAGAACGACGTCCCGATTCAGGAACGGGATCGGGAGCGCGAACCGATATTCCGCGGCAAGCCCGAAGTAGCTGCCGCCTTCGGTCGCGAAATTCGGAAGCAGCGCCGCGGAGACGGTAAGCCGTTCCCGCTCGAGCAGCGGTTCGCCCTTGGGGTTGCGATCGACGAACGACATGACGAACGGTTCGGCCCAAACGCGGTGCGCCGCCGCATCCGTCCAAGCCGGCGTCGACGAAGCGCCGCTCGCCTCCGGAGCGAGCCGCTCCTGAAGCAGGGCTTTCGCCGAGTACGGCAGTAATCGCCCGATTTGCTCCTCCAGCTGCCGAACGAACTCGTTCTCTTTGACCGCTCGGGCGGCAAGATCGACCGGATACGCGTGGGCGGCCGTCGCTTTCACCGCCTCGTCTACCGCTTCCCGAAGCGCGGCTTCCGTCTTCCCCGCCAGCAATAACGATGCGAATGCCAGCACTAAACAAAGCAGGAAGGGAAGCGCGACGGCCGCTTCCAAGGCGACCGATCCCTTCTCGTTCATGCGTTGCTCCCCTTTCTAGTAAGACTCCACGACCGTTGCCTCCCTAGGCGCGAACGGCAATAAGCTTCGCCTGACCGGGACGGTCGTTCGGACGCGCACAGCCGTGTAACGTTCGGTCAGATCGATGCCCGTGTTCAGCTCGATTAACGCTTGCATGCGCGACATCGTCGATTCGTTCCGACTGTGGAGCAAGTAAAACAGGCGAAGATGATCCTTATAATCCATGACCGCTCCGGGGACGAACGGAATCTCTACCGCTTCCCCCGACAGCAAAACATCCGCGTCGTCGTTCGCCTTCTTGGCTCCCTCCGCGAGGGCGGTCAATAGGGCGACCATCGGGGATGCGGCTTTCGCGGCCGATTCCGGCGCGAGAAGCGCCTCCAGCGTCCGCAGTCCGGTACGGAGGGCGAACAGCTCGGCATGCATCGCGGATAAGTTCAAGTGGCACGTCGGCAGTCCATACAAAATGTACTCGGCCTCCTGGCCTTGCAGACGATGCGAGCTCGCGTTCCCGATCCTCGTCTTCACCTTCGCGGCATATTTTTGTTTCTCGCTTGTCCGAAACGTAAAATGCGTGACCGCGAATTCGTTCAGATAGGTTTCGTCCCTCAGCTCGGCGACCGCACGCGCGATTCGATCGGTAAAGTCGAGGGAAGCGGTCAAATAGGCATCCGCATCGCCCTCGTCCATCTCGGGCTGCATGCCCCCGGACGCGAGATGCTCGTTGTAAACGCGATATTTCTCGAACAACCCTTCGGGACCGGTTAACGTCATGTAATCCGAAAACGTGTCGACCGTGCAATAATCCTTCCAGTTGTCTCGCCTGCGGCTCAGCTGCCTTTCGGCGGCTTGCCTTTGTTCGGCTTCCATCCTGCGGACGTTCCCGCGTTCACGCTCCCGGTCGGCTTCGGCCGCGCTCCTGGCGGAAAGCCATTCCGAGGAGGCGGTTCGGACGTCCTCTCGCAGCTCCTCGCGCCGACGCTCGCGCTCCTCGACGCCTTCCTCGCCGTCCTCCTCGCCCTCGAGCGCCAACCATGCGGCGTGCATCGAAGCGACGGTCGCCGCTCCCGACAAATACGTGCCGAAGTAGGAGGAGGGATATACCGATACGTGCGGGAACGTCGTCTCCGGACCGTTCGGCGCTCTCGGCGCGGGGGCGTTCAACTGCTTTCTCAGTTCGTCGTTCGCCCGCTCCGCGTTCGAAAGCGCCGTCTGTAAGTCGCTTACGGACGGCTGCAGAGAACCGCCCGCGGCGCCCGCCGATCTCGCGATACGTTGCGCGATCGACCACGCTTGATCGAGCGCAACTTCCCGACGCTCTAGTGCATCCTGCAGCGTCTTGGACAAAGCGGCGTATTGCTGAGCCGCGGCGAGCTGCTGCTTGCCGGCGGCGAGCTTCTGAGCGACATGGATGCCGAACTCGATCGGCGCGATGAATTTCATGCGCTCCAGCACCTGCCGTCGGAAGACGCGATGGTCCCCCAGGTGGTAGAACGGCTCGATTTCCAAGGCTGCCGGCGGCTTCGCCGCGTCGTACCACGGAAAGCCGCCGACATCCGCTTCGGCGCGCAACCCCGGTCCCGCGGGTAACCCTCCCCCCATGCGTGTGGACTTCCCGGACGTGCCGAACAAGCCGTATTCCAACAACCCCGGCTCGAAGCTCGACAACGCCGCTCTCCCGATCCTTCGCGCCTCCGCCTCCGCTTCGGAAGCCCCAAGGCGTGCGCGGACAAGATCGCTTAATCCCAGAACGAGCGTGAAACACGATACCGCCGCGAGGAGCGCGTACAACGTCATGCCGCCCCGTTCGTTCCGCACCCGTTTCATATCATCACCTCCGTTACGCATGCACGACGATGACGATGCCGCGCTCTTGCAACATCCGCCGCAGCGCCGCCGAGGGACCGGAAGCCGATTCTCCGGTTCGCCGGTAGAAATGCCAGACGACGCCCCGAACCTTCCCGTCCTGCAGAAGCTCCGCATCCTTCGCAAGCTGATCCAGCACGTCTTTATTCGGATGCTTGCTCCCGATATACGTCTGGTGAGCCACGTTCTGCTTATCCAGCGCGTCGACGAGCCTCCATTTTCCGTTCTTCCGCGTGGAGATCCTCGCCTCCCGTCCCATTACGAGGGTTCGCGTGTATCGGACCGCTTCGGCATGGTGACGAAACGTCAAATTTCGGTCGGCGGCCGCGGCGGAATTCGCCCGATCGAGCCAAGGGGCGAACGTGCTTCGGATTTGTCCAACGCCGAAATCGAGCCGCAAAGCGGGAAGATACCCGAGCAGCAGCTCGAAATTTCGAATCGTTTCCGCCGGCTCGACGATCGTTTCCGCCGAGGCGCCGGCAGCCGTACGCGCGAAGCCGACCGGCGCGGATAGCGGAACGGCCGCCTCGACGGCCACCTGCCTCGACCACCCGCCGTCGCGGAACGCGCTCTTGCCGCGATACGCCGAAGGCCAGCCGAACGAAGCGCCGGAAAGCTTCTTCGCGATACGCTCTTGCGAATCGACCTCGGACGGCAACGCCACCTCCGCCGCGGCGACGGTCCCGATCGTTCCCAGCCAAGCGTTTCCCCCGTCTTGGTTCCACCGCCAATACAAGGACTCCGAGCTCGTCTGAGCGAACATTCCGCTGGCGGGATGTTTCGCGCTGTCGTTCCAGTTCGCGGCCACCCGATCCGCGGACTGCTCCGCCGTCGCATAGACGAGCGCGGCTTGCGCGCACGCGATCGCGAGGAATGCGGCGGCGGCGGTAAGCGCGAGGGCGACAGGCAGCAACAGCGCGGACTCCAAGGTGTACACGCCTTTCTCGTCGCGCCATCGTTCCGGGTTACGGCAGTTGAATCGTATTTTCATTCAACGTATCCGTCACGTGATCGTTCGTGTTCTGGAATAAATCGTTAATCCACGCCATGATCCATTTCCGAAACGCGATCGCGACCACAAGCACGACGGCGATAATCAACAGCATCTCTAAGGTGCCGATACCGTCCTCCTCTTTCCAAAACGCGTTCCACCGTTCTCTGGCCGTCGTTCCCATTCGAACTCCTCCTCATAAAATTATCTCATCATCATCACGGCGGGCGCGGCGACGATCGTCATGACCGCGACGAGCATCAGCATCATCGGGAAGAGCAACTTCGCCGATGCTTGTTCGCCTTTCGTCCGCACATATGCCTGTTTCTTCTCCAGCAACGAGCGCGATGCGTCCTGAAGCGCTAACGCGAACGATTCCCCGCCGCGCTTATAGTGCATCAACACCGTCGTCACCAGCGCGCTTACTTCGGGGAAACCGCATCTGCGCTGCATTTCCTCTAAAGCTCTAGGGAATGGAACGCCATTCGCCATGGCGACGCCCGCCTTCGCCAGCTCGGCGTACAGCGGATGCAACCGCTTCTCCCCGTACGCTTCGCCGGCGCGCCTCCAAGCGCCGTGGAGCGTCTCCCCCGCGGCCAGCAGCAAAGAAAGCTTGTGCATGAACGTCGGCAGCTCGGCTACGAAAGCTTCCCTTCTTTGCGCAGCCTTCCCCGCCAAATCCCGCCACCGAAGGAACGGAATCGCGGCCGAGACGGCGGCTAAAAACGACGCGACGCCGGCGTCCGCCGCAGCCATCAGCGCTGTTACCGTCGCCAGTCCGGCGGCCGCCGTCATCGCGAACGTCTCGACCGTCCACGTATGGGCAGGGTCCGCTTCCTTGTCTCTTCCGTATACGATCGCGCAATACCTGGCGAGCTGGGGAAGCTGCGCGATCAGCAGCGAATACCCTCCTGTCCATCGGAGCCACGCCGCGGCGACCGCCATCCCGGCGGCGTACGCTTTGGCCGAGGCGGCGGAAGACGGCTTCTCCCCTAAAAATCTTGCGACATCGGCGGCCGGGAGCCTTCTGTAAGTCCAAAGCGCCGCTGCAGCCGCGGCCAATATACAGACGAGCGCCGCCATGTCACGCCTCCAGCCTCATGATCTTGTCGGCGAGCCAGCTTCCCGCTCCGAGCATGCCGAGAGCGGCGATCATCACGAGCCTTCCCTGACCCGTATAAAGCGGCTCCATATATTCCGGCGAGCCGTACCGAAATACGCCGACGATCAAGAACGGAACGACGGTCAGCGCCTTCGCTTCGAACCGTTTGCCGGCGATGAGTACCGACAGTTCGCGATCGATATTCATCTTCTCGACGATCGTACGGGACGTCTGACGCATCACCTTCACCAAATCGCCCCCGGTCCGCCTGCACGTCGCGAACATGTCCGCCCATTGCTCGATTTCCTCGATCGCCAATTCCCGGCTAAACTGCTGCAAACCGGATTCCAACGGCAAACCGTTGTCCGTTCTTCGGTTCAACCTCTCTAGCTGAGACAGGAGCGCCGACCGGCTCCCGCCGTACAACCGGGTTACATCCGCTTCCGCCTCCCGGAAGGCGTTCTCGATCGATTTCCCGGCTTGTAACGAGGAGGCTAGAGCGAACAGCAGCTCCTCGAATTGAGCCGAGGTCGTCCGCTTGCGGCGGACGACGAGCGCATCGATGCGCCGGAAGGCGACGAAGCTTCCGGCGGCGGCGAGCGCGGCCGAGGCGATCCATGCCTCGAAGAAAAGCCAGCCCACCGCGGCGAACGCCCCCATCCACCCCGCGGCGACAGCCGTAAGATACGCCGCGCCGGGTCGGTACGCCGACGGAATGCGCTCTAGTTTCGTTCGAACGAACCGAATCATTCCCCTCCTCCTTCCCCCGCTTCGAGCCTTTCGTCGTACCGGATTAAGGGTCCGTCGCCGGCAGTCTTTCGTGCGAACAGGACGCGCAGGCGGTACTCCTCGCCGGCTAAGCCGTCGACGGCGACGATCTCCGTAACTTTCCGGCTGTAATCCGGCATGCGCGAAACATGGACGATCAGATGCAATGCGGAAGCGATCTGCCGGCGTACGACCGGCACGGGGAGGTCCGCGCCGCCGATCGCCATCGTCTCGAGCCGGCTCAACATATCTCGAACGGAGTTCGCATGTCCCGTAGACATGGAGCCTTCGTGCCCCGTGTTCATCGCCTGAAGCATATCGAGGGCCTCCGCCCCTCGCACTTCCCCGACGATGATGCGATTGGGCCGCATGCGCAGAGCGGCTCGAAGCAGTTGCCGGATCGTAATTTCTCCCTTCCCTTCCGTGTTGGCAGGTCGCGTCTCCAAAGAGACGACGTTAGAAAGCGAGGTCAAGCGGAGCTCCGCCGAATCCTCGATCGTCACGACCCGTTCGCCGTCGGGAATCGCTTGGGAAAGCACGTTCAGCATCGTCGTCTTTCCGGAACCGGTGCCCCCGCTGACGAAAATGTTTTTCTTCCTTCGCACGGCGCTTTGAAGGAAAGACGCGGCATCCGGCGTCAACGCCCCCCATTCGAGCAAGCGGTCCAGCGTGATCGGCTTCTCCGGAAATTTACGAATCGAGAGGGTCGGGCCGCAAAGCGCGATCGGCGGGAGCACCGCGCAGACGCGCGAGCCGTCCGGAAGTCTCGCGTCTACGATCGGCGACGCTTCGTTCACCGTTCGATTCACCTTCGATACGATCGATTGAATAATGTCCTCGAGCCGCTCCTTGCTTTCGAACCGATGCGGGTATCGATACAACCGTCCCTGCTTCTCGTAAAACAACGCTTCATGCCCGTTCGCCATAATTTCCGTCACGTCCGGATCGGCGAGCAGCGGCTCCAAAATATCGAGTCCGCGGAACGACGCCAGCACCCGTTCCTCGATGCGAATCCGTTCGTCCGACGTCCAATGCCGCTCCTTGCCGACTGCGGCGATGCGTCGGCGGACAAGCGCCCGCAGCGCTTCTTCCGAATAATCGCCCTCCGCGTCCAGCTCGGCGCGCACCGATTCCCTTAGTTCATAGGTATCGCGCTGTACCATCGAGGCGTCGTACATCGGATCATCAACTCCTCCGCGATCCGCTCCGCGGCTTTCCGAAATAACGCATCGTTCCATGATGCATCTTGCTTCCACTCCGGAACGTAAGGCAGACGGAAGGCGTTCGCCGCCCAGGATGGCGAATCGAGAACGTTGTCCGGAAGGCATCGATTCAGCACGAACGCCGCCTTGGCGCGGTAGATGCCTCCCTCCCTCCATTCGGGCCAATCTCCGAACCACTTCTCCGTCTTCTTGAGACATCCCTCGTCGCTGGCCGCGACGCAAACGATCGCGTCCGCGCGATCGCAAACCGATTCCGCCCAGGGAGACCAGCCCGCCCCCGCATCCGCCAAGACGACGCCTCGACCGATATGACGGGAGGCTTCCTCCAGCAGCCCTACGCCTTCCGCGCGGCCGACCGAATGCCATTCCCGATACGACCCGCTCGGATCGAATCCGTGAAGCCAGGCGTCGCCCCGCTGCGCGGCTTGCGCGGGAAGCGCCGACTTCAATGCGTACAGCCAATCGGAGACGTCGTGCGTCGCCGTATCGAAGCCCGGCCCTTCGGGCAGGCTGCCGGGTTCGAGACTCGCGACGAACGTGCGCGTTCCGCTCGCCGCCCAAGCGGATGCCAAATGCGCGACGATCCGGGTCCGTCCGACCCCTCCCGCCGGAGACCAGACGCCGACGACGACCGACTCCCCCGACGTTCCCACGCGCTCCGCGCTTCGTTCGATCCAGGCGCGAAGCAACTTTGGAGCCGCCGTGTATTTCGAAGCGACCGGCACGCCGTTCGGTCCGACGCCATATCCGACTTCCCCGAACCAAACGACGCTGCGATCCTCCGGCTCTATGGGACCGATTTCGCCCGCCAGTTCGATTCCGACCGCGTAAAGATCGAATCGACGCTCCCTTCTCCACCCGGCCAGCAGCTCCGGCCGCGTGCATATCGTAATATCCGCCTCCCTTCGAATGTCGGAATTTCTCGCGTATTCCGCGATTCGGCGAGCGTAGTCGCCGTCCGTGTCGCATAACGCGATGCGCAGCCGCATCTTCCTCCCCCTTCCGTAGACGACAAAAAAAGCACACGCAGACCAACAATGGTCAGCGGTGCTTCCGCATGTCAACCTATGGATGAAATTTGTTTTTATTATAATCGATCGCCCATTTATTGGCAAGCCATCTTTTCGCGGTCGCCGCGAAGCCGTCGCGCCGGCCGGACGCGGGAGCGACGCGCAGCAGGAGCGGCCGCAGCGACGCCGCGAGCTCCGCGCGCACCTCCGAATCGTCGAAGGGCAAGCGGCCGCGCCACTTCGCGGACGTCACCCGATCGTACGGCAGCTCCGGAACGACGGCGATCGGCCGCGCCGAAAACAGCGAGAAAAAATCGGGCAGCTTCGCCGATACGGGCATCCGATTCGCCGCCCATTCGACGCGTCCGTCGGCCCCGCACTCGTTCAAGCGACGCCAATTGGCGACGGCCGCGGACGAGCGCAGCCCTCCGGGATCCGGGGCCGCTACGGCGACGACGAGATCGCTGGCACGCAGCAGCGCCTCGGCGGCTTCCGGCTCGGCGGTGGACGGAATATCGAACACGACGACGTCCCCCCGGAGCTCGAACAGCAGCTTATACAGCGCCGCGGCATCGTACGCGGCCGGCGTCGAGGAGGAATCGTCCGGCGAAAGTCTCCAGTTCGCCCCGCCGTCGCGCCACCCTTCGCCGCCGGAAGACAGCATCCGAAGGAAAACATCCCCTTCCGACCACGGGAAAGACGCATACGTCGGCCGAAGGCTTCGTTCGGCGAGCAGCCGGACGACGGCGACGGCGAGGAACGTCGCGCCGGCCTTCGGGAATAAGCCGTAGATGCTTACGATCGTCCGATGTCCGCCCCGCCCCCCCGAGCCCCCCGCGGAAAATTCGCGGCTCTCCCCCGGGGCCGCCCCTTCCCGCGCGATCAAGGCGGCCTTCGCCGATTTCGCGTCGGGGAACCGCCTTGCCGGATCGTCCTCGAGCAGCCTCTCCACCGCTTCGCAGAGCTCGCGGGGGAGGCCGGGAGCCGCCTCCCGCAGGGGGCGTTTCGTAAAGTTGTAAAACTGTCCCCCGCTAAGCAGAAAATACAGCATGCTGCCCAGCGAATATAAGTCGGCGCGATGATCGGTCTGGCGATTGGCGAGCAGCTCCGGCGCGGCGAAGCCGACCGATCCGACGTGCACCGTGTCCGCCGATTTGCCTTCTTTATACGTACGGGCGATGCCGAAGTCGATCAGCCGCAGCGCGTCGTCGGGACCGACGATCACGTTCGACGGCTTCACGTCCCGGAAGACGACCGGACTGTCCCGCGAATGTAAATAATCGAGCAGCTCGCAAAGCTGAGCGCCGTAATGCACGACCGTCGTCCACGGCAGCGCGTGCCCGTGCGCGGCGGAACGTTCCAGCAGCGTCTCGCCCTCGAGATAATCCATAACTAGGCAGCAGCCCGCGCCCGCGACGGAAAAATAATCCACGATGCGCGGCAGCGACGGGTGGCGCAGCGTCGTCATGATCGCCGCCTCCTTCTCGGCCTGCGCCGGATCGGCGGCGTCCGGCGGCACGCACTTCAGCGCCCAACGCTGCCCCTTGAGCCGCAAATCCTCTGCGAGGTAGACGCGTCCCATGCCGCCTTCCCCGAGGCGTCGTTCGATACGGTAGCGGCCGGCGACGACCTCGCCCGAACGGAACGGATCGGGCGGATCCTTTTCCAACATAAGCTCCCTTCTTTCCCAAAAAAAATAGCAAACCGGCATACGGGAAGCCCGCATGCTGGTCTGCTACCATTCAGTATAATAGGACGTCGGAAGCACCGTCAAGACGACCGGCGCCAGCGGCACGTCAGTTCCTCCCGATTGTGGAACAGCTGCTTCGCTTGCACGAGCTTCGCCTCCGGCGCCATAATGCTCTCCACCTCTCGGAGCGTCGCGAACGCCTTGCCGTGCATCAGCTTCACGGTCGTCAGGACGAGGCCGTCCCTCGAGACGGACGGGAGGAGCCGCTTGACGAGCTCCGCCATCCGCAGCGGATCCCAGCTCATGTCGCATACGAGCAAGTCGAACTCATTCGCCGGGAACGTCACGTCGGCCGCGTTCTTCTTGATGTACGTGAAGCCGTGCTCGCGCAGCAGCGACGGATGCATGTCCGCCGGGTCGACCGCCGTCACGCGCAGCCCTTTCTCGAGCAGGAACGAAGACCAGCCGCCGGGCGCCGCCCCGATATCGAGCGCGCTGTGGTACGCCCCGAAGTCGATTCCGAACGCCACTTCCGCCTCCATCAGCTTGAATTTCGCTCGGGAAATATCCCCATCCTCTTTTCGAAAATGCACCGCGCCCCCCGACCACGACGACAAATTGTCCCGCGGCGTCGACCAACCGACGTAGGCCGTGTCTCGGGCCAAATAGACGGACACGATATATTCCATGTCCTGGACGACGGGGATCGCGCCGTGCGCGGCCGTCAGCGCGTCGTCGACCGCTCGCTTCACGTCGATCGGCGCCAGCTCCGTCTTCGGCGTCTGCGGCGCCTCCGCCTTGCGCGCCTGCACGGCGACCTTCTTGCCCGACAGCGGCGCATCGGCTTCTGCGACCGCCGTACGTATCGCCGCCAGCGCCGCCTCCGCCTCGCCGCCGAGCGGTACGGCCGCATGCACGGGCTGCACATGCCGCAGGAAGACCGGCGGGCGCTCGCGAAGGCAGCGCAGCGCCGCCTCGCGCGGCTCGTCGACCTCGAAGCGGAATACGTCGCCCGGCGAGAGCGACTGCGTCTTCGCCTTGCCGAACAACCGCTGCAGCTCGTTCGCCGCCAGCTTGCCGAAGCCGCGGTTGGCCGTGCCGATCCAGACGCTGCCCTCGGCGGATGCGTTTTCTGTCTCTTCCGTCAGCTTCGTTTCACTCGAATCCAAGGCCGATCCCCCTCCCAATCGAGCGCTACCTTCACGTCGTACGCTTCTTCGATGAGCGCCTCCGTCAATACGTCATGCTTCGGTCCCGCGGCGGTAATCCGCCCGTCGCGCAAAAGGGCGACGTGCGTAAGCGCCGGAATGAGCTCCTCCAAATGGTGCGTCACGTACAGCAGCGTCGCTTCGCCCGCGATCGATTCGACGACCTCTAGGTAATTTTCGCGTTGATATAAATCTAGTCCCGAGCACGGCTCGTCCAACACGATCAGCTCCGGCTCGCCCATGAGCGCCCGGGCGAGCAGAGCCTTCTTCCGTTCGCCCTGAGACAACGTCCCGAGGGGATTGTCCGCGAGCGCGTCGAGCCCGAATCGGCGCAGCCTCGCCATCGCCCGCTCCTTCACCTCGGGATCGATGGCTTCGTAGAAGCGGAGGTGCGCGTACGCCCCGGTCGCGACCGCTTCCCACACCGGGTCGCGCGGCGTCAGCTTTTCGAACAGCGATTGGCTGATATACCCGAGCCGCTTGCGCTGCTCGCGCAGGTCGACTTGCCCGTACGTCGCGCCGAGGACGACGACGCTTCCCTTCGACGGAAACTGATATCCGCTGATGATTTCGAGGAGCGTCGTCTTGCCCGAGCCGTTGCGCCCGAGCACCGCCCAATGCTGACCCTTTTCTACATGCCAGGAGATATCGCTAAGAATATTGCGCTCCTCGCGGATGAACGTCACGTTGGACAATCGAATCATGGCTGCCGAATCCTCCCGTACAATGCCTTCTCGTAGGGAAGTGTATCGCTCGCGCCGCAGGATTGCAAGCGATCGATCGTCGCTTCGCCCTTAGGCCAACGTCCGCACGAACTCGATCTCCGCCTGATGAGAGGACGCGGCCGGCACCGGCGTCTCCAGTACGACCGGTATTCCGGCGAGCTCCGGGGTGCGCAGCGCCTCCGAGAGCACCTCGCCCCCGATATGACCGCCCCCGATATTGGCGTGCCGGTCGCGGCGTGCGCCGGAGGCGTAGACGGAATCGTTCAGGTGCAGCGCCTTCAGGTGCTGCCAGTAGCCGATTTCGCGTCCCTTCTCGAGCAGCTGCGTCCAATTCGTTCCCGTCCAGACGCCGCTTGCGAACAAGTGGCACGTGTCGAGGCAAAACCCGATCTTCTCCGGGTAGTCGGACAGCTGCCGGATGCTGACATGCTCCTCGAGCGTCGTCCCGATCGCCGTGCCTTCGCCGGCTTGGTTTTCGATGAGCAGCTTCGCGCGGCCGTTCCAATCCCGCAGCGTCTCGTTGAGCGCCGACAAAATGATCTTGTACCCCTCAAGCGCGTCGCCGCCGCCCTTCCACTTGCCGAAATGGACGACGACCCCGTCCGAGCCGCATGCCTCCGCGATGTCGAGATCGTTGCGGAGCGAGCGGATCGTCGGCTCGCGCAGCGCGCCTTCCGCGGCCAAGTTCGTCGCGTACGTCGTGTGCGCGATGCTCCGGATGCCCCGCTCCCGGCACAGCGCGGCGCAAGCGGCCGCATCGGCTTCGCCGAACGCCTTGATCGATAGCCCCCTCGGGTTTTTCGGAAAATATTGAAACGCCGTCGCGCCGATCGCCGCCGCTGTTTGGGCGGCGCCGGCGTATCCGTGCTTTATGCTGATATGGCAGCCGACATGCTTGAGCTTCGTCGTCGCGATCATCGCCATCCTCGCCTCCTACCGCTGGCACCGTTCGCAATAAAACACCTTGCGTCCGTTGCTTTCGGTCTTCGTAATCGGGCCGCCGCAGCGGTCGCACGGCTCCCCGCCGCGGTCGTACACCTTGCAGCGGTCGTTGTAGCCGCCGGTTCGTTCGTCCCCCGCGTAGAGGGGGTCCTCCATGTACCCGCCGTACCGGATCGCTTCGGCGAACGTCGAACGCATGGCCGCGAACAACCTGCGCAGCTCGGCGTCGTCGACGTCGGCCGTCTTTCTTAGCGGCAGGATGCCGGCGGCGAACAGCATTTCGTCGGCGTAGCAATTGCCGATGCCGGCGAACACCGCTTGATCGGTGAGCGCGAATTTGATCGCGCCGCGCGCCCGCCGCAGCCGCGCCGCGAACGCTTCCGCGTCGAGCGCCGGATCGAGCGGGTTGGGGCCGAGCTTCGAGAGCTTCGTCTCCAGCTCCTCCGGACCGTAGATGTGCAAATACCCGAGACGAAGTCCATGAAAATATAGCTTCTTCCCTGCGTCGAACGTGAAGACGACTTGGGCGGTTCGGTCGGGCGCCTCGTCCGGCGAACCGTAAAACATCGAACCGCCCAGCATCAGGTGGAGCGCCAGCGTGTCCGCCGTCGCTGCGCCAGCGTCGGCGTCAGCGCCGACGCTGGCTTCGGGGCGCTCGAGCGTGGCGACGCCGCCCCGGCCGGCGGGCGCTCCGGCTGCCGCCCCCCCTCCGCCGCGAGTCGCGCCCCACCGGTCGTCCAACCGGAAAAGCAGCATTTTCCCCGCACGATCCACCCGTTCGATCGCCCGCCCTTCGACGCGCCTGCGGAACTCGTCGACCGGCACGTTCACCGTCTTCTCCCTCGTCACCTCCACGTCCCGCACGACCCGTCCGGCGATCCGCTCGTTCAACATCGTTCGGTACGTCTCCATCTCCGGCAATTCCGGCACGCGCTCACTCCTCCAATCGGCATTCCCGCGGTACGCGGCGCTTGATCCGGCATGCATGCCATGACGACATGCGCGGACCGTGGGCCTGCCTCTATTTGGATTAGATTGCCTGACGAAGTGGATTTTTATGACAAGCTCAGAATTTGAGCATTTTTCGCCGTTATGCGCAAGATTTGCGCATAAGTTAGCCCGCCGCTGCTCTCGAAAGCGTAGCGCGGCGCCCCGCGCCGACGTGCCGACGGCGGAAGGGCATCGTATGCTCAGAATTTGAGCATATCTCGCCGTTATGCGCAAAATTTGCGCATAAGTCAGCCCGCCGCCGCTCGCGAAAGCGCAGCGCGGCGCCCCCGCGCCGACGGCCGCGGGCGCAAAGGGCCCCGTATGCTCAAAATTTGAGCATATCTCGCCGTTATGCGCAAAATTTGCGCATAACCCGCCCCCCGCCGCTCGCGAAAGCGCAGCGCAGCGCCCCCGCGCCGACGGCAGCGGCGAGAAGCCGCCCCGCCAACGCAAAGCGGCGCCCGCGGCTTAAAATAAGCCGCCGGCGCCGCTTTTGCGCGATAGGCGCGCCTTGCGCTTGCGCAGCTCCGAGAGCTGCTCCCGCAGCTTGCGCTCCTCGCCGTCGCCCGCTCGGCCCGCCAGCGCTGCGCGCCGCTGCGCGGCGTCCAGGGCGGCTTCCGTCCAGTACAGCGCCGCGGCGGCGTCTTTCAGCCGATGCTCGTAAGCCATCGCCAGCTCCACGTACGGCTCAAGCGGCGCCCACCGCCGGCCGGCCGTCTCCTCCGCCAGCATCCGCCAGAGCCGAACCGCCTCCGCCCAACGCTTGCGCCTCTTATAAAATTGCGCCGCCTCGCCCCAACACGCGTACGCTTCCGACGCCGGCCGCTCGGCCAGCGCCTCCATCGCGCCGCACGCCTCGTCCTCGAAGCCGAGACGCTCGTACCAGAGCGCGAGCCGAAGCAGCTCGGCCGCCGGCAGCTCCGCGAGCGTTGCGCCGACGTCGAGCAGCCGGCCGAAGTGGATCGCAAGCGTCAGCAGCGTCGCGATGTCCGTCTCGTTGTGCCGAACGACGCCTTCGAGCACGGAGACGTTCCGTTCGGCCAAATACTGAAAGTACAGCGCCGGCGCCATCGAGCCGGGCACGTCGTCCTCGCGAAACACGCCCAGCTTCGCCTCCTCCACGGCGCCGAGCCGCACCGACGGCATCGTCGTCCGCCAGAGGCTGCGGGACGGATACAAAAAATCGAAATGCGCCGGATCCTTCGGCACGGCCATGCGCTGCAAAATAAACCGATTTTTCACGAGCGGCCAGTCGAACGTCCGCCCATTGTACGTGACGAGGTGGGTAAACGCGGGCAGCGCCTCGGCGAGCATGCCGAGCATCGCCGCCTCCTCGCCCGGATGGCGAATCAAATATTGCCGCACCGTGAAGCCTTCCGCCGTCCACCAGCCGATGCCAATGAGGAACGGCACGTTGCCCGCGCCTTGCCCGAGACCCGTCGTCTCCGTATCGAGAAACAATAGCTTCTCCGGCTCGACGCGCCGCCCCGCCGGATCGAGCCGCGTCAGCGCGGCCCCCGCGCTCGACAGCTCGGACACCCCGTACTTCCCGTGCCGATGCGCCGCGCCGTACCGCACCTCGCGCACAAGGCACGCCCCGGTCGGCCCCGGCGCCAGCGCGAATCCGAGCTTCGCCCACGCCGCCGCCTCGACATCCGCTTCGTCCGCCTTCCGGGCCGTCCCCTCTACCCGAGAAGACCCCGACGACGTCCCCGCCTCGACCGACACGACCGCCTCCGGATCCCGCACCCTCGAATCCGCCGCTTCCAACTCCAAAAACGCGCCCGCACCTGGCAGCGGACCGGCTCCCGATTCCGGCATTGCCCCCGCATCCGCCGGCGCGCCCGCCCCCGGGTCCCGCTCCGGCAAATCCGCCGGCTTCGCCCGCGCGCCGCTCCCGGTCAGCCGGCCGAGCCGCTCCCGCAGCCTGCCGCTCATACGTCCGCCGCCAGCCGCTCGACCAGCTGCAGCGCGAGCGACTTCCCGAGGAGGCCGACCTCCTCGATCGGGCCGACGCACGCCGGGCAGCCGCTGAGGCACGAGCAGCCCGAGATGATGCGCCGCGCCTCGGACAGCAGCTCGCGATGCGACTCGTACAGCCGCTCGCTTAAGCCCACGCCGCCCGGATAACGGTCATAGAAGAAAATCGTCGGCAGCTTCGACTGCGTCGCCTTCACCTGCGGCACGACGCGAATGTCGAACGGATCGCACATTAAATACAGCGGCGCGATATGAATCATCACGTTCGCCAATCCCAGCAAGGCATACTGCAAATCGTTCGCGGTCGCAAACCCGCCGTGCTCGTCGTTCAGCGTGATCCAGTACGAGCTCGTGTGCAGCTCCTCCTCCGGCAGATGGATCGGACCGGCGCCGATATTTTCGTGGGTGCGAAGCTTAATTTTCTTGAAAATGGTCGCCCGCGCGTTCACCGTCACTTCGCCGTAATTCGTCATATGGCCGGCGCCGCCGGGGCGCTCCCGGTCGGCATGCAGAATCTTCAGGTCGACCGCCAGGTTCGCGTCCGTGAAATAATCGACGTCCACCTCGCGCACGTACGCCTTCTTCTCCTCGTAATCGAGCTTCTCGACCTGGTACTGCACGCCTTCGTGAATATAAATCGCTTCCTCATGCACGAGCGTCTGCGCGCTGAACCGATCGACCTCGCCGATGACCCGGTGCTCCGGTTTCGTCATGTCGATGATGACGATATTTTCCTGCGCCGCCGTCCGCAGCGAGATGTTGTTCGCGGGAAAATGCTGCTCCATCCAGTAATACTTGCCGCCGTTCTGATGCAGCACGCGCTCCTCGACGAGAAACTCGAGCAAATCTTCAAGCCGCTCTTCGCCGAACTTGTCCCCCTCTTGAAAAGGAAGCTCATACGCCGCGCACTTGACGTGATCGAGCAGGACAAGCAGATTATCCGGGTGAATGCGCGCCTGCTCGGGCGACCGCTCGAAGAAGAAATCCGGATTTTGAATGACGTATTGGTCGAGCGGATTGCTGCTCGCGACCAAGAACGTCACTGCCGTCTCGTGGCGCCGGCCGGCGCGGCCGGACTGCTGCCACGTGCTCGCGATCGTGCCCGGGAAGCCGTTGAGGACGCACGCCTGCAGCTGCCCGATGTCGATGCCAAGCTCGAGCGCGTTCGTCGACACGACGCCGCGAATCTCCCCGTTCCGCAGCCCTCGCTCGATCTCGCGACGCTGCTTCGGCAAGTAGCCGCCCCGGTATCCGCGGATCGACTTCACGCCGAGCTCGTTCTTCACCAAGTCTTGCAGATACGTCAGCAAAATTTCGACCCGCACCCGGCTGCGCGCGAACACGATCGTCTGGATGCCCTGCTTCAGCAGCAGCGCCGCGAGCCGCTGCGACTCGAGCACGCTCGACTTGCGAATGCCGAGCTGCCGATTGACGACCGGCGGATTGTAAAACACGAAATGCTTCTCCCCCGCCGGCGCGCCGTTGTCGTCGACGAGCGCGACGGTCTCTCCGATCAGCTTCTCCGCGTGCTCCTTCGGGTTCGCGATCGTCGCCGAGCAGCAAATAAATTGCGGATTGGAGCCGTAAAATCGACAAATCCGCTTCAGCCGCCGAATGACGTTCGCCACATGGCTGCCGAAGACGCCCCGGTACGAATGCACCTCGTCGATGACGATGAATTTCAAATTCTCGAACAGCTTGACCCACTTCGTATGGTGCGGAAGGATCGCGCTGTGCAGCATGTCCGGATTCGTCACGACGATATGGCCCGCGTTGCGGATGGCGGTACGTACCGTCGGCGGCGTGTCGCCGTCGTACGTGTGCGCTTTGATCTCGACGCCCATCCGCTCGACCGTCTCCTGCAGCTCCGCGACCTGATCCTGCGCGAGCGCCTTCGTCGGGAACAGGTACAGCGCGCGGGAGCTGTCGTCGGCGAGCAGCTGCTGCATGACGGGCAAATTGTACGTCATCGTCTTGCCGGACGCGGTCGGCGTCACGGTGACGACGTGGCGGCCCGCTTCGATCTCGCGGAACGCCGACGCCTGATGCGTATATAGCTTCGTAATGCCCTTTGCCTCGAGCGCGGCGCGGATTTCCGGGCGCAGCCCGTCCGGGAAGGCCGCATACTTCGCCTCGCGAGGCGGGAGGGTGCGCCATTCGGTGACATTTTCCATAATTTCTTTCGTCGATCTTATCAGTTCAAGGAGCTCCTCCATGGAGGAGACTTTGCCGGTCAGTCGGTTCATGCGTTCGTTGCCCTCTTCCGTATATGCATACCCCTATTGTACAGAATATACGTTCGCCTGGGAAGCGAAAAATAACCGGCGATCCCGGAGCGCGAAGCCCCGAAATCGCCGGAACGGTTACGGCTCGACGCCCCACACGAGGACGCCGTTATGATACATGGTCACGTTCGAGAATTCCCCGTACGACGTAAAGCTAGGGCCGTACGAGTAGTCGTTCGACTCGTTAAAGTTAGACCAATCCGCATTGTTGATGCGCGTCTTGATGTTGCCGGTATCCGCGCCCGCGGCGAGGCTGCCCGCGCCGGAGGTGAAGCCCACCTCGAGGTACGCGTCCGCGGTCGACGTCGCAGGACTGTACGAATGAATCGTCCCCGTCACGTACGACTTGCCGATCGTCGCGAAATCGATCGTCGCCGTCTGCGAGCCGGAGGATTCCTTCTTGTAGTAATAGCGAATCTTCAGCTCGCTGAGCGGAATCGACGTCGTGCCGTCGTTGACGATCGTAAAGTACGGACGGATGTCGTTGTCGCCCGTCGTTCCCCCGTCGCCTTCTTGATACAGCAGCTTCAAGGCCGAAGTCGGCGGAGGCGTCGACGACAGCGTCGTCGCGCTCGCCGAACCGCTCGCCGGCGAGACGTTGCCTGCTGCGTCCTTCGCTCTGACCGTATAGGTATACGTCGTCGAAGCGGCAAGACCGGTATCGCTGTAAGAGGTGCCGGTCGTCGTGCCGACGAGCGTCGAGCCGCGATAAACTTCGTATTGCGCGACGCCGACGTTGTCGCTCGACGCCGTCCAAGCGAGGTTGATCGCGCTCGACGAAGCCGCCGTCGCCGTCAAGCCGGTCGGCGCGGTCGGCGCTTGCGTATCCCCGCCACTGCCGCTGCCGTAGCCCCAAATTTCGACTTCGGTGATGCTGTTCCACAGGTTGTCGCTGTTGCCGTGGCCGACGATGCGCACGTACCGGGCGGACGCATCGGCGAAGTCGAACGTCTCGAGCGCCGTCGTCGTCCCGCTGCTGGAGCCGCTGAACGCTTGCGTCCAGCTCGTGCCGTTCGTCGACAACAGAATGTCGATGGCCGTCGTCCGAGACGCGCCGTTATAGAACGCGATCTTCACGAGGTCGATCGTATAGCTCGAGCCGAGATCGTACTGGATCCACTGCCCGTCGCCCTCCGCGGACCAGCGCGTCGACAGGCTGCCGTCGATCGAGTCCCCCGGCTCGTTCCCGGATTGATAGCTGCTGGCCGTCACGGCTGCGATCGTCAGCTTCGCCGACGTGCCGCCGCCCCCGGAGCTCTGAGTCGTCGCCGACGCCGTCGCGCTGTCGCCGGAGACGTTCCCGGCCGCGTCGAACGCCCGAACCGTGTAGTTATACGTCGTCGACGCCGTCAAACCGGTGTCGCTGTACGACGTCCCGGACACGGTGCCGACGAGCGTGCCGTTCCGATAGACGCGATACCCGGCTACGCCGACGTTATCGCTGGATGCCGTCCAAGCGAGATCGATCGCGCTGGACGAGACCGCCGTCGCCGTCAGACCGCTCGGCGCGGTCGGCGCCTGCGTATCGCCGCCGCCTCCGCCGCCGCCGCAATCGAGCGTCGCGGTGCCGGCGCCCAGCAGCGAGGCTCCCGAGAACGTGTAGCAATCGTACACGCCGGAGTTCGGCGACGCGGAGAAATCGACCGTCTCGTTGTAGGTCCAGGTCCCGATCAGCGTGCCGTCCGGCTTCTCCAGATGCGCCCAGCCGGATCCGTCCCAGCCGATCTGGTAGATGCGATTCGTCTGATCATAAGGCGCATACGACGTATACGCCGCGCCCGCGCTTTGCTGTTTCTGCATGTTATTGTTAAAGAACACGTTGTTCTCGCCGGTCGCGCCCGACCACTTCGACGCATGCGGACCGGCGCCGTACCAGATCGGGTACCACGTGCCGCCCTCCGGCTCGGCACCGCCCTCCCCTTCGCCCCAGCTTTGATGCAAATACGGAATGACGATCGTGTTTCGTTCGATCAAGTTGTTCCGTTCCCACCCGCCGTGCAGGTTCATATCGACGGAGAACGAATTGCCGGTCACGACGTTGCCCGTCGCCGACCATTGCAGCGTAACGTGACGGATCCGGTCGACCGTATTGTTCGCGATGATGCTGTCATAGAGCTTCGAGCCGCGCAAGTAGCCGTGACCGCCTTTGCCCTTGTTCCATGCGCCGAATAGGACGTTGTCCCGGAATTCCATATGTCGCGCGAATTCGGTGACGATCGGATGCGACCCGGTCATATGCGTCCGAATCCCTTTCACCCAGCCGTTCGCCGCCCACTTGAAAACGATCGCATGGAGCGCGTATTCCGGCGCTTCGTTCGTGTATTTCAAGCCGACGCCGTTCGGATTCGAAACCGCGTCGTAATCGTTGGAGTTCTTGTGGCTGTACGGCGTATAAGAGATATCCTGCGTGAAATAGAAGTTCTCGAAGCCGACCCCTTCTACGGTCTTGACCGGCATGACCCGGCTGTAGTACGTCGTTCCCAAGATGTCTCCGCCGTTGCTGTAAGGTATATCGAACTCCAGCGGCTTGTCGATCGTCAAAGTATCCCCGCTGACGCCGGTCACCTTGAACATCTGGCTCCGCATATGCTGATTGATCCAATACTCCTGCGGCGCGCCCATCGATTGGTAAAACTCGACGGTGTTCGCCGCCCCGACGTAGATCGTGTCCCCGACGGAGAAGCGGTCCCCTTCCCCGGACGCGACTTGCACCGTCGTCCCCCCCTTGCTGCCGCCGCCGCCGGAGGCGACGCGCACGCCGGACAGCCAATGGAAGTTAATGCTGCCTTCGTAATTCGTATCGTTCGGATGCTTCTCCCGGTCTTCGACCCGGAACGCGCCGTACCCCGGCCAGAGCCGCCCGTCGATGACCGGGAGGCCGTTGTCCGACACGTACGTGCTGGCCGGCTTGAACACGATTTTCGTCCCCGTGTTCGGATCCGATCCGGCGCCGCGCAGCGTCACCCAGCTCGCGTCCATCCGGATGAAGCCGGACAGGTCGATCTGACCGGCAGGAAGCTGAAGAATCGCCCTGTTGTTCTCGCTGACCGGACTGCCGTTCACCGTTAAGCTGCCGCTGCGGATACCGTCGATGACGGCTTGCAGCTCCGCCGTATCGTCGTTCCCGTCGTTCGCCGCGATGCCCTTCGTCGTCAGGTCGACGACCGTGCCGCCGGTCGGGAGCGATTGCCCTCCCTTATAGCCGGCTTCGGACCAATCGGGCAGCACCAGACTTCCGCCGGTCGGAGGCGGCGGCTCTTCGCCCGGAGGCGGATCCCCCGCGTGGAACGTATTGTTCGTGTACGTGTTGCCGTCCCCCGTATTCGTAAGGCTCTGGTTGGAGGTTTCGTTTGACGGACACCACGGATTCGTGCTCGTGCGGTTGACCTCCGCGATATCGTTGTCGATGTTCGAATTGTTTTGGCGATAAAACACGTTGTTTCGAATCGTCGTGTTATACCCCTTCACGTCGATGAAGCTGTCCGCGAAGTTGTACGTATCCCCGACGATGCCGCCGCCGAGAAACGTATTGCCTTCGACGAGCGTGCCGCCCGCGCCTTCCTTAATGTCCATCGGCTCGGCGCGCACGAGCGAACCGGTCGTGTTGTTCCGAACGATCGTATTCATAACCATCCGATCGTACCCGTAACCCGGCTCCACCGAGCTGCCGCTTTGGCCCTCGTTGACGTCCCACGTCGATCGGTCGGAGCCGATATAGATGCCCTCGGCGAAGCCCATGTCCGTCGCGTCGAGCGTCGCGCCCGTATCGTCGACGAAGCTGTTTTCGATAATGACGTTAGAGCTTCCGTCCCGTACGTGAATCGCCTCTTGACCCGTGTGGTATACGCGGGCGCCGTCGATGACGGTATGGTTCGAATTGTCCAAGATAATGCCTTTCTGGCCGTGCGTGACGTGGATGTCCTCGATTCTCCAGTAATCGCCCGTAATGTAAAGCGTGTACCCGATCTGGGCGATGTCTCCCCCTTTGAGGATCGCGGGGTTCGCCGGATCCTGACTGCGAATCGTAATCGGCGCCGACGACGTGCCGTCGACCGTCGAGTAGAAATACGCCGATCGCAAGCCGACCGTATCCGCCGTCGGATCCTCGTAAGTACCCGGCGCCACCAGAATCGTGTCGCCCGGCTGCGCGGAAGTCAGCGCGGCTTGTATTTCCGCGACCGTATCCACATAGACGTTCGCCGCCTCGGCCCGATCCATCGGCCCCGCATACGCCAACGCAGACGCCGTCAGCGCGAATGCGAGCAACGCTTTGCACCCTTTGTTTCCGCCTCTTCTCATCGTCTTCCTCCATTCATTTTGTAATCGCTTTCGCGGCACAAATAGAACATAACGGAAACGATACGCGGGCGACAGAGGTTTTTTTTATACGTTATAGGAGGTTCCGCAGGTCGTATTGGGTTTATTTTAGATGCGGCATGCAATGATTTACAGCGCAGGCAAAATCAGCGTTCCGGGGAGCACGACCCTTCCGCGCAGCGTATTCCCCTTCATCGCCTCCGCGAGAAACCGGACGGCCATGGCGCCGACCTCTGCCCTCGGCACGTCCACGGTCGCGATGCGCGAGGCGACCTCCTGCTCCCCCCGAATGTTGTCGCAGCCGATCAACTCGACGTCTTTGCCCGGCGTCAGTCCGACATCGCGCATATAATGCAGCGCGCCGTACGCGGATCGGTCGCTTACGGCGAATACGGCGGTCGGCCGATCCTCCAGCTCCATCACGTACTTCATTTCCAAATAGCCCTTGATATGCTTTCGGTCGAAGTTAGGCGAGACGTAGTCCGGCCTCGGCGGAAGCCCTGCCGCCATCATAGCGGCGCAATAGCCGGCGTATCGGTCGACCAGCGGCTTGTATTTGACCGGACCGCTCAGGAAGCCGATCTTCGTATGGCCGCGGCCGAGCAAATATTCGGTCGCCGCATAGCCGGCGCCGAAGTGATCCGGATGCACGGACAGCACGTCGCCGCGTCGCGTGTAGTTGTCGACGAGCACGAGCGGCGTCTCGTAAGACTTTAATTCTTCGATCATCGCGTCGGTAATTTCGCCGCCGCCGAGCAAGACGATGCCGGAGACGTCGTCGACCCAGTCCGCCGGCGACGCATCCGGGCGGACGAACGTCAGCGCGACCTCGAAGCCTAAGGCGCGCGCTTCCAGCTCGATCGCTCGGATGATGTCGCCGTTATACGGATCCGACCAAGCCGCCGACTCCTCCATGAGCAGCCTGACGAAAGGCCGTCCCTCGGCCATGGCGCGGTCATGGTTGATTTCGGCGTACGCTTGTCGAATCGTTTGCTTCGTCTCCTCGGAGAAGGAGCCTTTGTTATTCAACACGAGGGAGACCGTCGCCGGGGAAAAGCCGGTTTTCTCCGCGATGTGTTTAATGCCGGGCTTGCGCCGAGCGTTGTCCTGCTTTTCCGTCATGTCCGGGCCTCCATTCGATGCGTCGGCACGGGCCTCGCCGGCGCGAAGCATTCCAGCTCGCGAATCGCGACGTCCAGGCCGAACGCGTCCGCGATCCGTTCCAAGCCTCGGAGCGCCCCCCGCTCCAGCGCCGTTTCGTCCGCCTTCGCTCTCGCGTTGATCCACACCGCCGCGCGGTCCGTCCGCCACGACGGCGCCGTTCCGTCCGAGACGGCCGGCTCGTCGCCGCGCACCGCATTCATGCGCAGCGCATGCGCCGCGTCCTGCGCCCAAAGCTTGAGATGGGCGATTTCCGCGCCGGCCTCCGCGAACGCTTCCCGGAGCGCGGCCATGAGCGCGGCGCATACGGTCGGCGCGTCGAAGCCGCGCCCTCCGACGTCGCAGGAGAGGTTCAACCAGCCGAGCTGCGCCTCGCCGGCCGCGTAGACGTCGTAGTCGATATCCAGCGCGGCGCCGCGCGAGGCGTCGGCCGCAAGCGCCGCGTCGAGCCAAGCGTCGACGCCTTCTCCCGTTCGCGCCGACACGCCCGCGACGAATGCCTTCGGGTAATCCAGCCGCAGCCGCTCGAGCAACGCTTCGGCCCGCGGCGCCGCCAGCGTATCGACCTTGTTAAGCAGCAAGAAGGACGCTTCTTCGAGCTGCTTGCGGAATATATAATCGATCTCCGGCGTGAATCGGCTTCCGCCGCCGTACAGCTCCTCCAGACGCCGCGGATCGATGATCGAGGTGACCGGACGCGGCCGGACGCGGTCGCCGTGCAAGGCGAGCAGCGGGCGCACGACGGTCGCCGCCAGGTCGGTGCAGCTGCCGACCGCCTCGGCCAAGACGACGTCCGGCCGATTCGCGGCGAGCAGCACGTTGACCGTATCGGTCAGCTCGTCGAATTTGCAGCAGAAGCAGCCGCCGCGCACTTCTCCGTACGGCATGCCGGAGCGTTCGGCCGACTTGGCGTCGATCAACAAGCCGCCTTGATCGTTGGCGATGCAAGCGGCCTGAAGCCCCCTCGCCTTCAGCCGATCCGCCGCGGCGAGCATCCATGTCGTCTTCCCGGCGCCGAGAAACCCGCTCAGCGGAATGAACGTCGTCGCCATCGCGTTACGCCTTCGCGATGCGGTCGATCGGCACGGCGCCGCTCGCGCAATCGAAGAACGGGACGCCGCCGCGCAGGCCGGCGATGCCGTAACCGCCTGCGGCCGCGAGGAAGCAGCTGTAATCGCCGCGCCCGCGGTCGGGCACATACAGCGTCCGTTCGACGGCGTCGTACCGGACGCCGCTCCACCCTTGCAGCAGCGCGTAGGACGCCATCGCCCGGGCGTACCAGTGGCCGCACTCGTATTCGTTGTACGGATTGCGGCGGCTCCCGTCGTAACGGCTTCGGCACGCTTCGACGATGTCCAGCGCCTCCCGCTCGCAGCCGAGCGAGAGCAGATGCGATGCGACCTGATATTCGATGCCGGTCCACACCTCGTTGCTGTAGACGAACGGCAGCGACAGCCGCCCGCCGCGCGGCCACGTGCACAGCAGCAGCCCGCCCTCGTCGCCGAGCGCATAGCCGGGGCGCTGCGGATTCGCGTGCTCCGTCAACTCCCGCTTGAAATTATACCGGTACACGCTGAGCAGATGGCTCCGGACCTTCTCCCGATCCAAAATGTCCCCCAGCCCGCACATCTCCGCGAGCCATGCGCCGATGACGCCGTCGGATAAGCAGCCTTTCCCGTATTGGTATTTAGGACCTTCGCGTTGGAGCAGCTCCAGCGCCTCGGGCGAATAATGAGTCTGGAACGAGAGCTCTTGCTCGGGCGGCTTCGCCCGAAGCCCTTCCCAGACGATCTTCTGCTCGAAATACTCTCCGTTGAACAGCTCGTCTTCCAAATACGCCTTGCCCTTGCGGTACAGCGCCTCGTACCGATCCGCCGTCTCGCGCGCGCCGAACGCCTCGGCCAGCCGCGTTCCCGCCTTCAACGCTCCGAGGTACACCGACGAGCACATACCGTCAGGCCCCCAAAATTCGATATCGTACGTGTTGTGATGCGGCTCAATCAGGACGCCGATGCCGTCCGGGTCCCAGGTCGCGATGCAGTACTCGAGCGCCGATTCGACGCGCGGCCAAAGGGACCGCATCCAATCGTCGTCGCCGGAGACGCGCCATTCCCGGTACGCCTTCATAATTTCGCCGAGCTGCCCGTCGGCGGCGGCGTGAAAGCCGTGATCCGCGACCGGCCGGATCGGAAGCGGGACGCGGAAATTTTGGTGGCCGCGCTCGTCCTGCCCTTCGACGAAGGCGGTGTCGCGCAGCGTCCGTTCCAGCGCAGGAAACAAATGCGGCACGGCGTGCGCATAGTTCCAGACATGCGTGCAGGAGCCGTGGCAGCAGCCTCGGTCGTCGTGGCAGCCCTCCCAGCCCCACAGCCGGCCGTCGGTTTGCCGAAGGACGGTCGGCGACTTCAATATCGATAAGTTCGCTGCCGCCGCCTCGACGAACGGTTCGGGCACGGTCGTGCCGAAGAACGTCGACGTGAACCGTTCGCTCTCCGTCCGAAGCCGGTCATAGTTTTGGGCCCAGTACAGCGCGACGTCGCCGACGCTCCCGAACTTCCCGGCGTACCATGGACGGTAGTATGCGGCAGCTTCGCCGGCGGATTCCTCCTTCGGAACGCCTACCGAGAGATCGGAATCGGGGACGTACCATGCGAACGAGACGCGGACGGTTCGCTTCTCGCCCGGCTGCAGCGACAGCGGCACGTAGACGCTGCCGCCCGGGCTCGGCTTTCCTTCGTCGTACGGCGCTTTCGCTTCGCAGCGCCCGGCTTCGATCGCGTTCCAGACCATGCTGAGCGGATCGAACCATCCGCCGCGAAACCAGGCGCAGTCCGCTGCGGCGTCGGGCGCGTCGACTTCGGCGAGGAAGGCGCCGGCGTCCCACGGCCTTCCGTCGTCGGCCGGCTGGACGAGCGCGAAGCCGCGGCCGGACGGCGCAAGGTCGACGCGATGCGTCTCGGAGCCCGGCGTCGCCATAAACTGCGACGCGTGGAACGAATAGACGAGCTCGAGCGGCGCGTCCGCGACATTTTCGAACGTATATTCAACCCCTGCGACAGGCAGGCTTGAATCATCCGCGTTCGGGGGAACGAACGGGCTCCAGGCGGTCGCCGCCGCGGCGACGGGCAGCTTATCGTCCCGGAGCGTCACCGTCGCGAACGGGAACGAAGGATCGAATTCGGCCTTCGCGAATCGAGGCAAGCCGTAATGCTTACCCGGGAGGCCGTTGCCCGGACCGAACGCGGTATCGGAGACCAGCGTCCCGAATATTTTCCATGCGGGGACCGGCCCCTCTAGCACTCTGGCGAACTCGCCGCCCTCCCCCCGTCCGTAGATCGCCGAAAACAGCATCGGCTCGTGGTCGACGTCCGGCCGATGCCGGAGCGAGACGTGAGAGAAGCCGCCCGTTCCTTCAATACAGATCATCCCTGCCCCGATGCCGCCGAGCGGGAATGCCACTCTTTTGTTACCGCTTTCAACCCGAGTCGTTGTTTCCAATCGTACCGCCATCCGCTTACCGCCTCCGCTCCAACGATTTTCGTTACGATCATAACTCAGAGGGTAAAATCAGTAAACATGGTTTTATAGAATTTACTATATTTATTCCGCGCTCGCGTCCATCTATTTCAAAAGCGCAGGTCGGTTCTTTCGTCTGAATAACCTGTATTCCCTGCAAATGAAGCGCTTTCATTCCGCTGGGAAGAAAAAATAACTGTACAATTTGTCCAGCCGCACGCATTTATGAGTAGCCCCCCAAACCTATAAAAAGGGCCTTATCGGCCCTCCTTTTCCCGATTCGACCGTGCCGAGGCGAAGCAATGCTCTCCCCCTCGACACATTTGTCGAAATTGTCGGAAAACTTGTCGATCATCGAATATTTTGTGTCGCTTCCTGCGGTTTCCCGGGAAACTATCGTTACGCGTTCAAGTCGGATCGATCGTCGTAATCGTAACGGAACCCGTCCTGTGCCGCGGCGGACATGCCCCCTGCGACGGGGTCCCCGGAATACATCTCTTGCATCTTTCCGAGCACCGACTGATACGTCGAAATCTTATGATAGTCCGCGCCCTGATTAATCGCCTCGCGAAGCGCCTGCTCGATAATCGCCATGTCGTACCGGTTTAATTGCATCCCGATGAGAGCCTCCCTGATCTTGATCCTGTCTGCGTTCATGCGTATTGAGGGTAGTATGCCCATGGAGAATATTGTTATGCGCCCTTACGCCTTCCTCTCTCCCGGTACCCATGCGTCGATTTCGTAGCCGCGCTCCTGCCAATAACCGATGTGCTCCCGGTCGATCAATTCGATGCCTTGAAGCCACTTCACGGATTTATACGCATACATCTTCGGCACGATCAAGCGCACCGGTCCGCCGAGATCCTCCGGAAGCGGCTTCCCGTCGATCAGCGCGGCGACCATGACGTCTTCCATCCCGGCTTGCTCGAGCGACAGCGCGTCGGTGTACACGCCGTCCCCGGAATAAAATTTTACGTATTTCGCTCCGGCCGCGACGCCCGCCGCCGCGAGCAGCTCCTTCAGCGGCACGCCCTCCCACGTCGCCCGGTATACCGACCAGCCGGTTACGCAATGGAAATCGCTCACTTGAGCCGTTCGGGCCAGCTTCGCGAAGGTCGGCCAATCGAAAGACAGCGGCCGCTCCACGAGACCGTCGACCGTGAATGTCCAGTTCCCGGGATCGAACCGCGGAATCGGCGTCACGGTATAAATCCGAAAACGGCCTTCCGCGCCGCCGCCGATCGGCGGGTCCGATTCGGGCAGCGGCTCGAGCAGCTCTTGTCCCGGGGCTTGATCCGGTAATCTCCCCTGCGGCGCGACGACCGCGATGTCGTCCGTCGCCATACTGCCCGAGGCGCCTAGGCGCGACAGCCACCGGTATACGGCCGGTCCCGCGACCAATGCCGCCGCCGCGGCGAGGCCGCCGACGACAAGCCGCCTCCTCGTCCCGTCGTACCGGTCGAAGCTGCGTCTGCCGTCAAGCGCTCCCTCGAGCTCCGCATCGACCGCCCGCGCCCTTCGCTCCCGCACCCAGCGGCTTCGCGAGACGGAATGAAACATCGCGTACGGCACCCCGACCCACGTCAACAGGTCATGCCCGAGCAACGCCGCGGACGTCCACGCCGCCGGCACGGACCGCTCGAGCCACAGGATCGTGCCGGTCACGCTCCAGCCGACGAGAAGAATCAGCACGACCGCCAAGTTCCCGAGCTGCGGTCGCTTGCCGCGAAGCTGCTTCGCGTGCCTCGCCAGAAACTGGGCATACAGCAATAACAGAAGAACTGAAACGACGCCCGCCGCGATATGCCCTTGCTTCAGCGCCGTTCGAATCGGCGCCGTCGGTCCGCGCAGCGCCGGCGCGTACAGCACGACGCCGGAAACCGCGAGAAAGCAAACGATCCACGCATTCCAAGCGTGAAGGCGCTTGAGCTTTCCTCCCATCTTGGAAGTGTACCGTCTCGCCGCTTCGCGCATCGCGTTCGCCTCCTGTCCATTGTTAATTAATCCAATGAATATTTCATGCGTTCAATGTTTCGTCCCGCTTACCCTTACAAGGAAAACATTACCGGAACGCGCGCGAAAATACTAGCCGGGCGAACAAAGAAAAAAACGGCCCCGCAAGGAGCCGTTCAGCCTTTCCGATCGATCGCCCAGCCGGTGCCGGGCGTCGGTTCGGGATCGACGTCGCCGTCGAACGTATCCGCTACCTCGTACAAGGAGGTCGACCCCCCTCCGGTCTCCAGCGTCGAGCCGGTAGCGATCGAGAAGTCGCCACCGGCCGCGATGACGCCCCCGGTCGAAATCGTGTTGTTGCTTCCGCCGGCGAAGTCGCCTTCGACCAGAAAGTCGCCTGCGGTTACGGTCAGCACCGTATTGTTGTTGACGGTCATCGAGCCGACCGCGATGTCCTTCGTGATGTTCAGCGTCGTATTGTTCAAGACGTCGAAATGGCCCGTTACGGTCAAGCTGTCCGCGGTCACCGTCGCCGTGTTGTCGAAATCGAGCGAGCCCGCGAATACGTCGCCGTCCGCGTCGATCACGAGCGTATTTTGAGCGTATAACACACCCTGAACGATCAAGTCTCCGTAATTCCCGCCGACCGAGTTGACCGTAAGGGTGGAATTGTTGCCGGAGAAAGACAGATCCTCCGTAAGGTACAGGCTGCCGTTCAGCGTTAGGTTTGCGGAATTTCGACTGCTGTTTATATCTTTCGCGACGAGGATCATCGGCGCGCCGGAGGTCCCGAACGTAAAGTTCTTATCGATCGTCACCGCCGCGGCCGTAGATTTTATCACGACCGGCGACGTCGGACCGGCGAAATCGTCGTAAACGTTATACGCCGTTAAGATTTCATCTACGGTTGCGCAGGTGCATTCGTGCGCTGCTTGGGCATAAGCGGTCAGTTCGTCCGCGAATTCCGCTTCGCTCTCGTCGATGATGCCGCCGATAATCGTTTCCAGCGTCGAGATCGACCGATTGACAACCGTGGGGTCCACGCCGTTGGCGTTCTGATCGGAATCCACGTAAATTCCCGTCGAGTTTTCCGGCACCTCGTACCGTCCCTCCTCGTTCGGCACGGGAGCCGAGGTTGACGAGGTGGGCGGAACGAGCGTATACGCTACCGTTTTCGTTCGCTTAGCAGGCGCGGCGCCCGCCTGTACGGATACCACGGCGGTGTACGCGCCTTCGTTCGGTCCGGTCATGGCGAGCTCGACCGTCACCGGCGTGCCTTCCGGGGTTTCGTACGACGTCGTGCCCATCCCCGGATACGCATTGATGAACGCGACCGGATCCGTCCCGTCCTGTTCCTCCTCATAAGTATATAAATACGCGAGGAACGTCTCCATCGCGCTGACGGATAAGTTCGTCGCAAGCAGCGAGTGCCCGTCGGTCTTGCCGCGCAGCGACTCGTTCGACGTCGTCGCGAGCACGGCGGGCGTCACGACCGCAAGTACAAGAGCGATCATCAGGATATACAACAACGCGGCGCCGCCTCGTTCATTCCGAAGCTCCATCATCGTGCCCCCATTCTCCCTTTACGGTTCCGCGGCCGGCTCCGCGAGGAGCTTCACCGTCCGCCGCCGTTCCTCGATGTTCGGCTCGGTCGCGCCGGACACTTTGACTCGCTCGGTTTCGAACGCGGCGACGATCTCGATCCGCTCGCCGTTCTCGACCGGCTCGGCCGGCACCGGGTTTCCGTTCGATAAGAAGTACGCGACCGACGTTACGTTGTCGCCGAGCCGGACCGGACTCGTATATAACGCCGGGTGAAGAGCGAACGATTTCGTCTCGTCCTCGAAATGCGCCCCGTCGTTCGTCCCGTCGTCGTCCGCTTCGCTGAATCGGTAAATCGTCAGTCGCGACGCGGACGCATCGAACACCGCCACTTTATAGACGACGCCTTCGCCGTCCCCCGTCAGAAAACGAAGTTCCCCGATATCCGGATAGAACGCGACCCTTGTCGAATTCGACAGCTCGGCCGCGAGCGTATTCATCGTCAGCTTGATCGCCGAATCGTCCTTGTAGCGCTGTGCGTTCGACGAAAACAAATGCGAGAGGTTCGCAAGCACGAGCGTCGCGACGGCTAAAATCATCGCCGAGATCGCGACCGCTGCCAACAGCTCGACGAGCGTCAGCCCGCGTTCGTTCCGAAGCGGAGCGTCCGCGCCGTTCCCGCGCGGCCTCATTCCGGCTCCCCCCACGACACCGTCACCGTGACGAGACGAGGCATGCCCCCGATCAACGCGTGCGCCTGGAGCGAGGTATGCCGGGGCGCGAAGGAGGAGGCGTCGTAGGTAACATTTTCAAGATCGTCGTCGGCTTGTATGGTAACCGTATATTCGTCGATCGGGTAGACGAGAGGCGCCGGCAAAGCATCGTTCGCGCGGATGTGTTCCCGGACGATGCTCAGCTTCTCCTCCGCGATCTGCTGCGCTTCCTCCATCGAGGTTGCGCGCGCGTTCGCGTTCATCGTATACCCCGACAGGTTCATCACGCCGACGACCACGAAGCCGAGAATGACCATGGACGCAAGCGCTTCGAGCAGCGTAAACCCTCGTTCGTTGCGAAGCGGCATCGGCATGGCAGAATCCCTTCCTTCTAACTTCTATTGTGCGGCTTGCGCGACCGCAAGGCGCGATTGCAACAGGCCGCGCAGCTCCTCGTACGAACCGCGCAGCAGCTGCCAGGCGACCATGTAATCCTCGAACGTCTTCGACGCCCATCCGCTTCGCAGCACTTCGGCCGCCGCCATCAGCTTGGCGAACGAATCCGCCATGTCCTCGTCGCCGATTTCGAGCGAGACGTCGCGCAGGACGGCCCATGCCTCGATGTCGGCGCGAATGCCGGCCGCATCGCCGCTGCGGAGATGGGTCGCGAGGCTCTCGACGACACGGTTGTGCTCCAAGGAAATGTACTGGTACATGCCTTCGTTCGCAGCGCCGAGCAGCGCATCGATATCGTCGCCGACGAATTCCAGCGTGACCGAGCGCGTCGCCGCGTCCCAGAACGGCTTCGCCCCGAGCAGCTCGGCGACGGTTCGCAGCGGCACGTAGATGGACCCGTTATAGATGAACGATTCTTTCCGTACGGCGGCCGCCTGTCCGTTGATACGGTAGTCGATCCGGTCGAAAAACGCTTCAATCGTACGGTACTTCCCTTCCGCCCATGCGAGGCCGGACACCGCGAACGACGCCGCGACCATCAGCGGAATCACCCAAGCTTTGCGACGCATCGTGTCACTCCTTCCCCGGCGTGCCCGTCAACCGGTCATAAAATTGCTCGTCCGTCATGGTCGGATCAAGGCGGGACGGTTCGCGGCCCGACGGCGACGACGCATCCGCCGGCGCCAAATCCTTGAACGAAGGGGCCGTATACAGGCGGAAGCGCAGCTGTAACCGCACGGTCGCTTCCGTCGGGTCGGATTTCTCCGTTTCGGCGGCCGATAAGCTCCATTGTTGGATGACCGCGACCCGCTCCATCCCGGCGAGACGTTCCCAATATGTCTTTACTTGCGAAAATGTTCCCGCGACCTCGATCGTCACGAGCTCCGCCTGCAGCGCCTCCGCCGCCGGGGCTTCGGTCGGCTGCCGCGCTTTCGCTTGTTCGCCACCCGCGCCGCCCGCGGCTGCCTGGGACTGCGCCTCCGCCAGCAGGTCGATAAGGTCCTTCGGCGCTTCTTCCTCGCCTACTTCGAATCGCTCGATGCGTGCGCCGCTCTGTGCCTCAATGTCCAGCAGCAAGGATAAGAGCGACGCATGGTTTTCCTCGGTCGGCACCTTCGCGAGCCACGCGATCAGTTCTTCCTGCCGGAACGGATCCGGCATCGGGGACGAACTCAATCGGTCGTGCGCCTCCCGCATGATCGCCAGCTCCCCGGCGGACGCCGCCGCCAGCTGCGCGGCGGGCACATACGCCCGCGCGAACAGCAGCATCGCCGGAAGCGCGCCGACGAGCGCGACGACCGTCAACAACGTCTTGGGGTCGCGCAGCGCCGTCAGCAGCTTTTCGATTTGCTGCTTGCTCGTCATGACGGCCCGCCCCCTTGCTTTGCGGCATCGGCGGCTTCGGCCGGAATCGGTTCGACGCCGGCGACGCCGAGCGACAACTGAACCCGATAATAGGGAACGGCCGCCGCCTCCGCTTCCGGGAGCGGAGCGTCCGGTTCCCCGTTCGATTGCTGCCGCCTGACGGCTTCTCTCGCTTCTTCGATTTCCGCCGGCGTGAACGTGCCTTCGAGCTCCGGATAGGCAGACGGCGTCTCGTACGGCGATTCGACCGGCAACGCGATGCCTTCCTGCTGCGCGATCGCCTGCCGCAGGATAATCCACTCCAGCTCCCGCAGCGCCGGATCGTCGGCGGACAGCTCGTATCGGAGCAGCGGCGACGCCTCGACGACGGTTTCCCCCGGCTCGGTCGATTCATCGGCGACCGGCGACGCTTGCGCGGCCTCGATCCCCGTGACATTGGCGCTCGAAAAGAGCGGCTCCGCCCGAAGCGCGCCGACATAAGCGGCCGCGTCCGTAAGCGACTTGAACTCTGTCTCGAGCGCGACGCGCGCCGACTCCGGATCGTAAGACGCATTCGTAATCCGCGCGGCGGCGGGAAGCCGTCCGACGATCCCCTCCAACACCGGCACCCAATCGTAGCGGCTGCTTTCCAGCGCGCCGACCACCTCTTGGAATGCAGCGAACCGGTTCATGGCAGGGTCGGGAACGCGGTCCTCCCGCAACGCTTGCATCTGCTGCAGGAGCGCCTCCGTCTCCGCCTTATTGCTTCGATGCGCCGACTCGTTGGACCAAGTCGCCCAAACCATCGCCGCGCCGATCATGAGGTACATGCACAAAATCCCCGCCAGCAGCGGTCCGAACCATTGCACCCAGAAAGGCTTTCGCGGCAATAAATTGATCGCCCTCATGCTTCCCGCCCCCTAAGCGCGAGTCCGAGCGGCGAGATGTATCGGATGAGATCAAGCCCCGTCCCGGGATGCTTGACCTTCCCCTCGATGCGAAGCGTACCGATATCGAACGGAAACCGATCCCTGAAGTATGCCGCGATGTCCTCAATACGCTCCGCATCTCCCGAGAGCAGCAGATGCCCCACTTCTTCGTCCCGATTGTTGAGCGAGTACCGGTAGAAGTTGATGAATCGTTCCACCTCGGAGGCCAAATCCTGGCAAGCGCTTTGGAACTCGAACTGCGACCAATCCGTCGTCGGATCGGCGGACGGCTGCGCCTTCGGAAAACGGATCGCCTTGTTTCTAGTAATGCGCAGCGCCCCGTCGCGGTAGATGCCGATATCGGCGTAGGTTGCCGTCAAATCGATCAGGACGAATGTCGAAGCCGGATCGATCGGACGAAGCCGTTCCACGACGCGAAGCAGCGACAGCGCTTTGATCTCAATGCTGATCGGCTTTAGGCCGGCAGCTCTGGCGGCGCCGGCGTACTCTTCGATCGTGTCGAGCGGCGCCGCGACGATCATCACTTCGCATTCCTTCGTCGGCCTCGTCTCTTCCGCTTCCTTCGACGCCGCGGCCTCCAGCGCGCCGCCGCCCAGCGTCCATTGTCCGAGCGGCGGCTCCGCGGCGGCGGGAGCAGGCGCCGCCGAGGCCGTCGGCTTCGTCGCCGGCAGCTTGACGTAATCGTAATATGGCTTATCGAACGGCAGCGGAATGTTGAACCGCAGCTCGAAATCGATCATTTTCTTTAGGTCCTTCGCGGGCACGTCGGGCAGCTTCAAGAAGCGCACCATCGTCAGCGTGCTCGGCAGCAGCAGATGGACGTTCTTTTGCCTCGTGCCGACGCGCTGCCGCAGCGTTTGCAACGCTTGAATGACGGCAGGCACCTGCAGGATGCGGCCTTCGTCGACCGCCCCCTCCGGCAGCGGCTCGGACGCCGCCGCCACGATGTCCGGGACGCCGCCGCCTGCGGTTTCCACCCACCGCACCTCGCGGTCGGTGATTTCGACGCCGATGGATCGGGCGGAGAGGAGGCGACGCACGAACGGCAAAGCGATCGAACGTACCATCTCTCCGCCCCCTCTAAGATGCCGTCGTTTTCTTTTCACTCGAACCATGGATGCTGCTCCGTTCCTCCGAACTTTATTACGACATCATCCACCGGATATACCCGTCGACCCAAGCCTCGCCGTACAGGAACGAGAGGAACGCGCCGACCGCGATGAACGGCCCGAACGGAATCGCCTGCTTCGGCTGCAGACGTCCGAGCCCCCGAACGGCGATGCCGTACGCCGCTCCGAGCGCGCTTGCGGCGAACAGCGACAAGAACGTCGCTTGAAGCCCGCAGAGCGCTCCGATAAACAAATAAAGCTTTATATCGCCGCCGCCCATGCCGCCCTTGCTCACGACCGCCAGCGCATACAAGAGGCCGAAGCCCGCCGCCGCCGCGGCGGCGTAGCTCCACAGCGGCTGCGGATGAAGGAACGCACGGAGCAGGACCGCCAGACCCAAGGCGGGAAAGACGACCGCGTCGGGAATGAGCATGGATTTGAGATCCGTATGCGTAATGACGACGAGAATCGAAACAAGCAACAAGCCCGCAACCCATTCCAGGTCCAGCGGTCCGTAATGCCAGCCCACCCAAGCGTAAAGCGCGGCGGTCGCCGCCTCGCCGACCGGATATACGGGCGAGATGCGTCCCCGGCAGTCGCGGCAGCGCCCCCGAAGCGCGAGATAGCTGACGACCGGGACGAGGTCGTACGCCCGCAGCCTGTGCCTGCAATGGACGCAATGGGACGGAGGGAAGACGATCGATTCCTTCTTCAGCACCCGAATCGCGACGACGTTCAAAAAGCTGCCGACGAGCAGTCCGAGCGCCCCGAGCGCGAGTGCGAACCAAAGATGCAGTTGCTCCATATCCATGCTCCTTAGGTAAAGAAGGGTAACTCGGTGGAGTTACCCTGACTGGAAAACATTATGTTCCTGTCGATACGGCCGTGGCCGTCCATCCCGTCGTCGAGTTGTAAGATATGGTCACGGTCGTATACGCGGCCCCGTTGGATTGCTTCGTCGGCGCGGATTTCAGATAACCGTTCGCCACGAGGTCCGCCACTGTAACCGATGTCGTCGTCGTCGGCAAATTCTCGTCCAGCGCATACCGTTCCGCCGCATCCTTCAACAAAGCTTCCGATTGCACGTCCGCGTTCGATTTCGAATTCGCGATTATGCCGCCGATCGACGGCACCGCGATCGCGGCGATGACGCCCAAGATGACGATTACGGCTAGCAACTCCACCAACGTTAAGCCCTTCTGGTTTTTCAAAACTTTCAGCATGTTTCCGTTCCTCCTGCCAAATAAATTTTATATGTTATTGAACAATGAAAACGTAGGTAACATGACGGCGAGGACGATGCCGCCGACGACGCCGGCCAGCAGCACGATCATGATCGGCTCCAGAGCCGCCTTCAGCCGGTCGGTCAGTTGGTCGACGTCGGCTTCGTAGAAATCGGCAACCTTCGCCATCATGCTGTCCACCGAACCCGATTTCTCCCCGATCGCGAGCATCTGCACGACCATCGGCGGGAACACCCATGACTTGCGATACGGGTCCGCGATCGATTCGCCGCCGCGAATGTGCTCGCGGGAATCCATAATGACCTTCGAGACGACCCGGTTGTCCACGACGGATGCGACGATTTGCAGCGTCTGCAGCATCGGTATCGCGGCGCCGTACAGCGAGCTGAAGACGCGTCCGAAGCGGGCAAGCGCTTGCTTCTGGGCGAGGACGCCGAATACCGGCATTTTAAGACGAAGCCAGTCGAGCACATAGGGGCCCTTGGGAATCCGCTTCATGATTTGAACGAGAATCGCGGGCACGAACAGGCCGGCGATCACCGCATACCAATACCCCTGAATGAAGCCGCTCATTGCAATGACGATCCGGGTCGGGAGCGGCAGCTCGAGCCCCATCGAGGAGAAGGTGCTTACGAACCTTGGGATGATGAAAAGCATCATCGCCGTGACGACTAGCACCATGATGACGAGCATCAAGACCGGGTACACCATGGCGGACTTCACCTTTTCCCGCGTGTTGTGCTCTTTCTCGTAGAAAATCGCGAGACGGCTCAGCATCTCGTCGAGATTGCCGCTCGCCTCCCCGGCGCGCACCATGTTCACGAACACGGCCGTAAAGACGGTCGGATACTGCGCCGCCGCGGCAGACAGCTGGGAGCCGCGCTTGAGATCCTCGGCCACGCCGGTCAGCACCTTGCGGAATTCCTTGCTCTCGGATTGCTCGGCGAGGACGCGGACCGCTTCCACCATGTTGACGCCGGCCTTGTACAGCGTCGACAGCTGCCGGCAAAACACGGTGAAGTGCTGGGTCTTCACCTTCGGACCGCCGAATTTGATCTCTCGGTGCCAGATGCTCGCGCCGGGATCGAAGCAGCGGATCGGCCACAGCCCCCGCTCGCGAAGCGCCTCTACGGCGCCGGCGAGGCTCGACGCCTCCAAGGTGCCCTTATTGTAAACCCCGTGTTGATCGACGGCGACATATTTGAACCTCCCCATCGGCCGACACCCCTTGCTTTATTTATCCTAGCTCGCCGAATCCGAACAACGCTTCCTTCGCCGCGTCCATCGTAATGATGCGCTGCTGCACGAGCTCGCGAAGCGCCGTCTCCATCGTCTGCATGCCCTGCGCGCGTCCCGTCTGCATGATCGAGCGAATTTGATGCACCTTCTCGGTACGGATCAAGTTCGCGACGGCCGGCGTGCTTACGAGAATTTCCATCGCGGAGACGCGTCCCGAGCCGTCGGCCCGCGGGAGCAGCCGCTGGGCGACGACGCCGAGCAGCACGGCCGCGAGCTGCACGCGCACCTGCTGCTGCGCTTCGGGCGGGAAGACGTCGATGATTCGATCGATCGTCTGCGGCGCGTCCGCCGTATGGAGCGTGCCGAAGACGAGGTGACCCGTCTCCGCGGCGGTAATGGCGGTTTGGATCGTTTCGAGGTCGCGCATCTCCCCGACGAGAATGACGTCGGGATCCTGCCGCAGCGCCGCGCGCAGCCCGACGCCGAACGAGGCGGTATCCGCGCCGATCTCGCGTTGATTAACGATGGAGCGCTTGTTCGGGTGCACGAACTCGATCGGGTCCTCTAGCGTGATAATATGATCGCTGCGCGTCCGGTTGATGTGATCGATCATGGCGGCGAGCGTCGTCGACTTCCCGCTTCCCGTCGGTCCGGTGACGAGCAGCAAGCCTTGCGGCTTATTGACGAAGTCGAGCGCGCTCGGCGGCAAGCCCAGCCGCTCGAGCGGCGGGATGTTCGTCGGGATCAGGCGGATCGTCATCGCCGCGTTCCCCCGCTGCCGGTACGCGTTCACCCGGAACCGGGAGACGCCTTCGATGCCGTACGAGCAATCGTAATCGCCGCGTTCGAGGAAAGACATGTATTGCTCTTGCGTAAGCAGCTGCTTCGTCATGTCAAGCGTCTGCTGCGGCGTCAGCGGTTCGCCGAAGGCCGGCTGCATCGCGCCGTGGATGCGGAACACGGCAGGCGCGCCCGCGGTTATATGAACATCGGAAGCGCCGCGTTCGTGCGCCAATCGAAGCAGATTGTCCATTTGCAGCAGCGGATGCATCGGCGTGTCGCCCCTTTACGTAGTCCTTCAGTCGCATCTAAACTATGTTCTAATGAGACCATTATACTATTATACCGTATCTACCAACACGATTTTATGAAAAAGTTATGAAGTTTTTTCAGAGATTTCTTTTTCCGATTACTGCACATCGCCGCTCGTCACCCGCAGCACTTCCTCTACAGTCGTAAAGCCCTTCGCGACCTTGGCCAGTCCGTCCGCGAGCATCGGAACGTATCCCCGGTTCACCGCATAATTTCGATAGTCGCTGTCCGATTTCCGCTGAAGCACCATCGATCGAAGCTCGTCGTCCAGCATGAGCACCTCATGGATCGCGAGCCGGCCCCGGTAGCCCGTCCGGCCGCACTCCTCGCAGCCGGCGCCGCGCAGCATCGCCCCGACGGACAGACCGTACGCCTCCATCAATCCGCGCTCCTCCGCCTTCGGCACGTAGGGCGCCGCGCATTTCGAGCAAATGTGGCGCACGAGCCGCTGCGCGACGACGCCTTTCACCGCCGAGGCGATTAAGAACGGCTCGACCCCCATGTCGATCAAACGGGTAATCGCGTTCACGGACGAGTTCGTGTGCAGCGTGCTTAATACGAGGTGGCCCGTCATGGCGGCGCGAATCGAAATTTCCGCCGTCTCCGAGTCGCGAATCTCCCCGACCATGACGATGTTCGGATCTTGGCGCAGGATCGCCCGCAGGCCGACCGCGAACGTTACGCCGGTTTGCGGATTGACCTGGACCTGGTTGATGCCGTGCAGCTGATACTCGACCGGATCTTCGATCGTGATAATGTTGACGTCTTCGCCGTTCAGTTGGGCGAGCGCCGAGTACAGCGTCGTCGTCTTGCCGCTGCCGGTCGGTCCGGTAATCAAGACGACGCCGTGCGCGCTGGCGATGCACGACCGGAACAGCCGCAAATTGTGCTCGGAGAAGCCCAGCTTCTCGATATCGGTCATGGCGCTGCCGACGTCGAGCACGCGCATAACCACCTTCTCGCCGTGAATCGTCGGCATCGTCGAAATCCGGATGTCGACCTTCCGGTACTGCACGTCCATCTCGAACCGCCCGTCCTGCGGCAGGCGCCGTTCGGCTACGTTCAAATTCGCCATAATTTTGACGCGGGCGACGATGACGCCCTGCATGTGCGGGGGCAACGTCTGCTCGGTCCGCATAACGCCGTCGACCCGATACCGAATGCGAAGCGAATCCTCCTGAGGATCGATATGAATGTCGCTCGCCCCAAGCTGTACGGCGGATAGGATGATCTGGTTGACCGTCTTGACGACGGGCGAATCTTCTTCCTCGGGCGCCGCCTGCGGGGCCGACTCGGTTTCGCGCGCCTGCAGGTTTTGCATGATTTGCTCGACGTTCTCCTGCAAGCCGTAAAACCGCTTGATGCCCCGCAGCATCTCGTCCCTGGAGGCGAGCACCGGCTCGATGCGAAAGCCCGTGCTCATGCGAAGCTCGTCGATGGCGAAGTAGTCGAGCGGATCGGCCATCGCGACGACGAGCTTGTTTCCTTCGATGCGCAGTGGAATGACCGTATGCTGCTCGGCGATCCGCTGCGGAATCAAGTTGATGACCTTCTGTTCGATTTTTTGCCGGAACAGCTGCACGTGCGGGATGCCGAGCTGAAATTCGAGCACCTGTATAAACTGCTGCTCGGTAATATACCCGCGCTGCACGAGCAGGTCGCCGAGCCGCATTTTCGATTCGCGTTGCTCTAACAGCGCCTGTTGCAGCTTTTCCATCGGCAGCACGCCGGCTTCGACGAGCAGATCCCCGATCCGTTTCCGCTGCTGCATGCTCATCGTGTTCGCCCCCGTACGCAAATCATGTCGAATCATGTTGAATGATGGTTTTGTAATATTTAATCATAGCAAAATCGACATGGTCAATAAAAATTGGCGCACGTCATTTCACCGTTAGATTGAAACGCCGGCGGAACGGGGACCGTAATACGTAGCAGCATAACAAGATAAAACCATTCCGGAGGAGGCATTCATCATGATCATTACGACGACGAATTCTATCGAAGGCAAGCGGATTACCGAGTATTTGGGCATCGTGAACGGAGAAGCGATTATGGGCGCCAACATCGTGCGCGACCTGTTCGCGTCGATTACCGACATCGTGGGCGGCCGGTCGGGCGCCTACGAGCAGAAGCTGAAGGAAGCCCGCGAAATCGCCATTCAGGAGATGAAGCAAAGCGCGAGGAACGCCGGCGCCAACGCGGTCGTCGGCATCGACATCGATTACGAGGTTGTGCGCGAAGGCATGCTGATGGTGACGGTGAGCGGCACGGCGGTGCGGGCGGAGTAATTTTTGGGAAAAGGAAAAGCGAAACCGGCGAACGCGGATCGAGCGCGCTGCGGTTTCGCCTTTTTTTTATTGCGGACCAGGCGTTACGGTAACGAAAGTATATTCGTTACAGCGCCGCCCCGCAGTCTCACGCCCGTCTCGTCACCCGGAACGACCAGAAATCCTCGGCGACGTGCGAATTCGGGAAAATCGCCCGCGCCTCCTCCAGCAGCCGGTGAACGCTCTCGTCCTGATACCGGGACGACAGGTGCGTAAGGATCAGCGCTCCGACCCCGGCCTCCGCCGCGAGCGACGCCGCTTGCGTCGCCGTCGTATGGTAATACTTGTGCGCGTTGTCCGCCTTCTCGTGCATATACGTCGCTTCGTGGACGAGCACGTCCGCGCCTCGGGCGAGCGCCAGCTCGCTTCCGCACGGGCGCGTATCCCCGAACACGCAGACGGTGCGGCCCTTCAGCGATGCGCCGAGGTAGTCGTTCCCGTCGATCGTCCGACCGTCCGGCATCGTGACCGTCTCGCCGCGCTTGAGCCTCGCGAACAGCGGCCCGGGCCGATAGCCTTCGGCGGCAAGCCTCGCGCTGTCGAGCGCGCCCGGCGTATCCTTCTCGACGATCCGATAGCCGTACGAGTCGATCCGGTGCTCGAGCTTCGCCGCCGTGACGACGAATCCGTCGTCCTCGTACACGATCCCCTCGCCGATCTCCGCGATACGCAGCTCGTAGTCCAGGTGCGCCCCGCTGACGTCGAGCGTCGTCTCCACGAAACGCCGCGTCCCCGGCGGTCCGAAAACAGTCAGCGGCGACTCCCCGCCCTGATAAGAACGGCTCGTGAGCAGCCCCGGCACCCCGTACAGATGGTCGCCGTGCAGATGCGTCAAAAATAAAAACTCCAGCTTGCCCGGCTTGACGGGCGAACGCAGCATCTGCTGCTGCGTTCCCTCGCCCGCGTCGAACAACCAGACGGTGCCTCGCTCCTGCATGAGGCTCAGGGCGACCGACGTGACGTTCCTCAGGCGCGTCGGCATGCCCGCGCCCGTGCCGAGAAAATACAATTCCACGCGTTATTCCGCCTTATCTACGTTAAAGTATCGGGCTTCCGGATGCGAGAAGACGATCGCCGACACCGACGCCTCCGGCTCCATCATAAAGCTGTCCGTCAGCTCGACGCCGATGTCGCCCGGCTGGAGCAGCTCGAACAGCGGCGCCTGATCCTCGAGGTTCGGGCACGCCGGATAGCCGAAGGAAAACCGCTGCCCGCGATACTTCGCCGCAAAGAGCCCTTGTATCGTTAGGTTCGCCGGATCCGGGATTCCCCATACGTCGCGCATCAATTGATGGACGCGTTCCGCGAACGCCTCCGCCGTCTCGAGCGCCACGGCCTGCACCGCGTGGGACAGCAAATATTCGCCGCGCGCCTTGTACGCCTCCGCCCGATCGCGAATGCCCGCCCCGGCCGTAACGACGAGGAAGCCAACGTAATCCATCTCGCCGCTCTCCACCGGCCGCAAATAATCCGCGAGGCACAAGTAAGGCTCCACTTCTTGGCGGGGGAAGACGAACGTTTGGAGCACTCGCGTCGTATCGTTCGGGTCGTATACAAGCACCGCATCGCCCTGCGACTGCGCCGGGAAGAACCGATACACCGCATTCGCCTTGAGCGAGCCCGTCTTGATCGCGTCCTCGTACAGCTCGTCGACGACCGCCTTGAGCTGCAGCGCCTTCGGATCGCCCTCCGCGAGCAGCGTCGCGACCTTGCCCTTCAGCCCGAGGTGATGGCCGAGCAGCATCTGCATGTTAACGTACGGCAGCAGATGCGGGATCGGATAATCGCGCAGCACGTGGCGATCCATATCCTTCGGCACCTGCACCGGCACGTCGCGGGAGACGTTCGACACGCGCGGCGCGCCGTCTTGCGCCGGCTTCTCCCGTTTTCCCGATTCCTTCACGTCGGATTCCAACGCCTCGCGAAGCTCCCGAATAAGCCGTTCCCGCTCCGAAGGGTTCATTACCTTGTTCGCGAGATCGAGGCCGTCCATCGCGTCCTTCGCGTACAACACGAGCCCCTCGTACTCCGGCGCGATGCGCGTCTTCGTAAATTTGCGCGAGAGCGCCGCGCCCCCGACGAGGATCGGCACGTCGACGCCGGCGGACTTGAGATCCTGGGCGGTCGTGACCATCTGCTGAGCGGATTTCACGAGCAGCCCGGACAGCCCGATCGCGTCCGGCTTGTCCTTCCGATACGCCTCGATGAGCTGCTCCGGCGGCACCTTAATCCCAAGGTTAATAATGCGGTACCCGTTGTTGGAGAGAATGATTTCGACCAAATTTTTCCCGATATCGTGCACGTCGCCTTTGACGGTCGCGAGCATAACCGTCCCCTTGACGCTCGACTCCGATTTCTCCATGAACGGTTCGAGATGCGACACCGCCGCCTTCATCACTTCGGCGCTCTGCAGCACCTCCGCGACGATCAGCTCGTTGTTGTTGAACAGCCGGCCGACCTCGTCCATGCCCGCCATGAGCGGACCGTTAATTACTTCGAGCGGAGCGTATTTTTGCAGCGCCGCATCGAGATCCGGAATGAGCCCTTCCTTCGTCCCCTCAATAATATAGGAAGCAAGGCGCTCCTCGAGCGACAGGTTGCTCGTCTTCTCCTTCTTCTCGACCTTCTTCTCGCGGAAATACGCAACGAAAGCGGCAAGCGTATCGTCGCTCGTGTGGAAGATCAAATCCTCCGCGAGTTTCCGCTCCTCCTCCGGAATCGAAGCATAGCGCTCCAGCTTCTCCGTATTGACGATCGCGTAGCCGAGCCCCGCCTTCGTGTTGTGATACAGGAAGACGGAATTGAGCACCTCGCGCCCCGCCGGCGGCAGGCCGAAGGACACGTTGCTGATGCCGAGTATCGTCGAGCATTCCGGGAACTGTTCGCTGATCAAGCGGATGCCTTCGATCGTGGCCGCCGCCGAGCCGACGTACTGCGGATCGCCGGAGCCGACCGGAAAGACGTTCGGATCGAAAATGATATCCCGCGGGTTCACTCCGAAGTCGTTCACGAGCACCTCGTACGACCGGCGGGCGACCCGCAGCTTGTCCTCCGGCCAAACCGCCATGCCCTTCTCGTCGATGAGGCCGACGACGACGGCGGCGCCGTACTTGTGGATGAGCGGTACGACGCGCTCGAACCGCTCGAGCCCGTCCTCCATATTAATGGAGTTGATAATCGCTTTGCCCTGCGAATGCTTCAGCCCGATCTCGAGCACCTCGGCGTTCGTGGAATCGAGCATGAGCGGCACTTTGACCTTCTTCGTCACGAGCTGAAGAAATTCCGCCATTGCCTTCTTCTCGTCGAGCTCCGTGTCCTCGAGGTTGACGTCGACGATATGGGCGCCGCTCTTCACTTGCGCCCTCGCGATTTCCGACGCTTCCTCGTACTTGCCTTCGAAGATGAGGCGCTTGAACTTGCGCGAGCCGATGACGTTCGTACGCTCGCCCACCATGAGCGGCTTGTTGTCCGCTTCGAGATACACCGTCTCGATGCCGGAGACGGCCGGCGGATGCTCGCCCGCGCGCGGTCTCGGCGCGTATGCCGACAAATACTCGGCGATCGCACGAATGTGGTCCGGCGTCGTGCCGCAGCAGCCGCCGGCGATGTTGAGCCAGCCTTGCTCGGCGAAGCCGGCCAGCTTCTTCGCGAGCGACTCCGGCGACTCGTGATAGTTTCCGTTCTCGTCCGGCAGCCCCGCGTTCGGGTAACAAGACACCGCGGCGTCCGTGAGCGTCGAGAGCGTCCGGATATGGTCCTTCATAAATTCCGGCCCTGTCGCGCAGTTCAACCCGATCGAGATCGGCTTCAGATGCTCGAGCGAGACGAGGAACGACTCGATCGGCTGGCCCGCGAGCGTCGTGCCCATCGGCTCGATCGTGCCGGAGAGCATGATCGGCAGCGTCTTGCCGGACGACTCGAACGCCTTGCGAATGCCGATGCTGCCCGCCTTCACGTTGAGCGTATCCTGCGACGTCTCGAGCAGCAGCGCGTCGACGCCGCCATCGATCAACGCGAGCGCCTGCTCGTAATACGACTCGACGAGGCCGTCGAACGTCACGCCGCCGGTCACCGACAACGTCTTCGTCGTCGGCCCCATCGCGCCCGCGACGAACCGAGGCCATTCCGGCGTCGAGTACTTGTCCGCCGCTTCCCGGGCCAGCCGCGCAGCCGCGAGGTTCAGCTCCCGCGCCCGCTGCGGAATGTCGTATTCGGCCAGCACGACGCTCGTCGAACCGAAGCTGTTCGTCTCCACGAGATCCGCGCCAGCGGCGAAATACGCCTCATGAATGCTGCGAATCAAGTCCGGCTTCGTCAGGCACAACATCTCGTTGCAGCCCTCGAGCTCTTCGCCGCCGAAATCCTCGGCCCCTAAATCCGCTTGTTGAATCATCGTGCCCATGGCGCCGTCTATGATTAAGATCTTTTTCTCTAATTGGCTTTCCAGCAAGGATTTCGCCATATTTCTTTCCACGCCCCCTAGCATTCATTCATCATAGTGTAGCAAAATACTCGGAATTGGAAAAGCGATTTGACAAAACGCATGACATGCAGGGTAAAATATCTTATAATACGTATCAATTGCTTGCTGATAAGAATGATTCTAATTTGAGCAAAGCCGATTAGAGGAGAGGGATTCCGATGGCAGAAATACGCATTCGCAACACGGAAGAGCGCATCGTCGGGGAAGACAACGTCCGCGCGTTCCTGAACAGTCAAGAGGTACTGTACGAGCACTGGAACCCGTCGAAGCTTCCGGCGCATCTTCAAAATAAATTCGTCCTGTCCGACGAGGAGAAAGCGGAAATCTTGTCCACGTACGATGAAGAAATTCGCGATTTGGCAAGCCGCCGCGGCTACAAAACTTGGGATATCGTCGCTCTTTCCGACGCGACGCCGAATCTCGAGGAGCTGCTGAAGAAATTCGAAAACGTCCACACGCATACCGAAGACGAGGTTCGCGCGATCACGGCCGGCCGCGGCATCTTTATCATCAAAGGCACGGACGATGTCGGCTACTTCGACGTCGAGCTCGAGGCGGGAGACGTGATTTCCGTACCGGAGCATAAGCCGCATTTCTTTACGCTGATGGACAACCGCCAAATCGTCGCGGTTCGGCTCTTCATCGAGACGGAAGGCTGGATCGCGCACCCTTACGCCGACCCCGCGTTCCAGAAAGCCTAATATGTAATGTGCGCGCATCCCCTTCCCGGCTACCCGCCGGAAGGGGATGTTTTTGCGTTGCAGCGCACCCGGCGCAGACGTTTCGCCGCCGTTTTTTTCCGCAGCCGGATTTCTACGATTCCGTTCGCGTATGCCGCGCGCGGCTTCTTCGGAACGACGCTCGCCGGAAGCTCGATCGTCTCGTCCAGCTTCCCGGGGATGCCGCAGAGCGTTAACGTCCGCTCGTTCACGTACAGCTTCGGCAGTTTGTCTTCGAGCCCCGCGGGCAGCGTCACCCGGACGATGACCGAACGGAACGTCTCGAAGCAATCCCACGTATACCCCGACGCACGATGCGTTTCGAGCGCCGACAAGCATTCCCTTACCAATCGGTCCCACTCGTATTCGCCTCCCGCCTCACGCGAGCGTTCCAGCGACGCGAGCTTCCTTCGAACGACGCTTTCGAACGACTTCCATCCGTCGCGAAATCGCGGATCCTTCCACCATGCGTTGCCCATTCGCACCGTCCCTCCTCCGCCGTAGCCCGTCATGCTACAGCGTATTCCGGAAGTCCTCCATCCGTTCAAGAAAAAAACCGCTGGGTGGGATCCCGCGGTTTAGCGCCGTCTTTCCAAAATTTAAATAACTTCCAAAACATGCTTCAGCCTCGTGACGGTGTGCTTCGGAGGAACATGCGACCCGACCTCCGCGCCGTGGTGATTAATCCACACGTTGTCCATCCCGATCCGGCTCGAGCCGAGAATGTCGGTCGTCAGCTTGTCGCCGATCATCACGCCCTCCGCCGGCTCGATCCCGAGCAGGTCGACGGCGTGACGGAAGATGCCCGGGTCCGGCTTGCCGCGTCCGTAATCGCCGGAGATGACGATATGATCGAAATACGGGGCAAGCTTCGGCACGCCGGCGAGCTTCTCCTTCTGCAGGTCCGGGGACCCGTTCGTCAGCAGCAGCAGCTTGACCTTCCCCTTCAGCGCGTCGAGAACGTCATACGTCTCCTCGTACACGTATGCAAGCGAACGGCGGATCGCCGGGAACCGCTCCCCGAGCGCCGCCCCGAGCGCCTTGTCGTTCACGCCGACCGCCAGCAGTCCCCGCGTCCAAGCGTCGGCCCGGTATTGCGGCGCGATGCGCTCCAACGCCCGAAATTCTGGCGCGGCGCCTTCGCGGAAGTTGCCCCACAGCCCTTCGAACGGGTTGATACCGATCATCTGCGTGAACGGGAACGTCTCGTAGGCTTCGTACAACGCGCGAGCCTCTTTTCGCACGGCTTGCTCCAGCGCTTTCGGATCGACGCCCGCGGCCTCCGACGCCTCACGGCATGTCAAATCGAACGCCTCTTGTACGGAACGCTCGTCCCAGAGCAGCGTGTCGTCTAAGTCGAATAATACGGCTTTCTTCTTCATGTGGCTTTCGACGTCTCCTTCTCTTCCCCGGTCAGCGGAATCTGGTGAACGGCGGCGAATTGGGACAGCTCCGCGTTCACGCGCTGCATCGGATACAGGTGGTACAGCTTCGAAAACGTACGCTTCGTCTTTCCGTCCTTCAACACCACGGTCGAGCGCCGCTCCCCGATGCGTATTTCGGCGACGTCGCCGGCCTTGGCGACGCGGTCCCCCGCATACGTTCTCCAAGACAGCTCCTGCTTCCCGACCTTCAGATACGGGCGCCGGATGACGAAATGAAAGAAGGCTAACAGCAAATACAACCCAACGGTGATTTGGTACAAGGTATTATCTCCGGTCGCGGACGCCGGCATCGTCAAGCCGAACAACAGCCCGGCCGATGCCAGCGCAAGCGGAAACAACCAGCTTCGGCCGCGGATCGGCGTCGGTCCTTCTTGGCTCCCGATCGGCGCTTGCCCCGACTTAGCCCTTACTTGATTCATGCGCTTCGAGTTTTTCTCTACCATTCGTTCCCATTTGCGGGACATACGCTCAGCCCTTCTCTCCGTCGTCGTCTACGAATTCGATCGAATCCAACTGTTGTCTCAGCGACGCCTTTAGGTTATCGATATATTGTTTTCGCAATTCGGCTTGCTCCAGCTTCTCGGCGTCCGTCAGACCGACGGCCTTCTGTTTGCGGGCGAGCTCGTTAATGCGTTGTATGCGTGCGGATAACATGATGACCTTCTCCTTTCTTTCAACTACTTTGACACAGGACCGAGAGTCAAGTCAAGGCGCAGAAAAAGAGAATAGCCGCTTGCCCCGGGAGGGGGCAAGCGGCTTCGGGAAGAACGCGAAACCCGCGTCGTCGGACAACTGCATCAAACTTACGGGAGCACCAACACTTGACCGACGGAGAGCGCCGCCGAGTCGAGCTCGTTCGCTTCGAGAATTTGTTGCACGTACTTCTTCGTCGGCACATCCTCCGGCCCATACTTCTTGGCGATCGCCCACAGCGTGTCCCCGGGCTCGACGCATAGTACCGCCGCAGGGGAGGCAGGCCGCTCTCCAATGGCATCTCCGGGATTGTCGAGAGCGGCCGCTTCGAGCTCGAGCGAAGCCTCTCCCGGGTTCATCGCATGGGCATGAATCATGACCCCCGACGTCGCCCCGATCCCGACCAATGCTAAGAACAATAAAATTCTTGCCAAGAACACCTTGCCTGCATTCGTTCTGTTCTGTTTGTATGTAGTCCTTCTCATCGTCATCTTCTCATCATCCTCCAAACGTCTGTTCCGAAACATTTGTTCTGATTTGAATGTAACACGAACACCCGTTTGTGTCAACGATTTTAGAGAACTTTTGTTCTCGTTATTGAACCGAACTCGAACTTATGTTTGTACGAACTCCGGTTCTATGTTATACTTCAAATAATTTATTACCAATCCTTGGAGTGATCGAATATGACGACCAAGCTATCGAATCGACAACAAGCAATTTTAGAATTTATTAGAAGCGAAGTCCGGGAGAAGGGGTATCCGCCTTCCGTCCGCGAGATCGGAGAAGCCGTCGGTTTGGCCTCCAGCTCCACCGTTCACGGCCATCTCGACCGACTCGAGAAGAAGGGGTTCATCCGGCGCGACCCGACGAAGCCGCGGGCGATCGAGCTGCTCGGGGACGAGGACGAAATCCAAATGGTACGTCTCGCGGTCGCTCGCGTTCCGCTCGTCGGCAAGGTAACCGCCGGCATGCCGATCACGGCCGTCGAGAACGTCGAGGAGTATTTCCCGCTCCCGTCCCACATGGTGCGCGACGACGAGGTATTCATGCTGTCGGTCGTCGGCGAGAGCATGATCGAAGCGGGCATTCTAGACGGAGACTATGTCATCGTCAGACAGCAGCAAACCGCCTCCAACGGCGATATCGTCGTCGCGATGACGGAGGATGACGAAGCGACCGTCAAGACGTTTTATAAAGAGCGCGATCATATCCGTTTGCAGCCTGAGAATCCGACCATGGAGCCGCTCCGCTACAACCACGTCACCGTACTCGGGAAAGTCATCGGCCTTTTCCGCGAAATTCATTAAACCTGCCGCCGCGTCGTTCCCGCGCCTCGCCCTTGCAATAAGGCGCGGGGCGTTTTTTTATTCCGGCGTGTCCCGGTCCTCAACGAAAAAAACCTCCCTCCTTCGCCCGGAATCCCAAGTTTCAGGATTCCAGTCGAAGAGGGAGGCTCCTCCTCTTCCCCTGGCGCAGTCCGCTTCCGCGCGCGGGGGAACTCGCTATGACGTACGGCTTAGTACAGCGCTAAATACTGATCGCGTTCCCACTGATGCACTTGCGTACGGTACATATCCCATTCGATTTCCTTCAGCTCGACGAAATGCGCGAGCGCGTGATCGCCGAGCGCGTCGCAGACTACTTCGTCGCCAAGCAGCTCGTCGAGCGCTTCCTTCAGGCTGGCGGGCAGGCTCGGAATGCCTGCCGATTCCCGCTCGTCTTCGCTCATAATGTAGATGTTCCGGTCGACCGGCGCCGGCAGCGACATCTTGTTTTTGATGCCGTCGAGCCCGGCTGCGAGCATGACCGCCATCGCCAAATACGGATTGGCCGCCGGGTCGGGGTTGCGCACCTCGATCCGGGTGCTGAGGCCGCGAGAAGCCGGAATCCGAATCATCGGGGAACGGTTGCTAGCCGACCATGCGACGTACACCGGCGCCTCGTACCCCGGCACAAGCCGCTTGTAAGAGTTAACCGTCGGGTTCGTAATGGCCGCGAAACCGCGGGCATGCTTCAGCACGCCGGCCATATACTGGCGGGCCGTCACGCTAAGGCCTAAGCGGTCGTTCTCGTCGTAGAAGGCATTCTGGTCGCCCATGAACAACGATTGGTGGCAGTGCATGCCAGAACCGTTCATGCCGAATAGCGGCTTAGGCATAAACGATGCGTGAAGGTTATATTTCCGCGCGATCGTCTTAACGACAAGCTTGAACGTCTGGATTTGGTCGGCCGCGTGCACCGCGTCCGAATATTTGAAGTCGATTTCGTGTTGGCCCGGGGCGACCTCGTGGTGAGACGCCTCGATCTCGAAGCCCATCTTCTCGAGCACGACGACGATTTCGCGTCGGCAGTTTTCGCCGAGATCGGTCGGCGCAAGATCGAAATATCCGCCCTGGTCGTTGGTTTCGAGCGTCGGATTGCCTTTCTCGTCCGTCTTGAACAAGAAAAACTCCGGCTCCGGCCCCACGTTCATCGTCGTGTAACCCATCTCTTGCGCCTCGCGAAGCGCCCGCTTCAAGATGCCGCGAGGGTCGCCGGCGAACGGCGTGCCGTCCGGCATGTAAATATCGCAAATCAGCCGCGCGACGCGGTCGTCCGTGACCCACGGGAAGATGACCCACGTGTCCAAATCAGGGTACAAATACATATCCGACTCTTCGATTCGAACGTAGCCCTCGATGGAAGATCCGTCGAACATCATCTTGTTGTCAAGCGCTTTCTCCAATTGGCTGACCGGGATTTCCACGTTCTTGATAACGCCCAACAAGTCCGTGAATTGCAGTCGTACGAAGCGAACGTTCTCTTCCTTCGCGATTCGCATAATGTCGTCCTTCGTGTAACCCAATGCGCTTCTCTCCCATCAAAGAAACTAAGTATTAAAAAACCGGGACAACTCGCCCTGAATGAGCGAAACCTGCCCTCTTCGATTCCCGCCAAGCAGCTGTTGCTTGAGCATCTTATGAAGCTGCTTGTCGGTCAGCTCGCGCCGCTTGACTTCCGTATGTTCGTTCAACACCGTGGCATCGTCAGATTCCTTGTTGACCGGCAGTAAAACTTGCTTTATGCCCGCGATATTGACGCCTTTCTCGATCAGCGCTTTGATCTCGAGCAGACGCTCGACGTCATTGAAAGAAAACAGACGTTGGTTTCCAGACGTTCTAGCCGGCATAATGAGTTCATGTTGCTCGTAATAGCGAATTTGTCTCGCCGTCAAATCGGTCAGCTTCATGACGATTCCGATGGGGAACAAAGCCATATTGCGGCGAATTTCATCACCCATTATACATCAACCTTCCAGCGTTTATAAGTGCTACAGTACATTTTAGCGAAATGACGGATACTTGTCAATTCGTGTTAGGTTATATGTAATAATTATTCACAACAATTTTTCTTCCATCATACGCTGCACAGCGGAAACGACACCTATCTTCACATGGGAGTATGTTAGACCCCCCTGCATATAAGCCGTGTACGGCTCCCGGATCGGCGCATCCGCGCTGAATTCAAGGCTTCCGCCCTGAATGAACGTGCCGGCGGCCATTATGACCGGGTGCTCGTACCCCGGCATATCCCATGGCTCGGGAACGACATGCGCATCGACCGCGGAAGCGCGCTGCACGCTCTGCACGAACGCGATCAACTGCGACGGCTCCTTGAATCGAACCGCTTGAATGATGTCCGAGCGCGGTTCGTCCCACCTCGGATGGGTGACGAAGCCCAGCGCGTCGAACAGCGCCGCGGCGAACACCGCTCCCTTGAGCGCTTGCCCGACCGCGTGCGGCGCCAAAAACAAGCCTTGATATATCGGACGCGTCGCGCCTAACATCGACCCCACCTCCGCTCCGATCCCCGGCGCGGTAAGCCGGTACGCCGACAGCTCGACAAGCCGGCGGCGCCCGACGATATATCCCCCGGTCGGCGCAATGCCGCCTCCCGGATTTTTGATCAGCGAGCCGGCCATCAAATCGATCCCGACCTCCGTCGGCTCTCGTTCCTCGGTGAACTCGCCGTAGCAATTGTCAAGGAACGTAATGACTTCCGGATTCAACGCTTTGGCCCGCCTCGCCATCTCGCCGAGCTCTTCCACCGTGAACGAAGCGCGCCATTCGTACCCCCGGGACCGCTGCATCGCGACGACCTTCACCGCCGGATTCCAAGCCGCCTCCACCGCCGGCCAGTCGACGCGCCCCTCCGGCGTCAGCGGCACGATCGTTACCTTGACCCCCCAGTCGCGAAGGCTGCCGGTTCCGTCCCCCTCGGCGCCGATCGCCTTATGCAAGGTATCGTAAGGCGAGCCGGTCACGAACAGCAGCTCGTCGCCCGGCCGGAGCACCCCGAACAACGCCGTCGCGATCGTATGGGTGCCGGAAGCGAAGTGGGGCCGGACAAGTCCCGCCTCCGCCCCGAACACCGTCGCATAAACCTCGTCCAACGTCTCGCGCCCGCGATCGTTGTAGCCGTACCCGGTCGATCCGTGGAAATGAAAATCGCTCACTTTATGCGCTTGGAACGCCCGAATCGTCTTCCATTGATTGACGTCGATCAACCGATCGATGTCCCGCAGCCGGGGTTCGGCGATCTGCTCGGCCGCCGCTACGGCGTCACGAAGTCTTGGATGTAACTCATTTATGTTCAATTACCTTCCACCAACCTATCATATACTTATCACTTCAAAAGAAATGGCTCCAACTTTGCGGCAACCGACGCGTAAGCTTTCGATTGCGGCTTAATCGTCATCTTCACCGCGTCGTCCTCCGTCTCCGATTCGAGCACGTCCCCGGTTCGGTAGGCCAAGGCGATCAAATCCCCGCGTTCGATCGGAAACCGGAACGTAACGACTTCCCCCATCAAACGACGTTCCAGCATGTCCTTCAATGCGTCCAAATGCGCGTCGTTCAACGCGGACAGCTGGATCGCGTCCGGACCGGAAGGAATCATATCGCAATCCCCTGGCGCGCACAGGTCGATTTTGTTGTACACCGTGATCGTTTCTTTCCCTTGGGCGCCCAGCTCCTTCAGGACTTCCTCGACGACGCGGATGTGTTCTTCGCGCATCGGCGAAGACGCGTCGACGACGTGCAAAATCAAATCCGCCTCAAGCACCTCCTCGAGCGTCGCTCGGAAGGCGGCTACAAGATCGTGCGGCAGCTGCTGGATGAACCCTACCGTGTCCGTCAGCACGACCTCGCCTGCCGACGGAAGCGGCATGCTCCGCGACGTCGGGTCGAGCGTGGCGAACAGCAAATTTTCCGCATAGACGTCCGCATTCGTCATTCGGTTCAGCAGCGTCGACTTGCCGGCATTCGTGTACCCGACAAGGGCCACCTGGTACACGCCGCTCTTCTTCCGCCGCTCTCGATGGAGCTTTCGGTGCCGCGTAACCTCGTCTAGTTGGCGCCGAAGATCGGTTATCCGGTTCCGAATATGCCGGCGGTCGGTCTCCAGCTTCGTCTCGCCGGGGCCTCTCGTCCCGATGCCGCCGCCGAGGCGCGACAAATTTTTCCCGTGTCCGGACAGCCGCGGCAGCAGGTAGCTCAGTTGGGCCAGCTCAACCTGCAATATGCCTTCCCTCGTCTTTGCGCGCTGCGCGAAGATGTCGAGAATGAGCTGCGTCCGATCTACGATCTTGGCGTCAAGCGCTTCTTCGAGGTTGCGAACCTGCCCGCCGGACAGCTCCTGATTGAAGATGACGGTCGTGCCCTCCAGCTCGCGGAGCCGGACGCGAACCTCTTCTACCTTTCCCTTGCCGATAAACCACTTACTGTCCGCTTTCTCGCGCTTCTGCAACGCCGTGTCCAACACTTCGACGCCGGCCGTTTCCGCCAGTCGGACGAGTTCCTCCAAAGAATATTGAATCAAATCGTCGTTTTCATCGCCGGTGACGAGGCTCACCAGAATCGCGCGGTCCTTGATTTCGGTGCTTGTTGTCATCGTGCTTTGCTTCATTTATGTCGATGCCCCTTTCGGCTCGAATTCTCCCCCATACCATACCATCTCCGACAAACATTTTCCACTTGACGCCCTGCCGAACGCAAAGAAGGCCCCCCGCCCTTGCATCGGCGAGAAAGCCCCCTTTTTACGCTTCGTCCGTCCCGTTCCACTCCGCTTCGAATCTTGCCAAGAACGACTCCATGTACCGATGCCGTTCTTCCGCGATGCGCCGCGCTTCCTCCGTATTCATGAACGCTTTCAGCTTTAACAACTTCTCATGAAAATGATTGTACGCCGTACTTTTCCCTTTCCGGTATTCCTCGGCGGTCATCGCTTCGCGAGGCGGCAGCGCGGGATCGTGCATCGGCTGACCTTTCCAGCCCGAATAGGCGAACGTGCGGGCGATGCCCACCGCGCCGAGCGCATCCAGTCGATCGGCGTCCTGCACGACTTGTCCCTCCAAGGTCGGCATGCTGGCGCGGCCGCCGCCTTTGAAGGATAGCCTCGCGATGATGTCGACGATACGTTCGGCAGATCCCTCGTCGACGCCCTGTTCGCCGAGCCACCGGCGAATGTCCCTTAGGCCCGCTTCCTCGTCGCCGAACAGCTTCTCGTCCGCCAAGTCGTGCAGCAGCGCCGCCATCTCGCAGACGAACCCGTCCGCGCCCGTCCGCCGCGCCAGACGAACCGCCATGCGCCGCACGCGTTCGATATGCCACCAATCGTGACCGCTGCTGTCCCCGCCCAGCTTTTCCTTCGCCCACCGTTCCGCTTCGGCGATGATTCGTTCGTTCACGCGAAACACCCTTTCCGTCTGTAGCTTTATTTGAATTCCGCCCCCGCCTCCCGATCGCGCGCGCTTTCTTCACTTTCGACGGACCGAAATCCCGCGCCGCGCCATGTCGCCCCACCCATGCTTCTTGCCGCGGATCGCCTCGACGAGCCCGACGAGCCGGAACCATAGCATCAGCGGTCGGTACCATAAACTTTCGGTTAACGCGCAGAGGAACAGCTTCGTGACGTCCGAGACGCGGTTATACTTTTTCAAGCTGAGTTCTTCGAGCAGGACGGTGCCGGCGGAAAGCAGGGAACCGTATAACAAAATTAACAACGCGAAGGTAACGACGAAGCCGATATTCAGCGCGCCGAGAAAATAACCGAACACGACCGCGGCGTACCCCGCCAGTTCGACGATCGGGCCGAACAATTCTACGATTAGAAAATACGGCATCGCCGCCAGTCCGATCCGTCCGTATTTTGGGCGAAACAGCATGCCTCGATGCTTCCATAAGCTCTCGAACAATCCTCGCTGCCAGCGGCTGCGCTGCCGCTTCAATACGGCAAGCGTCTCGGGCGCCTCCGTCCAGCAGACCGGATCGGGAATATACGCGATCCGCGCTTGGCTCCGCTTCTCCCGGATCAGCCGGTGCAACCGAACGACAAGCTCCATGTCCTCCCCGATCGTGCCGGTCTCGTAGCCCCCCGCCTCGATGACCCAATCCTTGCGGAAGACGCCGAACGCGCCGGAGACGATCAATAGCAGCCTCATCTCGCTAAGCGCGATGCGCCCCATCAAGAACGCCCGCAAATATTCGATGACCTGCATGGCGACGAGCGGATTGCCGGAAAGCCGGACGTCGTCCCGGCGCAAATAGCCGGAATCGACCCCGCTCCCGTTCACGATTCCGATGCTGCCGCCCGTAGCGATGATCTCCTCGCCCGGCCTCGCTTCGAGAATCGGCTTCATAATCCGCACGAACGCATCCGGATCGAGCACCGTATCGCCGTCCAACGAGACGAAATACGGGTATCGCGAATACAGAATGCCGGCGTTCAGCGCATCCGCCTTCCCGCCGTTCGCCTTATCGACCAAAAACAAATTCGCATGCCGCTTGGAGCCGAACACGCGCCGCACCGGCTGCGTAGTTTTCGGGAGCTCGGACCACTGCGATTTGCTCCTGATTTCGAACATGTCGAACTCTCGAAGCATCTCCTCGACGGTCCGATCCTTGGAGCCGTCGTTCACGACGATAATTTCGAAAAGGCCGTAGTTGATTCCGAGCAGCGATCGGACGCTGTCGACGATATTCCGTTCTTCGTTATATGCCGGCACGAGAATCGACAGCGGCGGCGTGAACGCGGAATGCTGCAGCTCTTGGAGCTGCAGCGGCGCCAGTCCCTCCTCCTTCGCCAGCTTGCGCATCGCGATCGCGAGCTGCAGCAAATAAAACGCCAGCACCGCGCCGACATACCAAAACGCGACGACGGCCGCGACTTCGGCCGCGCCTCTTATCCATTCATGCCCGATGTCGCTCATAGCCGTATCTCTCCATCATTTCTTGCGCTAATACGCCGGCGAAGCGATCCGACTGCGCAGCCGACAACCGTTCCAGTCTCGCCCGTCGACCGGGGTACTCCATTAACGATTGCATCGCTTGATAGCGAACCGCATGGTGCGCGTCTTCCAGCATTTGCTCCAGCAGCGGCGGATAGCGATCGTTCGGAATCGCGCCCATCCAGCGAGCCGCCATCAGCTTTTCCGACCAATGCATTCCCCGCCAATCGACCATCCGCGCAAGGAACGCTTCCTCCGCTTCTTCCCCGACGGTACCGAAGTTCGCGATCCCTTTCATCGCCCGGATGCGAAGCTCGACGGAGTCGGACCGGAGCGCTCGTTCGAACAGCCGCAGCGTCGCTTCGTCCCGAATATTTCGAACGCGCAGCACATCCAAAATATTGGTTTGCACCCAAGGCGCAAAGTTGTCGAACGAGACGCAGCAGCGGTGCAGCACCCCCTCGCCGAGCGGCATGAGCGCATGGCGGATGTCGTGATCCGTCAAGCCTTTCGGGGAAGCGGCCAAAAAATCGATCGCTTCGACGCGCTGCAACGTCGCAAGCGCGCGAAGCGCCAGCATCCGCTCCGGTTGCGTTCGTCTTTCGTCGTTCAGCGCCCACGCCAGCTCCGGCCAAAACTCCTCCAGACGGAAAAGCGCAATATATCCGATCGCGTTCATGCGTTCGCTCCACCGCCCCGCCGTCAATCCGCGCCGGTACGCATCGGCAAAGCAGGCTCTGGCCAACGCGCGGGTACGCTCGACTTCCTCGTCCGTGCCCCCGAGCGCGGCCCTCCGCGCCAAGAAGTCCTGGGTCGCAACCCGCCATGCGCGATGCTTCGCCGCCATTGCGACGAGGGCGTCGAGCGGAAGCTTCGCATCCGCATTGCGCTGCAAAGCCGCCTCAATCGCCTCCAAGCGGTCCTCCACGAACCGTCCCGCTCGGAGCCACCGTCTTTTCGCCAGCACCACATACCCGTATAACACGAAAAGGAGGATCGTACAGCCTCCGATCGCCGTCCATACCAACGCCATAGCCGACATCGGTTACCGGCCTCTGAGCATTTTGCGAACGCGAGCTTCCAATTCGGCCATGCCGAACGGCTTCGTCATATAATCGTCGACGCCCGCCTCCAGCGCCTTCGCGACTTCCTCGTCGTCCTCGATGCCGGTCAGCATCAAGATCCGGTACCGATGCGCCGGATCGACGCTGCGCAGCCGCTGCAGCACTTCCATGCCGTTCATACGCGGCATATTTCGATCCAATAACAGCAAGCACGGCACGTCCCCTCGATGCCAATCGTCCGCGAGGAACGCTCCCCCGTCCTCGTACGCTTTCACCGCGACTTCGTCGAAATCGCCGACAAGCCTCCCGAGCCGACGGCTCAGCATCGTTCGCAAAATCGGATCGTCGTCGACGACGGCGATATTCCACGGACCGTTCGCGACGATCGGCTCCGTGGGCGCCGTGCGCCCGACCGTTTCCGAAGCTGCGGCCACGGCGGTTCCGCTGGCGACATGAAGCAAAGGCGCGAGCAGCATCTCCGCTTCGGCTGCCGTAAAGGTGCGCCGGCCGTCCTCGCGCAGGAGCGCAAGCAGCTCGCTTGCGATCTCGGACCATTCCGGCAGACCGACCGTACCGGCCGTCCCCTTCGCCGTATGAACCAATCGAAACAGCTCGACCTCCGGAATGTCGCCTTCCCGTTGCAGCACATCCCGTATTCTTTGCCCGAACTGCTGGATGAATAATTCGATATATTTACTCATGCCCCGCCGTTCCCCTCTTACGGATTGTTTCTGACAGCACATATGAAATCACCCCCTTCTCTTGCCGCGACGCGACAATGGAGAAAGGGGGCGTCTCAATCCTTCTCGCCTGTAAATTTATAACCCGAGCCCCAGACGGTCTTGATATACCGGTTCTGCGGATCGATCTTCGCTCTTAGGTTTTTAATATGTACGGTTACGGTATGAATATCGCCGGTATCTTGCTCTCCCCATACGGCTTCGTACACTTCTTCTCGAGATACGACTCGTCCCTCCTGTTCGGCTAAATAAGTAAGAATCTGAAATTCTTTCGTAGATAACTCGACCCGCTCCTGATGAAGATAGATTTCATACGTGTCTTTGTGAATTACGAGCGTTCCGCCGTCGAAGGATAATACCGAATCCGTCGATTTGCGAGTAGAGCGGGAGCGCTGCTCTCTGCGGAGATGAGCTTTCACGCGGGAAACGACTTCGTCGATTTCGAACGGCTTCGTAATGTAGTCGTCGGCGCCGACACTCAATCCGATGACCTTGTCCGCGTTCCGATCGCGGCCGCTCACCAAGACGATCGGCCCCGGGTATTGATCTCGAATTCGTTTGCAAACCTCGAGCCCGTCCATGCCCGGCATCATAATATCAAGGAGGATCAAGTCGAAGCGGTATTCCTCGATTAATTTGAGCGCATCGATGCCGTTCCCCGCCGTCATGACGAGAAAGCCTTCCAGTTCCAGCGTCTCCGACAGCAGATGCTTGACCGCTCGGTCGTCATCCACCAATAATAGTAAAGGCTTGTCCATTGTTCCGAAAAGTCGTCCTTTGTTTTTAAGTTTGTTTGAACAATATTATACCAGTATATGCTAGCGGGAACTAGCTACAAGGTTCTTATTTTCTTGTGGGCGAAAAAAAATAATAGGTTGCAAGAACCGCATCCATCGTACGGTTCGTTCGAAGGGCCGAGCGCCCCGTACTCGGACAGCGTGCGCCCCGCCCCCGCAGTTCGTCCACGACGCTCTGAATGAGCGGCAACTGGACGTGCTTCGGCTGGGGGATGAGCCATTCCTGCGTGCTTTCGGGTGTCGTTAACCGAACGGGCTCGTCGGCGAAGGTGGCGAACGTAATTTTTCCTCGACTCCCGACGATCTCGCACCGATCCTCGGCCGCGGCCGCCTCAAAACACCAGACGCCCGTCCCCATCGCGCCGGATTCGAATTCGAACGCCATCGTCACGATATCCTCCACCGCAAATCGGCCCGATTGATTTCCCGCCATGCCTGTCGCCCGTCGGACCGGCCCTAAGAAATAATCGAGCAAATCCAAGGTGTGACTGGCCAAATCCGGGAATAAACCGCCGCCGCCGACTTCCGGCTTGAGCCGCCAAGACGTGCTCGGATCGTACGGCGTGGGCGTTCGCAGAAATACATTATGTACGAACCGAACGTCCCCGATGGCGCCGCTGTCGAGCAACTCCTTTATTTTTAGAAAACGAGGCTGCATCCTCCGATAGTATGCCACGAACAGCGGAACGCCCGCCGCTTCGCACGCTTGAATCATCTGGATGCACTCCGACTCGTTCCGAGCCATCGGCTTCTCGACGTAGACCGGTTTGCCGGCGAGCGCTGCTTTCAAGGTGTACTTCATATGGGAATCCGGCGGCGTCGCGACGTATACCGCGTCGACTTCCGGGTCCGCGAGGAGACGGTCCGCGTCGTCGTACCATCGCGGCACCCCATGCCGTTCCGCGTAATCTTTCGCAAGCGCGCCGTTGCGCCGCATGACGGCGACTAATTCCGATCCTTCCGCCTGTTGGAACGCAGGACCGCTCTTTACCTCCGTCACCGCGCCGCAACCGATGATTCCCCAGCGCACCTTCTCCATGCTCACCGCTCCTCTCGCCTGTGCGTACGGCTCATTGTAACAAATTCGCCGGCGCCGGGACAACCCGAAAGAAACAGAAAAAAGCCTTGAACGCAATCGTTCAAGGCGCACCATTCAAGATCTGGAGCGGACGATGGGATTCGAACCCACGACCCTCGCCTTGGCAAGGCGATGCTCTACCACTGAGCCACGTCCGCATAGGGTGTTGTTTCCGCCAAGAAACAACGGGTGAATCGGTTCAAGGAGACTTGCTCCTTGAAAACTGGATGCGAAACGTCCGAAGTATCTTATGCTTCCGAAGCAGCTTTCCTCCGGAAAGCTTTGAGGATAAGTCCTCGACCGATTAGTACTCGTCAGCTGCACGCATTGCTGCGCTTCCACCTCGAGCCTATCAACCTTGTCGTCTACAAGGGGTCTTCAAGCAGGGAAATCTCATCTTGAGGGGGGCTTCACGCTTAGATGCTTTCAGCGCTTATCCCTTCCGTACTTGGCTACCCAGCGATGCTCCTGGCGGAACAACTGGTACACCAGCGGTACGTCCATCCCGGTCC
>NZ_DASQMZ010000066.1:0-22128 GCF_035645235.1 Paenibacillus sp.
ATCCAGAAGCAGGCTCCAGTTTTTATTCCCGTCGAGCCGACCGACCCAGCCGAGCAGCGGAGAATTCAGCCACGCGTTGCGCAGCCGGGTATGTTGGAGGAACGGCTCGAGCTCCGGCGTCGATCGGAACCGATCCAAGTCGAGCGTATTCGTCGCCACGAATACGTCGACGTCCGTTCTATTTTTCAAGAAGGACCGGGCCCACGCTGCGACCGACGGGCTAGGCGCGACGACGCCTCGAACCAGTCCCCCGTCTTCCCCGCGGTCGATTCGTTCCAGCTCCTCCGCCATCAGGCTGCCGTATCCGTGGATTTCGTACAGCACCTTCGCCGGGGCGACGGACTGCGCGACGAGATCCAGATTGTATAACGTGTTCACGAATGTGACATAGTCGAACCGGTGCTTGTTCAGGTAGGCCAAAAAATCGCTGCGTTGCGACGAGATGCGATGCGGAATTTCGCTGTAGCTCTCTACCCCCATGCCCGGGTAATAGAAGTATACATGCGACATACCGTCGGAACGGTTAAGCTGTTTGGTACGATAATAGATCGCGGTTTCGACGCCGCCTTGATAGCAACCCCAAATGACGGTAAGAGTCGACGGGTGGAGCGCCATAGCATCCCTTCCTTTCTCGCGCTTTTAAAACTAAATTATGTGCGTAGACAGGAGTCGGCACGGCACATGTCGCGACGGCATGAATTGGGAATAAGGGAAATGAAATTCCATGGGCGCGAAGCCCTCGGGGGCGGGGGGGTTGACGAATGATTTGTTTCGCAATACTGGCGCACGCCGATGCGGGCATCGCCGCAAGTCAAATTCGAAATATTCGCAGATATAACGCGGACGCCGAAATCGTGTTGTACAACGGGGGGACCGACCCGGATTTCGGTTCGACGCTGGGCGTTCCCGTCTGTCCTTACAGCCGGCCGCTGCAGTATGGAAGACTCGAGCGTTTCTTGCTGGATACCGCGTTGTGGCTTGAAACCGAGCGGGTTGGCTACGATTACTTGGTCGGCGTCGACTCGGACGTCCTATTCGTTCGCGAGGGTTTCGAACAGGCGCTAAGAGGCGCGATGTCGGATGCGGATGCGATGGGCGTGAATATGACGATGCAACGGAGCCCGTTCGAGCTGCCGCACTGGATTCCGGGAAAGATGCTTTGGGAGGAATGGGATCGCTGGCAGCCTTTCTTCGGGACCGAAGGGTTCTGCGGCACGTTCAACCCGATGCAAGTATACACGCGCGATACGATACGCCGCGTGCTTGCCGACCTCACGCCGGCGAGGCGGTCGGCCTTGGAAGGGTTGCTGGCATCGAGTCGCGTATTCGCGCTGGAGGAGCTGTTGCTGCCTACCCTCGCGTTGCGCGCGGGAGCGCGCATTCGTTCCTATCCCGAAACCATGGCCGCATTCGTGAGATGCGGGGAAGATATGACGTGGGAAGAGCTGCAGCGCGCGTTGCGGACGCCGGAGGCGTACTTCCTCCATCCGGCGCGTCGGGACGCGGCCGACCCGGTATGGCGATCTCTCGCGCCGCATTGTCCTAAAGTTTCACCGCAACGTTCGGCAAATGCTGGCGTACATGACGCTTCAGCAGTTTAGTCGCAAGGTTCCCCATTGATGTAATAGGCGTCCGGGGCGTATGCCTTGAACGCGATTTCCACCTCGAGGACGCCCGCTTCCCGGAGCCGACGCGTCGTCGCTTCGGCGAACCGGTTCCGCGCTTCGCGCCCCCGGTCGAACCAGGCTACCTCGATGAAAGGGTATGTCGCCGCCGGATGTCCATCGAAAACCGAGTCGACCGTCAAGCGATCGATGGTGAAATTGTCGACCGTCGTCTCGCAAATGCGCGCCAGCTCCTCCACGAGCGGCTTACTGATCGCGGCCAATTGCTCTTGCCCTATCCCTCTTACCGTCAATTGCGGCATAACGTACCGTCCCTCCCGTGCGCGGCGTATATGCGTCCTCCAGTATCTCTATGTCGAATCCGAAGAAGGAGTCGGAACGCGCGTCATGATCCGCCTCAAAGCGATAGCTGCGGCAGCGTCGACCGCATCCTAACGGCGGCGCGCCCCCAGCACGAGCACCCAGTCGTCGTTCCTCCCGCTGGACGGCGGCCGGAACGTCCGATCCCCTTCGTTTCGTTATTCGCCCGGCCGCAGCTCAGGTACAATGTTCGGCGGCGTCATGCCCGTTACAGCTTTGACGAGGTTTTGCGCCGCAAGCAGCGCCATGTCGAAGCGTGTTTTTTCCGTCGCGGAGCCGATATGGGGCAAGGTCACCACGTTCGGCAGCTGCAGCAGCGGATGATGTTTCGGGACGGGCTCTTCGTCGTAGACGTCCAGCGCGGCGCCGCGAAGCCGGCCTGCCGCCAGCGCTTCGACCAATGCCGCTTCGTCGACCGTCTGCCCGCGCGAGGCGTTGATCAAGTAAGCGGATGGCTTCATGAGCGCCAGCTTCTCCCGATCGATGAATCGCCTCGTCGCATCCGTCAGCGGCAGCATCAAGACGACGAAGTCGCTTTCCGCGAGCAGCGTATCCAGCGGCGCGTAGGCGACGCCGAGGCGCGCTTCCGTCTCCGGCTTGCGCGAACGATTATAATACGCGACGTCCATAAGAAACCCGAGTTTCGCGCGCCTCGCGACCGCTTCGCCGATGCGGCCCATGCCCACGATGCCGAGCTTCGCGTGATGCACGTCCGTGCCGAATAACGGACGGTCGTTCCCCTTCGCCCACCGCCCTTCCTTCACGAGCCGGTCCAGCTCGGGCACGCGCCGCGCCGCGGCAAGAATCAGGGCGAAGACGAGATCCGCGACCGTCTCGTCGAGCACGCCGGGGGTGTGCGTTCCGATGACCCCGCGCTCCTTCATGGCGACCAGGTCGAAGTTGTTGTATCCGACGGATACATTGCTCACGACCTTCAGCTTCGGCGCGCGGTCCAGCAGCTCCCGGTCGATTGGCATGCCGGACAGCAGCAGGCCGTCGACGTCCGAGACCGCTTCGAGCAGCGCCTCTCGAGAAATTCGCTCTTCCCGGTCCCATTTGCGGACTTCGCAATGCGCCTCGATGTACCGTTCCACCTCGGCGGGTACGATTTGCGCCAGAAACACTTTCTTCATAATTCGAAGGCCCCTCTCTTGCGAGCTAGGATGAAATATTCGAACGCTCCGAATCGTGCGAGCGCGGCGGCGTCCGGCTGCCAAAGCCACATGTCCATTTCGGTTTGGGACCGATGCGCTCGGAACGCCCGCAGCTTCTCCGGCAAGCTGTCGGTGACGTCGACGCGAACCGCGTCCGCGAGTTCGTGCCGTCCGGTTCGCGCCATCGTTTCCGACGGGTCGCCGAACGAGATGAAGTACAAGTCGCTCCGTCGTTCGCCCAGCCGGTCGAACGCATCCACGGCCGCGCGTCCGATCGCGCAATGGTCCGGGTGTCCGCCCCATTCCGGATGGAACGTAAAGACGACGTCGGGCTGGTGGGACGCGATGAGCGCCATTAGCCGATCGACGAGCGGTTCGTAGTCCGCGTACTCCACCGTCTTATCCCGAAGACCTAAGAAGACGGGAGGCTCGATCCCGAGATGCCGGCATGCTTGGCGCAGCTCTTCCTCGCGGACGGCCGGCATCGATTCGCGCGTGATCGACGGGGGGAGCCCCATACGGCGGCCCATCTCCCCCCTCGTGGCGGAGACGACGACGACCCGCGCGCCTCGCTTCGAAAGACGCGCCAGCGTGCCGCCGCAGATGAAGGTCTCGTCGTCCGGATGGGCGAGCAAGCAAAGAACGCTTCTCGGTTGATGCTTCATTCCGTTCGCCCCCTCCTCTTATGCCGGGAATGGGCCGAATCCGAGCTGCAGCGCGGATGTCAGTCTGCCCTTCTCGTCATGGCCTGCCAGCAGCAAGCTTCCTCGTTCGTCTAATGCCATATGCGTCAGCCCTTCGACGCGGATCCAGCCGTCGTTCGCCAGCCGCAGCGCCACGCGGAACGTTCCGCTGCCGGCGACATACGTCCGAAGGACCGATACCTCGGCATTGCGAACGAAGCCGCCCGGCGTCACTTCCATATGGACGAACGCCTTGCGGCCCTCATATTGCCGTAATGACTCCTCAAGCGCATCGTTTACAATCTTTCGCATCCTGCTCTTCCTTCCGCATTCCGTTCGCAGACATTATCCACATAGTACCTGCCGCATTCCGCTTTGACAAGCCTTATGCAGGCGGCGCCGCGCCGCCTCCGCCCCGGCCGGCTCGTCCGAAATAAAAAACGCCCTCCCGCTAATGGAAGACGTCGACAAACCCGTTTATTCTTCGTCGCCGAAAAGATCCGAAGACAAATACCTTTCGCCGCTGTCCGGCGCGAGGCTGAGCACGCTGGCGCCCGGCGGCAGCTCCTTCGCCGTCTCGACGGCATAATAAGCCGAAGCGGCGGCGGAAGCGCCGACGAGGATGCCTTCTTCTTTCGCAAGGCGGCGCGCCATGCGCTGCGCGTCCTCGTCCCGGATATGAAGAATGCGGTCGAAGACGGACCGATTCAGAATGGCCGGCACGAAGCCCGGCCCGGTGCCGGGAATTTTATGCGGACCGGGTGCGCCGCCCGCCAGCACCGGGGAACCGGCCGGCTCGATAACGTAAATGCGGATACCGGGAATGCGGCGCCGCAGCTCTTCCCCGACGCCCGTGACCGTTCCGCCGGTGCCGGCCGTCAGCACGAGCGCATCCAGCTTCCCTTCGAACGCCTCGTAAATTTCCACGGCCGTCGTCTCCCGGTGGGCGTCCGGATTGGCGGCGTTCTCGAACTGCATCGGGATGAACGGGTCGGGCACGGTTTCGGCCAAGGCGTTCGCCTTGTCGATCGCGCCCGTCATCCGCTCGGCGGCCGGCGTCAAATGCACCTCGGCGCCGTATGCCTTTAGGACGTTCACGCGCTCTTTCGTAGCGTTGTCCGGCATCGTAATGATGCAACGATATCCCTTCGCCGCGCATACCATCGCGAGTCCGATGCCGGTATTTCCCGACGTCGGCTCGATGACCGTCGTCCGCCCCGGCGCGATGCGCCCTTCCGCTTCGGCGACGCGAATCATATTCGCCGCCGCGCGGTCTTTCACGCTCTTGCCGGGATTAAAATATTCAAGCTTCATATAGACGGAGGCGGGAGCGTCGGCCGCGACCCGGCGGAGTCGAACGATCGGCGTGTCGCCGATCAGCTCGATCACGGACGATACGATCTTGGGCAACGAAATCCTCTCCCTCTCATTACGATTTTACTCATCCAAACCCAACAGCTTCATAATTTCTTGGCGGTACGCGACGAATTCCGCGCTGTTCCGATTGCGCGGGCGCGGCCCGTCGAGCTCGATCGTGCGAATGATCCGGCCCGGGCGCGGACTCATGACGTAAACTTTGTCGGCTAGATACAAGGCTTCGTCGATGTCGTGCGTAATTAGCAGCATCGTCTTGCCGGATCCGTGCCAAATCCGAATCAACTCGTTCTGCATCTTGAGCCGCGTCATCGCGTCCAACGCGCCGTACGGTTCGTCGAGCAGCAAGATGTCCGGGTCCATGACGAGCGCTCTCGCGATGGCGACCCGCTGCCGCATGCCGCCGGACAGCTGAGACGGATAATACTGATTAAAGCCGGTCAAGTTGACCTTGTCTAAGACGTCGTTGATGCGCTGTTGACGTTCCGCCTTCGACGGCTTCGACTTCCCCAGCTCCAGCCCCAACCCGACGTTCCGCTCGACGGTGAGCCAAGGGTACAGCGCATGCTCCTGAAAAATCATCATTCGCTGCGGAGACGGCCCGTCGATCGGCGCGTCGCCCGACAGCACTTGGCCTTCCGTGGCGCTCTCCAAACCCGCGAACATGCGGAGCGCCGTGCTCTTCCCGCAGCCCGACGGCCCGACGATCGCCGCGAACTCGCCTTGGCGCACGGTGAGATCGATGCCGTCGAGCACCTGCAGCGACCCGAACGATTTGCTTACGTTGCGCAGCTCCAGCGTTTGCATTAGCGCTCCTCCCCTCCGCCCGCGTATCTCCAGCGCAGCAGCTTACGTTTTAGCTTCTCGAGGAGAACTTGGTCCAGAATCGTCGCGATGACGCCGATGACGATGATATACATGATGACGCCTTCCATATCCGCGACGTCGCCGGCGAATTTACTGGCGAAGCCGAGTCCGACCATGACGCTGCCGACCATCTCCCCCGCGACCAAGGAACGCCATGCGTTGCCGAAGGCGACTTGCGCGCCGGTTATGAAGGACGGGAACGTCTCGGGTAAATACACCCTGCGGAGCAGCTGCGCCTTATTCGCCCCGAGCACCTTCGCGACCTCGATATGCGTTCGGACGACGCCTTCCGCGCCGTTCATGACGGAGAGCGCCATCGGGAAGAAGCTCGCATAGATGACGATGAGGATGACCGGAACGTCGCCGAAGCCGAAAATAATCATCAGGAACGGAAGCCACGCGATCGGCGGGATCGATTGTAAAATAGCGATTAAGCGGCGCATATACAGCGCGAATCCGCGGTATAAGCCGGCGATGAGTCCCAGAAAGCCCGCGACGACGCAGGCGATCGGGTAGCCGATGAACAATCGGTACATACTCGTCCCTAAGGATTGCCAAAACCGTTCGTCGCCGAGGCTCCGGCCTAACCGCTCGAAGACGGACGGAATCGACGGAAAGAGAATCGGATTCATCCAATACCCGATTTGCAACAAGGCGAGCAGCGTCGCTACGGCCGCGAAGAAGGGCCACGTCTTTCGAATGCTGCGCATCGCGGGTTATTCCTGCACTTGTTCTTGCCAGGACAAGTCAAGCGCCGTATGCACGTCCGGCTTCGCCGTCAGAATGCCTTGGTCGACCATCATCTGCGCGACCTCTTCCATGCGGCCGATATCTTGCTCCGTAATTTTCCAATTAAATTGCTGCGACTCGATCGACGCTTGGATGACGTCCTCCGCCGGCACGGCCGTGCCGTCCAGCTTCGTGATCGTATCCTCGGTAATGAAGTCGTCCGTAATGAATTTCGCCGCGCCCGCCGGATCGTTCTCCAGCATCTCGATCGCTTCCTTCTGCGCGTCGAGCATCCGATAGACCGCTTCCTGGTTCGAGCCGACAAGCTCGCCCGACGCGATGACGACCATGCAAGGGAACGGCCATTGTTGGCCGATCTCGTAAATTTCTTTCACCGGGTAAGACATCTTGGCGATCGAAGCATACGGCTCGAATACGAACGCGCCGTCTACCTTCCCGGAAGCGAGCGACTGAATGGCGACTGCCGGCGACACATATTGCATCGCGACGTCCTCGCGCGCAAGGCCGGCTTGATTCCAGACGACGCCGTTCAGTACGATGTCGGCCGTGCTGCCTTGGCTTTGGGACGCGACGCTCTTGCCCTTCAGCTGCTCGACGGACGCAATGCCGCTGTTTTCTTCGACGAGCATGCTGTGATAGCCCATCTGCGCGCCGCCGACGATTTTCAGATCGGCGCCTTTGTCGAGCCAGGACAACGCATTCGAAAATCCGAGCACGCCCGCGTCGAGCTGGCCGCCGACGATGGCCTTAATCAAATCCGTGCCGCTCGAGAACAACTGCATCTCTACGTCGAGTCCGTGCTTCTCGTATAGCCCCGCGCGATCCGCGAGAATCGTCTGGGCGTCGTCCATGACGTTCAAATAACCGAGTCGAAGCTTGTGCACCTCTTGCACTTGCGCTTCTCCCGCGCCTTGCCCTTGCTCCGCTTGCCCCCCGCAAGCGACCGTCGTCCAAGCGAACGCGAGAACGGCGACCGACTTTAGCGTTGTTTTCCAAAGTGTGCTGCGCATATTTGCTTCTCCTCCGTGACTTTTTCCCTGTTGGCGATTATAATATTTTTATTCCTACAGGTTTACTAGGTTTATCGGAATCATTTTAGGGATTCTTGCACGATACGTCAATACGAAATTGAGGAGGGCGAGGAAGATGATGCGGATGACGGGCATCGCCCTGTACTTTATTCTCTCCGGAATTGCGCTGTACGGAGGCTTCGTCCTCGATGCGGATTGGGCCCCTGTCGCGGGCGGAGGCGCCGCGATGCTCTTCGGCGCGTCGGCGGCGACCGATCGCGCGCGCCGCGTCCCGCCAGTCGTCTTGCGACTGTTCTCGATCTCCTTCGCCGCGGCCGCGACGCTGACTGTCTTCAAAGTATTTCCTATGCAGGTACTCATTATGTTTCTAGCGGCCGGCATGGCGTGGTTCGCCTACGAGCTCCGAGGAGGCGGGAGCCGGCTGCGCGGTCGCGCCGCGACCGCGTTGTTCGCGGCGGCGTGCCTGCTCTTCCTTCCCGTCCCCGGCGTACACAAGCCGGTCCCCTCCGCTCCGAGCGACTACTCGACTTCCGTCGAAGCCGGGCGCATCTTAGCCCCGAACGTCAAGTCGCGCGCCGTCGCCGCCGCCGAATGGTTGGCGCGCTCTTGGACCGAAGCGTCGGCCGCGGGTACGGCGCCCGAAGAGGCCGCGCGGACCGGCGCCCCGCTCGCTTCTCCTGAAGCGTCCGAGGATTTCGCAGCGCTCTACTCCCTGCCGTTCGAGGTGCCTCCAGCCCTGTATCGTACGGAAGGCGCGGCAACCGATCCGCATGCCCTCATGAAGCTGCTCGCCCGTTGGAACGATGCCGTCGAGGGCGACGTGACGCAAGGGCAGACCGTCATGGGGATCGGCACCGTGGCGGCGGACGGGTCGATCGGCATGGTCGAACCCTTCGAGGCGTACGTCGAAGCCGCGTCCCTCGCGAAGCCGAAGGCGCTCTTCGTTCCGGTCGACGGCTATTTACGTGCGAGAAGCGTCGATAAAGAGCTGCTGGTCGTGCCCGTCGCTCGGTTCGAAGAAATGCTGTATTTTTTGAACGAGCCCGTCATGTTCTGGCCGCTGAGAAATTTCGGATTGTTTTGCCATTAATCCTCTCCCTCATACAAAGAACGCCCGATGCCGGCGAAGGCTTCGGGCGTTCTTTTTATCGATAGTTCGGCTCCTCGACCTCGAGGTCCAGCTTCTCCGCCAGGATGCGGGTATAGCCCGGATGCGACGTAACGTCGACGCTGTTGACGAAGGCGATATCCGTAACGGATTCCTTTTCCATATAAGCATATACATCGCCGGAATAGTGGCGCAAATCGATGATATGAATTTCCTCGTAGTGGGGCGTCAGGAACGGGAGGAACGCGTTCGCGAACGAATCCTTGAACACGAGCAGCCGCTTCCCTGTTTTCTGCTTCGTCTCGATGACGCTGAGCGGCGAATCGCCGCCCAAGAACGCGGCATACCCTTTCGCTTCCTTGTCGATCAATTCCGCGTCGAGGCGCTTCCCGTTCACGATTTTCTTGTACGTATACTCGACGTTCGGACGATAGACCGTCAAATCGTCAGGCTCGGCCCCCACGCTTTCGCTCAGCGTCGCGGCGTACGTCGTACCCAGAAACTCGCCGAGGTCTTCCCGGACATAGTCTTCTATAGGCATCGGCTCGAGCCCGACCGTCTCCGCGAACGCCTCATAGGCGTAGTATGCCCCTAATGCCGTCCAATGGTGATCGGTACGGAAATACACGTATTCCTGCATTCGGCGCTCCAGCGCGTCGCGGACCGGAACGAAGCGAACGGCGTCCGACAGATGCTCCGCCGCGTAGTCGAGGGCGACCGACTGCGGCGGGGAGAGGCGCCGGTATTTCTCGTTTTCCAAAAATTCGATCGAGGACGGAACGATCATCGTCGACAACCCGTACCGATCCCCGACTTTCGCCGCGAAGGCGTTCAGCGTGTCCGCGTATTGCTTCGCCGCCAGCGGCGTATAGTAATAAACGATCATCGCCCGATTCCCGACGACGAGGTAATTGCCCTGCAGCGCAGACGCCGGCTCCTCTGCGGGCTCGGCTTCCGCTTCCGTCGGCGAGCTCGTCCCTCCGTCCCCGCTCTCCGCAACCGGACCGGATGCGGGCGCCGCCTCGACCGGGTCGTCGCTCTGCACCTGATGCATGTTGTTGCCTTGCGTCGCGACGATCGTCACCTCGTCGTCCTCCGGCAGCCCGCGCAGCGACTTCAGCCGGTTGCCCTCGGCGATGAACCGCTCCCGGAACGAAAACCGGTCCGCGAAATAACTTTCTATGCCGGCGGCGAATTCCCCGGAAGCGACCGACTGCAGCGTGAAGGCAGGCCAAGCGCTCAGCGTCCGCTGTTCGCGCAGCGAAACCGCTTCGCCCTTCTCCGCGAACCAGCTCAAGCCGAAAAACATAAAGATCGGAAGGAGAAACAACAGGACGTTCAGCCGTTGGCTTTTCTTCTCGTTCATGCGCATCCCTCGCTTAAAACCGGAAATATAAAAACGGATTATAGGTGCTGCCTACGAGCAGCGTGGTCGAACAAAGAAAGACGACGAAATGATAGACCGGCTGGGCATAGACGGACACCGCCCGCAACGGCCGCATCGCGGACAGCGCGGCGACGGCCTTCCGAGCGACGGCGCTCGGCAGCGGCGTCGCGGCGATGATCGCAATGATCCAGAAGAAGAGATTGTCGAAAAAGTAGATTTCAAGCCGCGTGTCCAGGAGCGGTTGTCCCGACAAACCGAACATCGCGCCGAGGTAGCGCCCGGCCTGCCCTAAATCCGTGAAGTAAAAAAATACCCAACCGATCAGCATGATTGCGACGAAATACGCATGCGACGCGAACCGCGGCAGCCGGTCCATCCATCGGAGCAGGAACGACTTCTCGAGGAGCAGCAGCACGAAGAAGTACAAGCCCCAGACGACGAAGTTCCAGCTGGCGCCGTGCCAAAGCCCGGTTAAAAACCAAACGACGAACAGGTTCCGCAGCTGCAGCCGCCGGTTGCCGCCGAGCGGGATATAGACGTAGTCTCGGAAGAACGAGCCGAGCGACATATTCCATCGGCGCCAAAAGTCGGTCGCGGAACGGGAGACGTACGGGTAACGGAAGTTTTCCGGATACGTAAAGCCGAACATCTTCCCGAGGCCGATCGCCATGTCCGAATAGCCGGAGAAGTCGAAATAAATTTGCAGCGCGTACAGCGTAATGCCGAACCAAGCGCCGAGCACGGACATCTCGCCGGCGGAGCCGTCCATAAAGACCGGTACGAGCTCTCCCGCCGTATTGGCGAGTATGACCTTCTTGCCGAGGCCGATGACGAACCGGCTGACGCCTTCGCTGAAGGACGCTAGACGAAAGCGACGATTTTCCATCTCGTGCTGGATGTCCGTATATCGAACGATCGGCCCGGCGATGAGCTGCGGGAACAGAGACAGGTACAACAGCACCTTCGTAAGGGAGGTCGGCGTACGAATGTCCCCGCGATAGACATCTATTAAATAAGAAATCATCTGGAACGTGAAAAAGGAGATGCCGATCGGCAAGGCGACCCCGACGTAAGGCAGCTCGACGGGCAGCAGCGCATTGACGTTGCCGATCAAGAAATCGATATATTTAAAGAAACCGAGCAACGATAGATTCAATGCGACCGCGGCGCCCAGCAGCCACTTGCCCTTGGGTCCGTCCCGGTTCGCGTCGATCCATCGCCCGAAATAATACCCCGTCACGCCGCAAAACGCCAGCAGCGCCACCCATACCGGTTCGCCCCAGGCGTAAAATAGAAACGAAAACAAAATCAACACCCAGTTGCGGTAGCCGGCGTTCTTCCGCGCGATGTACACCAGGAACAGCGCGGGCAGGAAGAAATATAAGAAAAACAAGTTCGAAAATACCAAAAAGTGCCACCCCTCGGTCGCTGACAATATCTTATCATATTACATAAGGTTGTCGACCGTTGTCGAGTGGGGATCGATGCGCGAGCCTCCATTATGTAGGCGATTCCCCCTTCCGACGACGCAAAGGCCGCTTGGCGTCTCTCCAAGCGGCCGGCTTCCTTTTTCGATATCCTCTTACTTCTTGCTTTGCAGCGCGCGCATCCGTTCCACGAGCCGACCGACATATCCGGCGCTTAGGCTCTTCGCCCCTTCCAAGATGGTCTGAGCGTAGGCGTCTGACGGCGCTCGCTCCTCGGCAAGCTTCTCGACGACCTCGTAGGTGAACGCGGGGAGCGTCAGCCCGTCGACGACGACCGAAACTTCCTTCCTTCGGTATACGGGCGGCGTCAGGTTCGCTCCTTCGCGGGCGTCCAACGCTTCGAGCTGGTCGTCCGGAAGCACGTACAGCACGCCTTCCATCGCGTCCTCGGCGGTCGTCGGGACGATGTCGGCGACAGCGCCGTTCCACTTCCCCGAATGCTTCGTAAACGCGACTCGATATCCCGGAAGCAGCGCTGGCCCGATACGTTCGTACCGCCGCGCCGTCTCGCCGAAGGAAGCTTCGCTCATGCAGGAGCCGTAGGCGAAATACAGCCGCGATGACGGCGCCTCCCCCCACGCGCCGTCCGGCATCAGCGCCGCTTCCCGAGCGAGCGCCGCTTTGGTGCGGTCGGGCGCGACGTACGCGCAGCACTCGACGTCTTCGCCGGACGCCAGCCGCACCGTCGTCTCGATGCGCTCGTACAAATTTTTCGGATGTCCGGGCCCTTCGAAGCCTTCCAAGATGTCCATCGCCGCATACGCCCGCTCCGGCGGGTCCAGCTCCAGCACTTGGCCGCGAACCGTCCCGCCGCCGGTCGCGACGGCCGGGTAATATCCGGTGTTAAACATCCATCCCCGCATCGTCGCCGGCGAAACCGAACGCACATATCGCTTGACGATGCGGTGATTGCCCTGCCCCTTCATGAGAGATCCGTACACGAACACCCGCGTCAGCATGAGATTTCCTCCTTGCATCGCATTATCCGGAGAAGGCGCTTGCCGTCACGATCCGGTCGTAGCTTCCTCGGCCCAGCGCGCCTTGCGGCATCACCCAAGGCGCGTCGTACGGAAGCCGTTCCGCCGCCAGCTCTTCCAACGCGTCGATGTTCCCTTCGACGTATTCCTCGATGCGCCAGCGCGCCGATTCCAGCCGGGACAGCACGCCGCCGTAACGGATGTCGAGCGCCTCCCAGCCGTACGGCTTGTTCTCCGCGTACCAATTCGCGCGGTGGCGCCTGCGCAGCTCGTCGACCATGGGGGACAGCCGCCCGAGCTCGTCGCGCAGCTCCCGCAGCGCCGCGCGGTCGTTCGCGTCGTAGGCCGCCTTCGCCCGAAGGCCGAGGTCGCACTTCTCGCGAAGCACGGCCGCCAGCTGCGCGTACTGCGCGAACAGCCGGTTCCATGCGCCGTTCCGCTCGGCGGCGTCCGCCATCGTCTTCGCCAGCGCGCCGTAATGCTCGCGCATCGGCAGGCCGCGCACGTTCTCGTCGTACAAGCCGAGCAACACGTCCTGCCACAGTAAAAATTTCGACGGGTTCGACTCGTGCGGATTGCCTTCGGCGACGCCCGGCGTCTCGTCGAACGCATTCAGCGCAAGGAAGTCCGACAGCGCGCCGCCCGTGCACGCGGCGAACCGTTCGGCGAGCGACGGCTCGTCCACGCGATCCGCATAGCCGTGCTCGGCGAACAGCTGCAAGCCCGCGAGGCCCGCGAACGGGCTCGTCTCCGCCCCGTTGTCGCCCCACATCGTCGCGAACACCTCGCGGACGCCTTCCGCCTTGCAGGCGGCAAGCGCGGCGTTCGTCGTCGCGAACGTCTTGCCGTAGTTCGGCGCGAGGCTGCCCCACGTCCAGACGCCGCCCGCGAACACCGGCTCGGAGCCGAGCGAACGGTGCTTGCGGATATATTGTCGGTAGAAGTCTTCGTCGCTGTGGTAATAATCCCAATAAACGAGCCGTACGTTCTTCGGGATTTGCGCCGCGACCTCCTTCGGAATGACGGCGTTCGGATCGTAGTACCCTCCGGTTTTCGAGCCGAGCCGGAAAAACATGTCGCTCCAAATCATCGGGCGCAGACCGCAGCCTTCCGCGATGTCCGTCACGCGCGCCAGATGCTCGATCATGATGTCGAAGCGGCGGCGGTAGCCGTTCTGATCCAAGTACCGTCCGAGCCCGAGCCGATGCGCCTCGTCCATCCCGATATGAATGCGCTTCGTGCGGAACGGCGCCGACGCCGCCCGAATCATGCGCTCGATGAACGTATAAGTCTCGTCGGAGCCGACGAGAAGAATGTCCTCCGTATCCCGCAGCTTTCCGGCGTAGTTCCACTTCAGCGCTTCTTTCAGATGCGCCAGCGTCTGTATGCAAGGCACGGCCTCGATGCCGAGCGCGTCCGCCTCGTCGTCGATCGCCCGAAGCTCCGCTTGGGAGTATTTGCCCCGCATATACCCGAAGTACGGGTATTCCGGTACTTCGAACGTATCCTCCGTATACAACATGATCTGATTTAATCCCATGACGGCCATGCGGCGGAGCAAGGCGCGCACCCCGTCCACGGTCAGCACCGCGTTGCGCGACATGTCGACCATGACCCCATTCGTGTCGAAACGAGGCGTCTCTTCGATCCGGAACGCCCGGCCGCCGTCGGCGCGATATCGCTGTACCCACAAACCGAGCGCGCGGAAGAAATGGACGCGCCGGTCGTACCGAATCGCCCCGCGGCCGGCGCCGTCCCATTCCACGAGCAGGCGCCCTTCCGTCCGGCCGACGTCGATCGGCAAGCCGTCTTCCGCCTGCGCCGCGCCGAGCGTCGGCAGCACCGCCTCGAGCCCGGCCGACAACGCGTCGAGCTCGCCGCGAAGGGTAAGATGAAGAATAGAGTTAGCCATGCGCAGTCCCTCGTTCCATAGGGTTGTCCTCCATACGTGCGGGAGCGGTTCGTTCGTCCGAGTCCTTCGCTGTCCCTCCCAGATGACATGGTATCGCAATCGGCAGGAAAAGAAAACCAGAATCGTACCCTATAGCCAAAAAACCAGGTTCGACTCCCGTTTTTACGAACAAAAAAACGCTTCGCCTGCGGCTGAAGCGTCCGAAAGGATTAGTCTTCGTTTTCCACGTTGTGGTATACGTTCTGCACATCTTCGAGTTCGTCCAACGTATCGATGAGCTTCTCGAACTGCGCCGCCGCGTCCCCGGAGAGAGAGACGTAGGTCTGCGGAATCATCGTCAGCTCGGCGACGGCGAATTCCGCGACGCCGGCGCGAGTCAGCGCTTCTTGCACCGCGGAATATTGATCCGGCTCCGCATAGACGACGACGGACTCGTCCTCCTCCACGACGTCCCGTACATCGACGTCCGCTTCGAGCAGCAGCTCGATCACGTCGTCGACCGACTTCCCCTCGAAGGCGAAGACGGCCGCGGCGTCGAACATGTACGCGACCGAGCCGGTCACGCCCAGGTTGCCGCCGTTCTTCGTAAACGCGGCGCGCACGGCGGCCGCGGTACGATTTACGTTATTCGTGAGCGCATCGACGATCACCATCGAGCCGTTCGGTCCGAAGCCTTCGTAACGGAGCTCGTCGTAGTTTTCCTCCGCCCCCCGCTTCGCCTTATCGATCGCCCGATCGATAATCGCCTTCGGCACATTGTACGTCTTGGCACGCTCGAGGACGACCTTCAGCGCCCGGTTCGACTCCGGATCCGGCTCGCCCTTGCGCGCGGCAACGTAAATCTCAAGCCCGAACTTCGCGTAAATTCGGCTCGTATTGGCGTCCTTCGACGCTTTCTTCTCTTTAATATTATTCCATTTCCTGCCCATACCGATCCCGCTTTCTCGTTTGATTCGCCGATTTCAACATATCCCGTACATTATAGCCATAAAGCCGGGGGCGGTACAAGCGCTTTCCCCTTCGGTCGAGGCGCGAATTTGCGTCCGGGACTACTCCCACGCTTCCCGTTGCTTCGATAGCGTCGCCCATTCGACCTTCGATTTTTGCATCGTGTAATGGGGGACGATCGCGTTATAACGGACGATCTTCGCGTTAATCGCCGCCAACGCTTCTTCCGCCCGAGCGCTTTCTCCGCGCATCGTCTCCTCGTGAAGCCGCTTCAACGCGTCGCGAATGTCATGCTGCAGCTCGAGCCAATGCGGCCTGACGTTGGCCGTCCGAAGCACGCCGTATATCGGATCCCCCGTCTCCAGTTGGAGCGGCTTGCCTTTGCCCTTCACCCGCTCCATGCCGCCGTTCTTTTCGAACTCGCGAACCGCTTCGTCCACCCGATCGTTCACCTCGCGATGAAAGCCTGCCATCGACTCCTCCAGCTGAAGCTTCGCCTTCAGCCGTTCCCAGGAAGCTCGATCGCCCATGCCGCTCGCCTCCTCCCTCGTCACGGCGCGTTCGACGGCGCACCCGCCCCGAACCGCTTGGCGTTCCGGATGCGGGCCCGCTCGCGCTCGGCCTCGCGGCTGCGCGGCTCGGCGTTCGTGACGAGCGAGTCCAACAGCCGCCCGGCTGCCTCGGCGATCTCGTCGACCGCCCGCCGGAACGCCGCCTCGTTCGCTTTCGAAGGCTGGGCGCTGCCGGACAGCTTGCGGACGAATTGGAGCGCGGCGGCATGAATTTCCGCCTCCGTCGCGGGCGGATCGAAATTATGCAACGTCTTAATGCTTCGACACATGCAGACTCCCCCTTTCCATTCATAATATCAAAGCCGCAAGGAAAAATCCGCCCGGCCCCGCGACGCAACACAGCCGCAGCCGGCGATCGCCGGCTGCGGCTGAGGAATGCATGGCGTCGTCGCTCAGGTCGCGTCGGCCTTCGTAGACAGCTCGACGACCGCGAAGGCGTCTTCGGCATACGGAATCTCGTTACGAGCGCGACGCTTTCGTCAGCTTCGTCACGCGGCCGTTCACCGTCCACTCGGCAACGTACAGGTTTCCTTTCGCGTCGGCGCATACGCCGTGCGGCGAACTGAACCGGTTGTTTCGGAAATACGTGTCCGGCAAATTCGGCCATCCCTGCTGTTTATACGCCTGTTGATCCTCCCCGAGATGGGTAATGAGACGGTCGTCGCCGTCGAACAGCGTCACGCGGCTATGCAAATCCGGGAAAATCAGCAGGTCGCCATGGATGAAGAAGCTGCAGGGCATGTCCATGTTTTCGTCGACGATTCGTTTCGGTTCTCCATCGAGGGTCAGCACTTGGATGCGGTGATTGCCGCGATCCGCGACATACAGCTCCGGCTCCCCGCCGCGGAGATCGACCGAGATGCCGTGCGGGCAGGAAAATCGGCCCGGCTCGCCGCCCTTGCCGCCGAAGGAGCCGACGTAATCGCCGTTCGCGCGATACCGGTGAATCCAGCTTTGACCGTACCCGTCGGCGACGTAAATATCGCCGTTCGGCGCGACCGCCGCGTCCGTCGGAACATATTTTCGTTCCGCATCGTAAACGTCCGGCAGGTCCGGCGTCCCGAGCTCGAGCAACGTCGTTCCGTCGAGCGTCGTCTTGACCAGCAGCCCGCGGGCCGTATCCGTAATATAAAAGTATTGCGACCCGTCCGCCTCGGTGTGAAGATAAAACCCGTGCGCTCCGCCAGCGAATTCATCGCCCCAAGACGAGACGTACCGGCCGTCCGCGTCGAATTTCACGACGCACGGCGCGTTCGTGTGAAAGACGTAGACGAAGCCTTCCGCATCGACCTCCACGCCGTGACAATACCCGAATCGGATCGAATCGGGCAGCTTCGCCCAATCCGAATCCATCTCATACCGATATTCGCCCGCGCCGATCAGCGCTCGCTCCCCCATTACGCCTTCGCTCCCATCGCGGTTAAATGTGTAAAGCTGATCGCAAGACTTTCGAACGGATCCCGCCCGTAGCATAAGTCCTGCTCGACGGCCGCCCATTCGACGCCGATCTCTTCGCACGCCGACAAGATGCCGCGGAAATTCATGTTGCCTTCCCCGACCTCGGCGAACCGCTGCTCCCGCTGCGGCGTAATGGCCATGTCTTTGAAATGCACGACCTTCATGCGGCCGTCGACCTTGCGAATCCATTCGATCGGATCCGCCCCGCCGGCTTGTACCCAGTAGACGTCTAGCTCGAAATCTACGGCATCGGCGCCGGTTTCCTCGAACAGCACGTCCATGCCGGTCTTGCCGTCATGCTTCGCGAATTCGAAGTCGTGATTATGATAAACTAAGGTCAAGCCCGCCTCGCGAAGCTTTGCGCCGATGCCGGTGACCTCCTTCGCGAAGGCGGCGTACCCCGCCCGGTCGCCCCGGTATCGTTCGGGCAGCGAGCCCAAGCCGACGTATTTGCATTCCCAGACGCGATGCTTCTCGATGACTTCGTCCAGCCGGTGAAGCAAGTCCTCGTATCCGACGTGCGTCGCGCAAATATCCAGCCCTTCCCGATCCGCGAGCCGCTTGAATTCGGCCGCGTCGATCGGCCCGAGTCCGGACGCTTGCACGGCCCGATACCCGATCTCCCTAATTTTGCGCAAGCTTTCGGCAATCGCCTCCGGCGTCTTCAGGAACTCCCTTACCGTATACAACTGCGCCGCTAACCTCACCAGTGCATCCGCTCCCATCGCTCCGTGATCAGTACGTCTCCCGTATTTTACCACGCTTCGGTGAAAGCGCACACCCGTTATTCCGAGAACCGAAAGACGAGCACGCCGTTCGGCGGCAGCGACAACTCGTCCGTCCCTTCGATCGGCGTCGCGTCGCCGACGAGCGTCACGCTGCCGGCCGGCGGGCGAACGACGGCGGATTCGGTTCCGTGGTTGATCGCGAACGCGATCCTCCGGTCGCCCGCCTCGCGGATCGACACCTCCACTTCCGGGTGTTCGACGCGCCATGCCGGCGTCGCCCCCGCTTCCTCGCAAGCCCGGTCGAGGAGCTTTGCCATCCCCCCGCGGTCGAGCTCCGTCGCGACGTAATAGGCGGCGCCGCGCCCGGCCCGCCGCCGGGTAACGGCCGGCGCGCCGGCGAAATAATCGGTGGCGAAAACCGCGAGAATCTCCGTCTCGGGATCCGTCGTCTCGACGACATCATACCAAACGCGAGCTTGGCACGTTTCGCCGTCGTCCGCGAACGAGACGCCCTGCGCGTCCTCGAGCGGAATGACGCCGTAGTCGTCGATCGCGATGCCGAGCAGCGGGCCGAACGGGCCGGGCAGCACCTCGGGGCGCATCCGGTTATCGGGAAGCTTCGAGCCGGCGCGGAAGTCCAAAATCACCGTCCCCCCGTCCTCGACGAACCGATACACCTTGCGAACGAGCGCGTCGTCCACGATCGCCGCGTTCGGAAGCATGACGAGCCGGTATTCCGACCAATCCGCCTCCGGCGAGACGACGTCCACGCCGTCCCCGCGTTCGATGAAGTATCGATGGTAGTTTTTCACGCCCCGCAAATACTCATACCCCGGCGTGTGCGGCTGGATCGCGAACGCCCAATCGTTCTCGAAGCTGCGGACGATCGCCGCGCGGTGCCGGACAACGGTGCCTTCGAGCTCCGGCGCCAAAGCGGCGAACTCTTGCCCGACGCGGCGTACCTCGTCGTATTTGCGCCCCGGCACGCCGCTGTGCTGCAGGATGCCGTGCCAATACTCCTCGGCGCCGAACGTCGCCGTCCGCCAGCGGAAATAAACGATCGCGTCCGCGCCGTGCGCGAGCGACTGGTACGTCCAGCGCCGCAGCTCGCCCGGCTTCGGCGTCGGCTTCATGATGTTTCCGCCCGGCGTGCCGCTCTGATGCTCGAGCACCCAATAGCCGGCTCCGCCCTTAAACCCTCGCGTCGCGTCATGGAACAGCGCCGGCGTGTACGGATTGATCGCTTCGCCGTTCGGGAAGTTCGGATAAATATCGAGTCCGGCCACGTCGAGCGTCTCCGACAGCTTGTAATAATCGATCTCGTTGAACGTGCCCATCATATTGTGCGTGATCGGCTGGCCCGGCGCCGCGGCGCGCAGGAGTTCGACTTGGATATTCATAAAGGCGCGGATCGCGTCGGAGGAGAAGCGACGGAAATCAAGCTGCAGCCCCGGATTATGGAGCTGGTATACCGTCAGCTTCGGCGTCTCGATCGCCTCGAACGATTCGTACCGGTTATTCCAGACGACCGTGCCCCACGCTTCGTTCACCGCTTCGACGGTGCCGTACTTCGCCCGAAGCCAGCGCTGGAACGCGGCCTTGCAGTTGTCGCAATAGCACCACGTCGTGTCGGAGCAGCCGAACTCGTTGTCGATTTGCCACCCGATGACCGACGGATGATTTTTGTAATGCTCGGCCATGGCGCCGACGATCGAGCGCACGTACGGCACGTACGCCTCAGCGTTGAAGCAATAGTGCATGCGCGTGCCGAAGCCGCGGATATGGCCGTACATGTCCCTCTTGTAAATTTCCGGGTGACGGTCCATGATTCGCTTCGGCGGGCTCGCGGTCGGCGTACCGAGAATGACGCGGATCCCTTCGTCGGCGAGCAGCGCGATGCACCGGTCCAGCCAAGCGAAATCGAAGCGCCCTTCCTCCGGCTCGAGATCGTTCCAAGCGAATTCCCCGATCCGAACGACGTTGAAGCCCGCCTCCCGCATCAGCTTCGCGTCGTGCGCCCACCTCGACTCGGGCCAATGCTCCGGGTAATAACATGCGCCGAAATACATCGCCATCTTCGTAACCTCCGGGTTCTAATTGTTCGTTATAAAAGAAAAGAACGCCCCGGCCGAGGCGGCCGAGGGTTCCTCCCTTCCTTCATGCGATTACTTGCTGATATAGTCGTTCCACAGCGTGTTGTACGCGGCTTCGTATTTGTCGAGTCCGATCTTCGCCGCTTCGTCGAGGAACGCGGCCACTTGCGCGTCGAAATCCGCTGCGTCCTTCGCCATGACGATGCCCGGGATCGCTTTGCGGCGAAGGTCGTCGAGCTGTTGCTCGATCCGCTTGAACTCGTCGTCCGTCGGCGGCTGCAGCTGCCACAAGTACCCCGGCACTTTCTGCACCGGCGGAAGCAGGTCCGCCCACGTCTGGATGCCCATTTTGCCGAGCACTTCCTTCGTCTTGTCGTCGTAATTTTTCCGGACGGATTCCGGCGTAATCGGCGTCGCGAGATCGCCGTCGGCGAGCACCGCGCCGTTGCCGACGCTGAACCAATGGGTCGGGCCGCCCGTGCCTTCGCCCTTGAGACCTTCCTTGTAAGGCGCGTCCGGATCCGCGGTTTTCTTGTCGATCCAATCTTGACGCTCCTGGCGCTTGCCGTCCACGACGTCGTAATGCACGCCCTCGATGCCCCACTGCGTCAAGATTTGGCCTTCGTCGGAGAACAAGAAGTCGATGAACTGAATGATGCGCTCCGGATTTTTCGCTTTCTCCGTAATCGCCCACTCATGCGTCCCGCCGTTCGCCGGCGTGAGCGCGTTGCTGCGATCCACGACGTTCTCGCTCAGGTGAATCGGCAGGTGCGCGTACTGACGATCCAGCTTGCCTTCGGCGCGCAGCGAGCCTTGCGGTCCGCCGACGAACCAGCTCGGCGCGTAAGCGGCGAGCACGCGGCCTTGCGCCATCTTCGCTTGGAGCCCTTGATCGGTCAACGTGAAAGCTTCCTTATCGAGCAAGCCTTCATTGTAAAGCTTATTCAGGAACTTGTAATATTCGATCGCGTTCGCGCTCGTGATGTTCCATTTGACTTGGTTGTTCTCGTCGATCACGAAGTTGCCGTGGTCCGGATGGCCGGCCGCGTACACCGACGCGTTGTTGAAGAAGATGTTCATCGTCCAGGAATCCGCCGCGGCGCCGAAGCCGATCGTCGGATTGCCGTCGATGTCCGGGTGCTTCGCCACATAGTCCTTAATGACGGTATACAGCTGATCCAGCGTTTTGATTTCCGGGAAGCCCGCTTCTTCCAAGACGGCATACTGCACGACGAATTGCGCGGTGGAGTCCGCCGGCGCCTCTTCCGCCAGGTTGACGGAATAGATCGAATAGATGTTGCCGTCCGAGTGCCGCAGCAGATCGAGGTTGTCGCCCCACTTCGCTTTGATGTTCGGGCCGTACTGATCGATCAGATCGTTCAGCGGGATGATCGCGCCGGCGTCGCGGTATTTGCTGACCGCTTCCGCGTCGAGCCGCACGATATCCGGGTAATCGCCGGAAGCGAGCCACAAATCCCACTTTTGGAAAATGTCGCCGACGATTATGTCGTATTTCAGCGACACGCCCGTCTTTTCCTGCATGATTTTGTTAATCGGGCCGCCCCAAACGACTTTGTTGTCGCCTGCGCCGAACGTATATTCGATCGGTTCGAG
>NZ_DASQMZ010000067.1:0-5063 GCF_035645235.1 Paenibacillus sp.
CTCGGGTACAACTACGACGTGAAGTTGGCCGAAGCGGTCGAAGGCATCGATATTATTATCGGCGGCCACTCGCACACGCGCCTCGACCAAGCCGAGGTCGTGAACGAAGACGGCGCGCCGACGCTCATCGCGCAGACGGGCGAATACGGACAATTCCTCGGCCGCCTCGACGCGAACTTCGACGAAGCCGGCGTGCTCGTCGACTGGGCGTACGACCTCATCGAGATCGACGCGCAGAACGAAGCGGGCGACTACTTGATCGCGGAAGACGAAGCGTTCGCGGCGAAGCTGGCGGAGCTGCAAGCGCCGATCGAAGAGATGAAGTCGAACGTCGTCGGCACCTCCGACGTCTACCTCGAGGGCAGCCGGACGCAGGTGCGCCGCGGCGAGACGAACCTCGGCAACCTGATCGCGAACGCGGTGCTGCATGCCGCGAAGCCGGCCGGCGCAACGATCGCCATCGCGAACGGCGGCGGCATCCGGGCCTCCATCGACGAAGGCGACATTACGCTCGGCGAAGTGCTGACGGTGATGCCGTTCGGCAACTCGATGGTCACGCTCGATCTGACGGGCGCGGAAATCGTGGAAGCTCTGGAAAACGGCGTCGGCGCCGTCGAAGAAGGCCAAGGCCGCTTCCCGCAAGTCGCCGGTCTGACGTTCGCGTACAACCTGGCGAAGCCTGCCGGCGAGCGAGTCTCGAACGTGAAGGTCGCGGCCGAGGACGGCTCTTACGCGGCGCTCGACCTCGCAGCGACGTACACGGTCGCGACGAACGCCTACATGGCGGGAGGCGGCGACAACTACGCGGTATTCGGCGAAGCGAAGGACGACGGCCGCCAGACGGATCTGTTCGTCGTCGACTACGACGCGTTCGTCGGCTACCTCTCGACGCTGGAGTCGGTCGGCACGGCCGTCGAAGGCCGCATTACCCGCGTCTTTACCGACGCCGGCACGGATCACCCGGCATACGAAGCCGTTCAGGCGCTCGCGACGCGCGACGCGCTTCCGGAGCTGTCGACCGGCGGCGACGCGTTCCGTCCGTCCGACGCGCTCACGCGGATCGATTCGGCCGTATGGCTCGCTCGTTCCCTCGGCCTGAAGCTGCCGGAAGCGGCGGCGGCGTTCTCCGACGTCGCGGCCGACCACAGCTTCGCCAAAGAGCTGCTCGCGGCGAAGGACGCCGGCATCTTCCTCGGCGTCCCGGGCGGCGCGTTCCAGCCGGACGCGGCGCTGACGAAGGGCCAAGCGGCGCTCGTCATCGAGCGCGCGTTCGGCGAAGCGCCGGCCGTTCAAGGCGACGCGAACGCGCCAGCGACGCGGGCGGAGTTCGCCGTCCTGCTGCATGAGGCGTTAACGAAGTAAATGGTATGCAAAGAAGGCTGCGGCCCGATCCGATGTTCGGATAGGGTCCGCAGCCTTCTTCAGTCTCGAGCGTTAAGAATCGGACTCGCGGGTGTAGACGAGCGGGTTCAGCCGGGACGCGGCGACGTCGCCCGCGGCGAGCCCCGGCAGCCAGCGCGCTAAGTCGGCCTTCCGGGCGTTCGTATCGGGCTCCGCGATGCGAACGCCGTCCGCCACGTAGATAATCGTCATCACCTTGCGCATCGTATCCGTCGGATTCGGCGGCGCGCTGTGCACCGTCCAGCCGGCATGGAACGTCGCGTCGCCCGCGTTCATCGCGCCGTACGTTTTCTGTGGAAAGCCCTTGCCTTCGATATATTGCCCGAGCGTTCGATGCGACTCGTCGGAGATAACCGTCTTGTCGATCAGTCCGTTCCGGTGCGAGCCCGACGCGAACGTCATCGAGCCGACCGCTTCCGGGATCGGAACGAGCGGCATCCACATCGTGATCGTATGATCGGTGTCGAGCGGCCAGTAGATTTGGTCTTGGTGCCACGGGGTATGGCCGCCGCCCGGCTCTTTGTACAGCGCTTGGTCGTGGTAGATGCGTACGCCGTCGACGCCCATCAGCTCCGCCGCGATCCGGGCGAATCGCCGCGCCAGCGTAAATCGCGCCGCGGCTTCGCTGACCTCCCACAGATTGGCGACTTGGATGAACGCCTTGCCGTACGTATCCCGTTCCCCGACCGGCTTGTCATGGTTGTTCCGCTCCCGCACAATCGCCGAAAGCACGGGCTCGTAAGCGGCGATTTCCTCCTCGCTCGCCACGCCGCGCAGCAGCGTATGCCCGTCGCGGCGGTACGCCTCGATAAGCTCCGGGGCGAGCCGGTACGCGTCGTTTAGTTCCGGCAACGATCGTTCGATTTCGTTCATGGAGAGACGCCTCCCTTTTGTCTTCCTCGCGATGCAATCGGTATGGTACATTCATCATAATCCATAACCGCGAGGGGATGCATTGTCTAAACCTTCCCCTCCGTTTGTCTAAAACGACTGTTTTTCGATAAGAAGAAAAGGAGGCGACGATGCAATGAACGGGCTTGGAACGACGACGGCGCACACCCCCGCGGGGCCGATCGCGCCCTACGTCCGGGAAAGCGACCGCGCGGTGCGGCGGCCTTGGCGCGTACCGGAGCGGCGGCTGCTCGACTACTTGTTGGTGTACGTGCGGCGCGGCCGCTGCGTCTTCACGGTCGACGGGCGCCGGCACGAGCTCCGGGACGGCGCATTCGCGCTCGTCCAACCGGGCAGCCGCTGCGAGCTCGAAGGGCTGACGGACACGGAAACGCCGTTCGCCCATTTCGACGTTTTCTACACCCCCGATCGGGAACGGAGCTTCCCGACCCGTCCGGGGCAGACCGATCTGACGGCATACCTCGACTTGCTGCAGCCCCGGCTGGACGACGTCTTCGGATTTCCCGTCCCGGTTCGGCTGCGGCCCCGGGACCCGAGGCGGATGCGGGACGCCCTGCTCCGCCTCGTCGACTCGTGGCTGGGGGGAGATCCGTTCGCGTCGCTGAACGTCCAGGCCGCGGCGACGGAGCTGATCGCCATGATCCTCGCGGACCACGCGCCGCCGGACCGCGACGGAACGTCGAGGCGCGAGCCGATCGACGAGCTCCGCTGGATCCCTTCGTATTTCTCGCTGCATCTGCACGAGCCGCTTCCCGTGGAGACGATGGCCGCCCGCGCCGGTCTGTCCCCGTCCCGCTTCGCCGCGCGTTTCAAGGCGATGTACGGCATGCCGCCGCACCGGTATTTGCTCGAGATGCGGGTGGCGCACGCGAGCGAGCTGCTGCGGTCGACGGCGCTGTCGCAGGAGGAGATCGCCGCGTACTGCGGGTTCGCGGACGTGCATCATTTCTCGAAGGCGTTCAAACGCAGCGCCGGCGTGCCGCCTGGCGCATACCGAAATCGTTCGGAACCGAAAACCGGTCATTCCCAGCTTTAGTCCGTTGCGGTATAATAAAGCCAGTAGTTCGACGGTTATCAAACTATTGGCATAAATGTGCTGGGAAATGAGGTTCGCATGCATCCTACTCTCCGCCGCAACCGGCCGTTCGTTCGATTGTGGTTCGCTCAGATCGCTTCCAACGTCGGCGACCAATGCTATGCGATCGCGCTCGTCTGGTATTTGCTGGAGCGCGTCGAATCGCCTTCCGCGCTCAGCCTCTTGTCGATCCCCGAGATGATCGCGGGCCTCTTGTTCACGCTGCTGTTCGGCGCGATCGCGGATCGGACCTCGCCCCGCGCGCTGATGATCCGCTCCGACTTGGCGCGCTTCGCGCTGGCGCTCGCCGTCTTCGCGATGATGCTCGGCGGGGTCGAGCATCTCGGACTGTTCATGGGCGTCCAATTCGGCATCGGCCTGTTCGTCGCCTTGTTCGCGCCGGCCCGCACCGTCGCCGTCCGAGCGGTCGTGCCGCCCGAGCTGATGAACCAAGCCAACGCGCTGCAGGACACGACGTTCCGCGCCATCCGGATCGCGGCGCCGATGGCCGTCGCGGCGCTCTCGCCGTTCGTGCCGCTCCCATGGCTCGTGTTCGTCAACGCTTGCGCGTACGCCTTGTCCGCCGCCTTCGTCTGGAGCGCAGGCCAAGCGGCGCCGCCTCCGACGACGCCTTCGGAGAGGATGACGCCCGCGCGCTACGCCCGCGACATCCTCGAGGCGGCTCGAGCGCTGCGGGCGAATCGAACGCTGCTGTTTACGATCCTCTTCGGCAATATGGGCTTTCTCGCTTGGCAGATGCTGTGGACCGTCGGCTTCCCCGTGCTGGCTGCCGACCTGAGCGGCGGCGCGGTCGGCGCCGGAGGCGCGGATGGCGCGAGCGGCGGCTGGCTGGGCGTCATCGTCGGCTGTTACGGCGCCGGCAATCTGCTCGGCAGCCTCGTCATGACGCGGCTCTCCGTCGCGAAGCCGTTCCGCGCCGTCCTGCTCGGGTGGCTGTTCCTCGCCGCCGGCTATGCCGTCATCGCCGCGGGCGCCTCGACGCCTTGGATCGTCTGCCTCGGCGCGGCGATCGGCGGCATCGGCGGCCCCGTCATCGGCATTCCGCTGCTGACAGCGATCCAGACGATGGCCGAGCCGCGTCACACCGGGAAAATCTACTCCGTCAACGTCCTGAGCTTCACCGCGTTCTGCATCGGCTCCTCCGCGCTCGGCGCGCTCGGCGTCGGGGACTGGCCGCCCGCGGCGATGTTCGGCTGGGGCGCGGCGTTCCTCGTCGCGATGGTCGCGGTCGCCTTCGCTTCGCATGCGGGCACAGGCGCCCGCACGAAAGACGGCGCGCCTTCGGCCGCCGCGGGAGATCCCGCTTCGGCCGGCGGCGCGCCGGCGGCGAAACTTAGAAGTTGAAGTTATCCGGATCGGCGCCGAAGCGGCGATTTTCGTTCATGGCGTCGATTTTGCCCATCTCTTCCGCGCTCAGCTCGAAGTCGAACACGTCCGAGTTTTCCTTGATCCGCGCTTCCTGCGTCGACTTCGGAATCGTGATGACGCCGTGCTGCAGATCCCAGCGAAGGACGACCTGCGCCGTCGACTTGCCGTGCTTCGTCGCGATTTCCTTCAGCGTCGGATGATCGAGGTTGTTGCCTTGCATGAGCGGGCTCCAAGCTTCCAGCTGAATGCCCTTCGTCTTGCAGTAGGAGAGCAATTCCACCTGCGA
>NZ_DASQMZ010000068.1:0-12322 GCF_035645235.1 Paenibacillus sp.
ATCGGATCGTTCTCGCCGCGCTACACCGCGATGATTACCCCGGTCCTGAAGGCCGCTCAGAAAATGAATTCCCCCGCGATCGTGCAAATTTCGAGCCGGGAATTGGATCGGTACGGCATTACCGCGAAGCAATTCGCCGACGAATTTTACGAGAAGGTCGCGTCCTTGAACATTACGGTGCCGCTTGTGCTGCACCTCGACCATACGAAGGTGATGAGCATTATCGAGCAAGCGGTCGAAGCCGGGTTCACCTCGGTCATGATCGACGCCTCGGAGAGCCCGCTGGAGGAAAACATCGCGCGCTCCAAAGAAGCGGTCGAGTACGCGCACGCCCGCGGCGTCTCCGTCGAAGCCGAGCTCGGCATGATCGGCACGACCGATTTCGTCGAGACCGATAACGACGAGGAGCTGTACACGGACCCGCAGGAAGCGCAAGTGTTCGTCCGCGAGACGGGCGTCGACGCGCTGGCGGTATCGTGCGGTACGGCCCACGGCGTGTATATGGTCAAGCAGCCGAAGATCGATTATGCGCGTCTGCAGGCGATTCGCGAGCTGACGCCGGTGCATCTGGTGCTTCACGGCGGCTCCGGCGTCCCGTCTTCGATGATGTCGACGGCGATCAAGCTGCCGGGCGGCGGGGTGAGCAAGGTGAATATCGCGACCGACCTCGAGGTCGCGCTGCTCGAAGCGCTCGGCCGTACGGAGCGGATGACGAACGAAGAATGCTCGGCGCTTCCGGCCGAGGCGCTCGAGCGCGGCCGCGCGGCGGTCGAAGCGACCGTGTGCGATAAGATGGCCAACTTCCTCGGAAGCGAAGGGAAAGCGGAAGGGTTCGCGGTCTAATGGGCGATGCGACGAAGGCCTCGTACGTCCGCGGGGTGATCGAAGGCTTCTACGGCGTCTACTACACGTTCGCGGAGCGGGACGATCTGATCCGCTATATCGGCTCGATCGGATACAACCAGTATATATACGGGCCCAAGAACGATCGCCAGCACCGCATGCGGTGGCGGGAGCCGTACCCGGAGGACGTCATGGCGGCGTTCTCCCGGACGGTGCGCGTCGCGCGGGAAAGCGGCGTCTCGTTCTGTTATTCGATCGGCTCCGGCGTGACGATGAGCTACGCTTCGGAAGAGGATTTTCGGCTCATCCTTCGGAAGTTTAAGGCATTTTACGATATCGGTGTGCGAGATTTCAGCATTCTCCTCGACGATATCGCGTCGAGCTTCAAGCACGAGGCGGACGGGGCGCGGTACGCGACGTTCGCCGAAGCGCATGCCGACGTGTGCAACCGGCTGTACGCAGAGCTGCAAACCTGGGATTCGGCTTGCACGCTCAGCCTCTGCCCGACCGACTATCACGGGAAAGCGCCGTTTTCTCCGTATTTGCATGAACTCGGCGAGAAGCTGCATCCTCGCGTCGATATTTTTTATACCGGCGAGGAGATCTGCTCTACGGCAATCCGGCGGAGCGACGCGGAAGCGTTCGCTCTGGCCGCGCGGCGTCCGCCGGTCATCTGGGACAATTACCCCGTGAACGACCTCGCGATGCGCCCGGAGCTGCACGTCGGTCCGATCCGCGGCCGCGAGAGCGGCGTGCTCGCGGCGACGCGAGGCTACGTCGTGAACGCGATGGCCGAATGCGAGGCGTCCAAGCTCGCGCTCCGCACGTTCGCCGATTATTTCGACGATCCCGAGGGGTACGATGCGGATCGCTCGTGGGCGAACGCGATCGAGGAAATTTGCGGCGAGCGAAGCGCGCCGGCGTTCCGAACGTTCGCGGAAAATTCGCTCGAGTCGTGCCTGCGCGAACCGAATTCGGTCAAGCTGCGCGAGCTGCTCGACGCGGCCATGCTTCGCCTTCGCGCGGGTTCCTCGGACAACGAGGAGGTTCGGGCGCTCGGCGCGTACCTGACGGAGCTGGACGAAGCGTGCTACCATCTCAAAAACCGGATGTACAATACGGCGCTTCGCAATAACCTCCTTCCATGGATCGAGGTGCTCGAGCATTGGTTATGGATGGCGAGGCGCGCGCTGCTCGTCCTCGAGGCGGCGCAACGCGGAGAAGACTTTAAGCAGCCGCTCGGCTGGATGAAGGAGTCGCTCGGCGAGATCGACAAGCATCCGAAGCGGATGACGGACGGCTCGCTCCGCGAGCTCGCGGCGTTGGCGCTCGAAACCGCCGAGGCGGCTCGCACGGCCGGAAAGGAGTCGGACGAGCGATGAACGAACCGCTCTGGAGCATCGGCTCTCCCGACGGGAAGTCCCCGCAGCTGTACGACAATTATAAAGAACCATGCAAGCTGGGCGACGTCGTCTGGCTGGCCGACGAGGGCCGTACGGCGGACGGCGGCGAACGCTGGCCGATGTTTCATCCGAGCGAGGCGGATCCGGATTCCGGATACCGCCTGCATCCGTATACGATTCGATTCGCGCTCGAACGCATCGCGCCCGCCTACGTGCTGCGGCTCCATATCCTGACGATCGCGCCGCGTCTGTCCTTCCTCGAAATCTCCGTCAACGGCGTCTCGGGCGAAGTGCATTTGCGCGCGGCTCCGTCGTCGTCCGGCGACATCGCGATTCATTCCGGGCTGCATACGACGATCTATGCGGACGGCGTCGCCGACGTCGTCATCCCGGGCCGTCTGCTGCGGCCGGGCGCGAACGAGCTTGCGCTCGTCAGCCGCGACGGCGGGGAGACGATTCGCGTCGAGCGGATCGAAGCGATCAAGCGGCTCGACCGGATGGCGAACGCCGCCGGGGTTTTGTACAAGGGCATCGAGTTTTGGGAAAAGGAGCCCCCCGCTTCGCCGATCGCGCGCGTCGACATTCGTTCGACGGTCGTCTATAAGCGCGGAGAGGACGGCAGATTGTACAACGAATGCGAGCTGTTCCTAGAGCTGGCGCAGTCGATGCCGGACGCCGACTTGACGCTCGCGCTGACGCGCGCGAACGGGGAAACCTGCAACGTGCCCGTTCGGCTGGTCGGCCTGCCGTTCGGCCATCCGCGGGTGACGTTCGCCCTGCCCGACGGGGAGGGCGACGTCTCGTACGCGCTGACGGGAGACGTCGGGGGACGCCCGGTCTCCTTCTCCGGCAGCTTTCGGCCGCGACGGAAATGGACCGTGTACATTACGCCCCATGCGCATACGGACATCGGCTATACGCATCGCCAGTGGGAGGTTGCCGAGCGGCTGTGCCGCAACATCGATACGGCGCTCGATTGGATCGAAGCGGAGGAGCGCGCCGGCGAAACGTCCTTCACGTACCATCTCGATGCGGGCTGGGCGATGGAGACGTATTTGCAGACTCGTTCGGAGGCGCGCAAAGCGCAGCTGTTCCGCGCGATTCGCTCGGGCCGGATCGGCGTCGCCGCGCATTACGTCGACTTGCTGACGCAGTACGCGGGCCTCGAGGATCTGATCCGCAACGGGGAGTTTTTGAACGACGCGTTGACGCCGCACGAGCTGAAGTCCGAGTTCGCCGCCGTGGTCGACGTCGCGTCGCTCACCGGCTCGCTGCCGGCGATCCTCGAGGGCAGCGGCGTGCCGTATCTCGTGCACGCCGACAATCAAGACCGCGGGCCATTCCGTCTCAACGGCGGATTGCATAAGGTGTCCCCGTTCTATTGGGAGGGCACGAACGGCGGCCGCGTGCTGTGCTGGCTTGCGAAGATGTACTGCGAGCTGCGCAAGGTGTGCGGCAGTCCGCCGACGCCGTCCGCCGCGGAGCGGGGGCTGGACCTATGGCTCGCCGAATACGAGCGGGACGATTACGCCCCCGACGCCGTGCTGCTGTACGGTCAAGAGGCGGACAACACCGACATCGACCCGCAGCCGAACGACTTCGTGAAGCGGTGGAACGCCGAATACGCGTATCCAAGGCTCGTGCCGAGCGACGTAACGGACTTCTTCCGCGACGTCGAGGCGCGCTTCGGCGACAAGCTGCAGACGTTCCGAGGCGACGGCGGCGCGTACTGGGAAGACGGCGTCGGCTCCTCGATGCGCGAGACGATCGCCGTACGGGAGGCGCAGGCCGCGCTGCCGGCCGCGGAGCGTCTGGAGACGCTGGCGGCGCTGCATAACGGCGGCTGGGCGTACCCGCTCGCGCATTACGACGAAGCGTGGCGTCAAGTGCTGCTCTACGACGAACATACCTGGGGGGCGTTCCTAAGCGGCCCGGAGCCCGATGCGCTGCTTGCGCAGGACCAATGGGATGCGAAGAAGCAGATGGCCGACGATGCGGCGCAATGGGGCAAGCGGCTGCTGCACGTCGCGGCGGCTAGGCATTCGTTAAGCTGGAACAACGACGGCCGCGAGGTGGTCGTGTACAACCCGCACAGCTTCGAGGCGGGCGGGCCGGTCGCGGTCGAAATCATGCCCGGCGAGGCCGCGTTCGATCCCGAGACGGGGGCTCGCCTTCCGCTGCGGCCGCTGCGCGTCTTGGCGACGCAGGCGGTCGTCGAGCTGTGGGTCGACCCGATGCCGGGCTTTTCGTACCGCCGATTCGTCTTGAAGCCTTCCGAAGAAGGCACGGCGCTGGCCGCCGGCTCGGCGGTCCGTCTCGCGGCGAAGCCGTCGACGCCGGTCACGCTGACGAACGACTGGTATCAGGTGACGATCGACCCCGAGCGGGGCTGCCTGACGTCGTGGGTCGACCGCTCGCTCGGACGCGAGCTCGTGCTGCAATCCGGCGAGGGCGAGGCTTCCTACGGCTTCGGCCAGTTTATTTACGCCGAGGGAGGCGAGGGCACGCGGCTTATGGGCAACCAAGCGGACCTCGCCGAAGGGCGGATGAACCCGAGGGCGGAATTCTCGCTGACGCGGGCGACGCTGCAATCGTCCGACGTCGGACGCACCTTGCGGCTCACCGGCGCGGTGCCGTACGGCGAGCTGGACATCGAATGGATCCTGTACGACCGGACGAAGCGGCTCGACGTTCGTTACACGTACCGCAAGGAGGAGCGGCGCCGGAAGGAAGCGGCGTACATCGCGTTCCCGACCGCGCTCGCGGACGCCGCCGTCCGCTCGGACTCCCAAATCGGCTGGGTCGATTGGGACCGCGATCAGCTGCCCGGCGGCTGCAAGGAGTGGCTGCCGCTGCAGACGAGCATATTGCTGGACGCTCCGGGGGTTTCGGTGCAGATCGCGTCGCCGGACGTGCCGCTCTTTACGATCGGAGAGATGGTCCAAGGCCGCTGGCCGAGGGAAAAGTCGCTCCGCGGCGGCACGGTATTTTCTTATGTATTGAACAATTACTGGCACACGAATTATAAAGCGTCGCAGGGCGGCGAGCTTCGGTTCGGCTACTCGTTCGTCAGCGGGGCGGAGCGCTCCGAAGCCGACGCCTACCGGACGGGCTGGACGGCACGCCGCCCGCTCGTCGGCCAGCGGATGAGCTTCCAGGATTTCCGCGAGACGAAGCCGCCGTACGAAGCGCCGTCCGGCGGCATGCTCGCGTCGTTCGCGTCCGACGGACTCGTCGTCACGACGATGAAGCGGGCGCGGTACGCCGACGGCTATATCGTCCGCGCGCAAAACATTACAGGAGAGAGCGCGGCCGGCGCGTTGTCGTTCCCCGGCAAGCGAATCGTCCGCGCGTGGCGAACGGATTTGCTCGAGCGGGAGCGTAGCCGTATCGCGCCGAACGGAGACGGCAGCCTGACGATCGAGGCTCCGGCCTGGGGGCTGGCCACGGTGCGAATCGAATTGGAGGAACGGACATGAGTCATGCGGTGAAGCTGATCGGAAATGTATACGTCGTGTCCGGCGATAAGCTGACCCACGGCTGGGACGCGAGCGCCTATCTGGTGCTCGGCGACGAGCCGGCGCTCATCGATTGCGGCAGCACGGCCGGATACGAAGCGTTAAAGCGCAACTTGGCGGGACTCGGCCTCGCGCCGACGGACATTAAGCGCGTGTACGCGACGCACGGCCATTGGGATCACGTCTCCGGCTTCGCGCCGCTGAAAGAGGATCACCCGAACGTCGAGCTGTTCATTCACGAAGCGGCGCGGGCGTCGGTCGAGTCCGGCGATCCGGAGTTGACGGCGGCGTTTCTATACGATATGCCGTTTCCGAAAATGAAAGTGGACGGCTTGCTCGAGGACGGAGCATGGATTCGTATCGGCGGCGCGAACGGCGGGTACGAGACGAAGCTGCTCCATACGCCCGGACATACGCCATCCTGCGTCTCGTTCCTGCTGCAGGTCGGCGATACGCGCCTCCTGATCGCGGGCGATACGCTATGGGGCGGCTTCCATCCGCGCGTCCGCTCGGATATGGACGCATGGCACGCTTCGCTCGCGAAGCTCGCGGGGGAGGACTTCGACGTCATGTCGTTCGGCCATCTGCCGCCGACGCTCGTGCTCGACGCGAAGACGAAGGTGCTCGAAGCGCAGAAACAACTCGGGGTGTACTATAACCCGTGGTTCAAGCCTTTTCACACGAAATTCATGTATTAATCGCCTAACGCGATAGAGAGCGGGGAGAACACGTACTTATGACGAACAAGAACATGAAAGATTACAAGTTTTGGATGATCGGCAACGCCCACTTAGACCCGGTATGGCTGTGGCAATGGCAGGAAGGTTTCCAAGAGGCGAAGGCGACGGCGCGCTCCGCGCTCGACCGGATGAAGGAGTACGACGACTTCGTATTTACGAACTCGTCGGCGGCGATGTACGAATGGATCGAAAACAACGATCCCGGCATGTTCGAAGAAATCAAGCAGCGCGTCGCCGAGGGGCGCTGGCACATCGTAGGCGGCTGGTGGATTCAGCCGGACTGCAACATCCCGAGCGGCGAATCGTTCGTGCGCCAAGGCCTCTACGGCCAGCGCTACTTCAAGGAGAAGCTCGGCGTCACGGCGAAAGTCGGTTATAACGTCGACTCGTTCGGCCATTTCGGCATGATGCCGCAAATCCTTAAGAAGCAAGGCATGGATTATTACGTCATGATGCGCCCGATGCCGAACGAGAAGGGGCTGCCGAACCGCTTGTTCTACTGGGAGTCGGACGACGGCTCGCGCGTGCTGACGTACCGCATTCCGTTCGAATATTGCTCCTGGGGCAAAGATCTCGAGAAGCATATTCGCCGCTGCATGACGGAGCTGAAGGATCCGTTCAACGAGCTGATGGCGTTCTACGGCGTCGGCAACCATGGCGGCGGCCCGACGAAGGAAAACATCGACAGCTTGAAGCGCATGAACGCCGACCCGGAATTCCCGCAAATCGTGCTCGCGCATCCGACGGAATATTTCGAGGAGATGGAGCGTCGGGGCCTTCCGATTCCGGTCGTGCACGACGATCTCCAGCATCACGCGAGCGGCTGCTACGCGGCGCATTCGGGCATCAAGCAGTGGAACCGCCAAGCGGAAAATAAACTGATGGCGGCGGAGACATGGTCGGCGATCGCGAACGCGGTCTCGGGCCAGCCGTATCCGACCGACTACCACCAAGCTTGGAAGAACGTGCTGTTCAATCAGTTCCACGACATTCTCGCGGGCACGTCGATCGAGCCGGCGTACGAGGACGCGCGCAATATGCACGGCGAGGCGATGTCGATCGCCGAGCGCGGCCTCAACTACGCGATTCAATCGCTCTCCTGGAACATCGACATCGAGCAAGAGGAAGGCATGAAGCCGCTCGTCGTGTTCAACCCGCATTCGTGGGGCGGCCCGATGAACATCGAGCACGAGGTCGGCGGCGTGAAGGAGACGTCCGTATTGTACGACGACGCGGGCAAACAAATCCCGTTCCAGCTCGTCCAGTCGCAGGCGACGGCGGGAGGCCGATTCCGCATTTCGTTCCTGGCCGATTTGCCGCCGATGGGGTACCGGGTGTATAAGCTGTACCAGACGCCGCGCGCGTCGACGGAGCCGAAGCTCGCCGCGCCGACGATCAAAGCATCCGATACGTCGCTCGAGAACGACCGGATCCGCCTCGACTTCGACCCGAAGACGGGCCATGTGATCAGCTTGTTCGACAAGAAGGTGAACAGCGAGCTGCTGAGAAAGCCCGCGCGTCCGGTCGTCATGGAGGACAAGTCGGATACGTGGAGCCATAACGTCTTCCATTTCCAAAACGAAATCGGCGACTTCAAAGCCCGTTCCGTCCGCCGCGTCGAGCACGGCCCGATCAAGTCGGTCGTGCGCGTGACGAGCGAATACGGCAGCTCGAAGTTGATCCAGGACTTCGCCATGTACAAGGATCTCGACTATATCGACGTGAAGGTGACGGTCGATTGGCGTGAGACGTTCAAGATGCTCAAGCTCGTCTATCCGATCAATTTGCATTTCACGAAGCAGACGTACGAAATTCCGTACGGCTTCAAGGAGCGCGAGCATAACGGCGAGGAGGAGCCGGGCCAAAACTGGGTCGACTTCAGCGGCATCTTGCCGAGCAACGGGCCGGGGCACGGCGGGACGCCGTACGGCGTGACGCTCATGAACGACGCGAAGTACAGCTACAGCATCATGAACAAGGAGCTGGCGATCACGGTGCTGCGCAGTCCGATCTACGCGCATCACGATCCGCTCGTTCCGGATCCGGACGGCCATTACACGTTCATCGACCACGGCATTCAGACGTTCACCTACCGCATCTACCCGCATGAAGGCAGCTGGGAGACGGCGGGCGTCGTACAGAAGGCATGGGAGCTCAATCGCAAGCCGACGACGATCATCGAAACGTACCACCAAGGCAAGCTGCCGCAGCGGAATTCGTTCCTAAGCGTCGATGCGGAAAATGTCATCGTCAGCGTCCTGAAGCAGCATGAGGACAGCGAGGACCTGATCGTCCGCGCCTACGAGACGACGAAATCGGCGACGAAGACGACGATCCGTCTGCCGCATCTCGGACGCGACATCGAAGCGTCGTTCGGGCCGTGCGAAATCAAGACGTTCCGCGTGCCGCGCGATGCGTCGCTGCCGGTCGTCGAGACCGACCTGATCGAATGGTAAGCGAAGGATAAGCCAATACCGGAGGGGAACGTCCAATGTTCGTCAAGCAACGGCGCCATCAAATCAAAGAACGGCTGCTTCGGGAACGGAGCGTCAAGGTCGCCGACCTCGTCAAGCAGTTTTCCGTGTCGGAGGAGACGATCCGCCGGGATTTGCACGAGCTCGAGCGGGAAGGCATCGCCCGGAAGGATTACGGCGGCGCGATGCTCGCCCGGGATCTTGAGACGGTGGCGGTTCCGGTGCCGCCGGTGCATCATCGCGCGCAGCATTTCACGGAGGAGAAGGAGCGCATCGCCGAGGCGGCGGCGCGCCTCGTGGGACCGGGACAGATCGTCGTGATGGACGCCGGGTCGACGACGTGGTGCCTCGCGAAGCATCTCGGCGGCATCGACGGCTTGACCGTGCTGACGAACGGGCTGAACGTCGCGGAGCAATGCAGCTCCAATGAGAACGCGCAGGTGTTCGTGATCGGGGGCAAGCTCGTCCGCGGTTCGATGAGCCTCGTCGGCTCGCAGGCCGAGACGGAGCTTCGCAAATACAACGCGGACATCGCGTTCCTCGGCGCGTCCGGCATCTCGGCGAACCGCGGCTTCGGCAGCTTCGACCTGTACGAGGCCGAGATGAAGAAGGCGATGGTGGCGGCCGGACGGCAAGTCGTCATCCTCGCCGATCACAGCAAATTCGAGCGGCAGGCGCTCATTTCGTTCGCCGCGTTCCAAGACGTCGACGTGCTGATCACAAGCGACCTGGTCGATTCCCGTCTGCTTCGCGCCGTCGAGCAGGCGGGCGTGCGCACGATCGTCTGTCCGCTGGAGCGGCGGCTGGGCGAAGAGGCGTAAACGCGCCCGACCCGGTCCGATACGCCGGCGCTCGCTTCGGCTTTCGGGCGGAAGCGGCGCCGGCTTTTCTTTGTCGCCGGGGCTGACGCGATTCTGTAGGGGGGTGTCATCGATTCGTAACATCGTAACGTTATCGGGTTCGGATTGGCAGGTTCGCGGCTATTGGCCGTGGGTGCCGATCAAGGATCGCAGCATGGAAACCGGGCAAGAGCTGATCGGCGTGACCGATTGGATCCCGGCCAGCGTGCCGGGCGGGGTGCACGTCGATCTGTACCGCGCCGGCTGGATCGAGAATCCGTATTACGAAATGAATAGTTTGGCCTGCGAGTGGGTCGAGCATCGCTGGTGGGTATACAAGAAGTCGTTCCCGCGGCCTGCCGGCGCGTTCGCGCGAGCGGAACTCGTGTTCCTCGGCATCGATTACGAGGCGATGGTGTACCTGAACGGCGTCCTGCTCGGCGAGCATGCGAACATGTACGAGCCGGCGCGGTACGACGTGACGGAAGCGGTGCGGGCGGCGGAGTCGCTCGAGCTGAAGGTCGTCATGAAGGGCGTGCCGCAGGAGATGGGGCAGATCGGCAAGACGTCGCTCACGTCTACGCAGAAGAGCCGGTTCAATTATAAATGGGATTTCTCCACGCGTCTCGTGAACATCGGGCTATGGGACGGCGTCGAGCTGCGTCTATACGACGACGCGCGGCTCGCGGACGCGGCGGTCGCGACCGACGCGGACATCGCCGGGGACGGCGCCGCCGACGTCGGACGCGTTCGGCTGTACGGACGCATCGAGCGTCACGCCGCGCCGGCGCCGCTCTCGCTGCGCTTGTCGTGTTTGTCGCCCGACGGCGGCGTCGCGGCGGCGCGCGAGCTGACGCTCGCGCCGGCCGATGACGCGTACGATTGCACGCTGCTCGTGCCGGAACCGCGGCTGTGGTGGCCGAACGGGTACGGGGAGCAGCCGCTCTACACGGTTCGGGCGGAGTTGTTCGACGGCGACCGCCCGCTCGACGCCTGGTCGTTCCGCGTCGGCATCCGATCCTTAACGTACCGGCGCAACGAAGACGCGCCGACCGATTCGCTGCCGTATACGTTCGTCGTCAACGGCAAGCCGATTTATGTGCGCGGGGTCAACCTGACGCCGCTCGATCATGTATACGGCAACGTATCGGAGGCGTCCTACGATTGGTACGTGTACCTGATGAAGCGGGCCAACGTCAACATGGCGCGCATCTGGGGCGGCGGCATCGTCGAGAAGCCGTATTTCTATGAATTGTGCGACCGGCACGGCATCTTGGTATGGCAGGAGTTTATTCAGTCGAGCTCCGGCATCGACAACGTGCCGTCGAAGTTGCCGGGCTTCCTGGCTTTGCTTCGCCGTGCGGCGACGTCGGCGCTGCTCGGCCGGCGCAGCCACGTCTCGCTCGCGGCGTGGAGCGGCGGCAACGAATTGATGAGCGCGCCGAACACGCCTTCGACGGCGGAGGACGAGAACCTCGCGATGCTGCAAGCGCTCGTAACGGCGTACGACCCGCAGCGGCTGTTTCTGCCGACGTCGGCATCCGGGCCCGTCGAGTTCGTGACGACGGAGAAGGGCGTCTCGCACGACGTCCACGGCGGGTGGCAATATCAAGGCAATCCGTTCCATTACGAGCTCTACGGCGAATCGGATAATTTGTTCCACAGCGAATTCGGCATGGACGGCGTGGCGTCGGTCAAGACGCTCCGCAAAATTTTGCATCCCCGCCATCACGTCGCGACGCCGATGCGCGAGCACGTCGTCTGGCGCCATCACGGCGAGTGGTGGGGGACGTTCGACCGGGACACGAAGCTGTTCGGGCCGCTGCCCGACATGGAACGGTTCGCCCGCGTCAGCCAACTGATGCAAGCGGAGGGGCTTCGGTTCATTATCGAGGCGAATCGCCGCCGCCAATTCCGGCAAAGCGGCTGCATCGTCTGGCAGCTGAACGAGCCGTGGCCGAACAGCTCCTGCACGAATCTGGCGGAATATTACGGCGAGCAGAAGATGGCGTATTACGCGATGCGGTCGGCGTACGCGCCGGTGCACGCGTCGCTGTCGTACCGGCGAATCGATCTGGCGTCCGCGGACGAATTCCAAGGCGAGGTAAGCCTGCATTCGAACGGCGTCGCTGCGGCGGTCCGCGCGGTGCGCGCGACGGTGTACGGCGAGGACGGCCGCGAGGCGTTCGCCTTCGCCTTCGAAGCGGAATGCGCCGCCGACCGGACGACGACGATCGGCGTGCTGCGTTTTCCGGTTTCGGCTTCGCTCGGGGGACTCGTGTTCGTGAAGCTGGAGACGGTCCCTGCCGACGACGCGCCGGCGGACGTCAACTGGTATGCGTTCGGCGCGAGCCGGGAGACGCCGTATGCGCCCATTCTGCGCAATACGGACGCGCGGCTGTCCGTCGCCCCCGTCGGCGCGTGGCGCGACGCCGCGAGGTTCGAGGGGCTTCGGTTTCTTGAACGAACGTTCGAGGTGCACAACGACGGCGCCGACCCGGCGCT
>NZ_DASQMZ010000069.1:0-3710 GCF_035645235.1 Paenibacillus sp.
GCGTCCGGCCGCGTCTCGAGCAGCGCGTTGTTCAGCAGCAGATAGAGCAGTTCCAGCGCCTTCGCTTGCTTGAGGATGGAGCTGAGCGGCTGCTTGTCGCCGAGCACGTCCTTCAGTTGATGAAACACCCGCTCGAACGCGTCGGTATCCCTAAGCTGAAAGACGTACGGAATCGAAAACATACGCAAGGCGTCGAAGACGCCGGCGATCTTATAAGTAAAGTGCCACCACAGAAATACCGTCTCGTCGGACGACGTCTTGTAATGGTCGTGCTCCACGTTCGGCGGAATCGTAATGACCGAGCCCGGCTTGATGTCGAAGACGTCTTTCCCGATTCTAAGCTTCGCCTCGCCCGTCTTATGATAGGAGACGATGTAATGCGAGGACGTCCGCCGGACGGTATTCATCTCCCGCCGGACGTGAATGTCGAAAGCGTCGATTTCGAGCTGCGCCTTGCGCAGCAAGCTGTCATGCCACCTGTCCATGCCGCGTCACCCTCTTATCGAAATTACAGGCCCGTCAAGTCGACGCCCAGCTTAATGCTGAGCTCCGGACGGCGATCAACGTACGTCTCGTACCCCGACGCCGCTTCCTCCAACGGTACGACCGGGTATACGATGTCCTCGCATTGCAGCTTCGAGGCCGAAAGCAGCGCCCAGCACTCGTCTTCGATCCGCCGCCAGCTCCATCGGGGATGGTCCGGATTCGGCTCGCTGCAGGCGCGGGAGAATACGATCTTCGCGTTGTTGAAGTGGGCTTCCTTGCCCCAATCCATGCCGCCTCGGAACGGCCGCGCCCAGCCGACGTACGCGATCGTTCCGCCGTAGGCGACCCCGCGAAGCGCTTGTTGAAGGGCGAATTCGTTGGCGCTCGTCTCGATGACGACGTCGACGCCGCGCTTTCCCGTCGCCTTCTTCAGCTCGAGCCCGACGTCCGACGCATTCGGGTCGAACGCCGCGTCGGCGCCGTGTCGGAGCGCGGCCTCCCGCCGCAGCTCGATCGGGTCGACGACCGCCACGTAGCTCGCCCCCGCCAGCTTCGCCATCTGCGCCGCCAGCTGCCCGATCGCGCCGAGTCCGATCACCGCGACGGCATCGCCTAAGCGCAGCCCGCTGTCGCGGACGCCGCCGAGCGCGAATTGCGCGGGATCGAAGCAGACGGCGTTTTTCCATGACATCCCGCTCGGCATTTTCTTCAGATAATAGTTGTCGACGGCGCGAACGAGATGCTCCTCCCGAATGCCGCCGTAGCCGCAGACCCGGTCCCCGACCGCGTAGTCGGTTACTTCCGCGCCGACCTCCGTCACGATCCCGACCCATTGGTTGCCGAGGTTCCAAGCCCCGAAGGGCCCTTCCCGATCGTCCGGCTTCTCCCGCGGCAAGAACGCTCTCCACGCTTCGTCGTAATATTCGTTCCGATGCGGACTCTCGTTCCGAAAGGCGGCCAGCTCCGAGCCGTGCTTCGGCGAGGCGTGAGTCACCTTCACCCGGGCTTGCTGCGGTCCCGTCGTTCCTCCGTCGATGTCTACGAGCGCCGCCTTGCGCGGAGCGACCGCCACCAGCTGTTTCATTCCGCTTCCTCCGTTTATCTCCAATGTTACCGCTTACATCGAAATATAACATGGAACCCGCTGTCGCGTTATGGCACCGATAAAGTAGATTTTATCATTTTTACAGGTTTGCTTCCGGCAGCCAGCCTTCCCTGCGCCCCGCAACTAGCTGAAAAAACCGTGTCGACAATCCTTCTAAAGTGCTATATCATTAGTGGGCAATGGTTACTTTTGCTTGTTGACGAACCGAACCGAGGTGCTCCCCCGAATGAGGCTGCACATTACGAAGGTGCACGCGGGCGACCTGCTCCGAGAGCATGTCTATACACCGAGCGGCTTACATGTTTTGGCGCCGGGTACGATCATGACCGACGTGCACATCGCGTTGCTGCTGCGCCACCAAATCGAATACGTCGAGATCGACGACGCCCGCCCGAACGCGCCGAATCCGCATGACGCCCCGGATACCGCATTTCAGGCTCAGTACGACATCGCCGTCGGCCGGATGAAGACGATGTTCGACGAAGCGTTCCAGAACGGCTTCATCAAGCCGGAGGTCGTCGATCAAACCTACGATCCGCTGGTCGAATCGATGCGGCAGGAAACCGACGTCGTCGGCCTGCTGCTTTCGCTGGACTCGAAGGACGATTACACCTACGAGCATTGCATTCAGGTCGGGATGCTCTCGTATTATATCGCGAAGTGGCTGAATTACTCCGAGGAGGAGGCATACGGCGTCGGCAAAGCCGGCTTCCTCCACGATATCGGCAAGAGCAAAATCCACAAGACGATTCTGCTGAAGCCGTCGCGCCTTACCGACGAGGAATACGACGAAATCAAGCGGCACACCGAATACGGGTACGAGATCGTGATGAACAGCGTGCACGATCGCGTGGCCGCCTACGCCGCGCTGCAGCATCACGAACGCGCCAACGGCAAAGGCTACCCCTTCGGCATTACGTACGAATGGGTGCATCCGGTTTCGAAAATCGTCGCCGTCGCCGATATTTACAGCGCCATGATCTCTTCGCGCGTATATCAGCAGAAGCGGGATTTGTTCGTGGTGCTGAAGGAGCTGTACGACCTGAGCTTTACCGAGCTCGACCCGATGATCACGCAGACGTTCATCCGCCGCATGATCCCGAATTTTATCGGCAAGCTCGCCGTGCTGACGGACGGCCGCATCGGGGAAATCGTGCTCAATCATACGACCGAGCTGTTTCAGCCGCTCGTGCGCATCGGCAACGAGTTCGTCGACCTCGCCCGCGTCGATACGGAGATCGAGAAGATCGTCAGCTGACGCATATCCCGCCCCCCGCAACGGTTTCGCGACCGCGGCGGGGGTTTTTTCCGTTCCGAGACGCGCATACTAAGCGCAAATTCGACGGACGGAGGGCAACGCAACCATGCACACGATTTGGAAAGGCGCGATCAGCTTCGGTCTCGTAAACATCCCGGTAAAGATGTACGCCGCTACGGAGGACAAGGATATTTCGATGCGGATGCTGCACCGGGCGTGCGGCACGCCGATCTCCTACAGCCGCCGCTGCCCGCATTGCGAGACGCCGGTCGAGAACGAACAGATCGTCAAGGGCTTCGAATATGAAAAGGGACGCTTCGTCCGCTTCGACAAGGACGAGCTCGATGCGTTAAGCGCGGATGCGAGCCGCGAAATCAAAATCGTCGACTTCGTGAACCTGAGCGAGATCGACCCGATTTATTTTCAGAAAACGTATTACCTCGGCCCCGGCGACACCGGCGCCAACGCGTACGGCCTGCTGCTCGCGGCGCTCGCCGACACCGGCAAGATCGGCATCGCCAAGGTGACGATCCGCAACAAATCGTCGCTCGCGGCGATTCGAATCGTGGACGGCTGCATCTCGATGGAGACGATTTATTATCCGGACGAGGTGCGTCCCGCGCAGAACGTACCGAACCTGCATACGACGCGCGGCGTCGTGAGCGAACGGGAGCTGACGATGGCGAAGATGCTCATCGACCAGCTGTCGGTCCCGTTCGACCCGGGCAAGTACCACGACGACTACCGCGAGCAAGTGATGGGTCTCATTCAAGCGAAGATCGCGGGGCAAGACTTCGAGGTGGCTCCCGAGCCGCGCCGCACGAACGTTGTCGATCTCATGTCGGCGCTGCAGGCGTCGCT
>NZ_DASQMZ010000070.1:0-42708 GCF_035645235.1 Paenibacillus sp.
CCGCGACTCGAGCTGCTTCAAGTTCGGCGGAACCGTGTACGTGCGCAGGCGCACCTTGGAGCCCGCCTCGTCGATCAGGTCGATCGCCTTGTCCGGCAGGAACCGATCGCTGATGTAGCGGTCGGACAGGCGCACCGCTTGCTCGAGCGCATCGTCCGTAATTTTCACGCGGTGATGCGCTTCATAACGATCGCGCAAGCCGCGGAGAATGAGGATCGCCTCGTCGACCGTCGGCTCGTCGACCGTGATCGGCTGGAAGCGGCGCTCGAGCGCGGCGTCCTTCTCGATATACTTGCGGTACTCGTCGAGCGTCGTCGCTCCGATGCACTGCAGCTCGCCGCGGGCGAGGGCCGGCTTCAAGATGTTCGACGCGTCGATCGCGCCCTCCGCGCCGCCTGCGCCGATCAGCGTGTGCAGCTCGTCGATGAATAAAATAATATTACCGGCCTGGCGAATTTCGTCCATGATTTTCTTCAAACGGTCCTCGAATTCGCCGCGGTATTTCGTGCCCGCCACGACCGAGCCCATGTCGAGCGTCATGACGCGTTTATCGCGCAGCGTCTCCGGAATTTCGTTCGCCACGATGCGCTGGGCGAGCCCTTCGGCGACGGCCGTCTTGCCGACGCCCGGCTCCCCGATGAGCACCGGGTTGTTCTTCGTCCGGCGGCTCAGCACCTGAATGACGCGCTCGATTTCCTTCGCCCGGCCGATGACCGGGTCGAGGTTGCCGTCCTTCGCGACGGCCGTCAGGTCCCGCGCGAGCGAATCGAGCGTCGGCGTGTTGACGTTCGCCGGCGTGCCGCTGTGGCCGCTCGAGGACGCTTCGCTGCTGCCGAGCAGCTGCAGCACCTGCTGGCGAGCCTTGTTCAGGCTGACGCCAAGGTTATTGAGCACGCGCGCCGCCACGCCCTCGCCTTCGCGAATGAGGCCGAGCAGGATGTGCTCCGTGCCGACGTACGTATGGCCGAGCTTGCGAGCCTCGTCCATCGACAGCTCGATGACCTTCTTCGCGCGGGGCGTATAAGCGATATTCGTCGGCTGCTCCGAGCCGCGGCCGATGAGCGATTCCACCTCGTCTTGGATTTTCTCGAGGCCGAGGCCGAGGCCGATGAGCGCCTTCGCGGCAATGCCGTCGCCTTCGCGAATGAGCCCGAGCAAAATATGCTCCGTACCGATATTGTTATGGCCCAGCCGCACCGCTTCTTCCTGCGCGAGGGCGAGCACCTTCTGCGCGCGTTCCGTAAATCTTCCGAACATCATGGGGAATACACCTCCGAATGTATATGGGTATGAAACCTTGTTACCTAGCTTGGTTGCGCATCCGCTCCCGGAACAGCTTCGCGCGGTGCGCGTCGCGTTCCTCCGGACTTAACGGCCGGCCGTAATGCTGCTGCAAATACCCCGGCTGCGTCATGACGAGCAGCTCGTTCAGGACGTTCGGCGCCAGCCCTTCGACAAGGCCGAGATCGACGCCGAGCCGGACGTCGGACAGCCGCTGGGCCGCTTCCTTCGAGTCCATGATCTCAGCATAACATAAAATGCCAAAGGAGCGCCGAATCCGATCCGTTAATTTCGTGCGCGATTCCGCGAGCAGCTTGTTCCGCGCCGCTTTCTCGTGCTCGATAATTTGCCGGGCGACCCCGTGGAGGTTGTCGATAATTTCCTCCTCCGTCTGCCCGAGCGTAATTTGATTCGAGATTTGGAAAATGTTCCCGACGACCTCGCTGCCTTCCCCGTACAGTCCGCGTACGGCGAGGCCGACTTGCTGAATCGCTTGAAGAATCCGGTTCATCTGCTGCGTCATGACGAGGGCGGGCAGATGCATCATGACCGATGCCCGGATGCCGGTGCCGACGTTCGTCGGGCAGCTCGTCAGATAGCCGTGCTTCTCGTCGTACGCGTAATCGACGATCGCTTCGAAGATGTCGTCGATGCGCCCCGCCACCTCCCACGCTTCCTTCAGCTGAAAACCGGGGTATAGCACCTGTATGCGAAGATGATCCTCTTCATTCACCATAATGCTGATCGCTTCGTTTTCGCTTAGGATGACGGCGCCGTTGCGCGATTCGTTCGCGAGGTTCGGGGAGATGAGATGCTTCTCGACGAGCACCCGCTTCTCCAGATCGCTCATGCCCGAGAGGGAGACGAGATCGAAATCGCCGACCGCTCGCAGCGACGGCTGCTCCAGCACCGACGCGACGCGGTTCAGCACCTCTTCCGATTGCTGGTTCGTCGCCAGCATCGGGAACGGCTCGTTGCCGACGTTGCGGGCGATTCGAATGCGGCTCGAGATGACGATGTCGGAATCCGGGCCGTCCGCCTGCATCCAGCCGCTGATCGCATTTTCCGTATATCTGCTCATAACCTCTCGCCCTCCTCTGTCATAACGCTTGCTTCTCGAGCTCGCGAATTTGATCCCGCAGCTTCGCCGCCGCCTCGAACTCCTCTTGCTCGACCTTCGCCGCCAATTCCCGCTTCAGCTGCTCGATTTGCCGGCGCAGCTGCACCTGCTTGCCGACCCGCTTCGGCACCTTGCCGACATGGGTCGTATTGCCGTGCACGCGCTTAAGGAGCGGAGTCAGCCGGTCCTGGAAATGCTTGTAGCATTCCGAGCAGCCGAAACGGCCGACCTTGCCGAATTGCGAATACGTCATGCCGCAGAAGTCGCAGCGCGGCTGGGCAGCCTTCTGCGCAGCGTTCGCCGTCTTCGCGGTCGGGTCGAGCTCCATCAGACCCGACAGCAGATTATGGATCGAGAAGCCGTTCGCCGTTCCCGGGATCAGCTCGCCCTTCTCCCTTGCGCATGGCTCGCAGAAGTGAAACTCCGTCTTGTCGCCGTTCACGATTTTCGTAAAATGCAGACTTGCGGGACGCTTCCCGCATTCTTGACAGAGCATGCCGCTACTCCCCTTTCCCGTAGGTAGAAGTTTACTTCGTCAGCAGCGCCACCAGCATCGCCTTGAGCAGCCGCGCCCGCACTTCGTCGCGGAGCGGCAGCTTAAGGCCGATCGTCTCCCGGTGCATCGCCGCCTTCAGGAGGTTCGCCTCGCGGCAGGAGACGAGCTTCGCTTCCTCGAGTCGATAGATGAGCCCTTCCGCGGCCGACTGGTCGATCTCGGCTCCGATCGTCTGCGACACGTGCACGTGAATCTTCTCATGCATCGGCAGGTCGACCTTCTGAATCCGGATATATCCGCCGCCCCCCCGCTTGCTCTCCACGAGATACCCCTTATCCAGCGTGAAGCGGGTGCTGATGACATAGTTGATCTGCGAAGGTACGCACTGGAACTGCTCCGCCAGTTCGTTCCGCTGCAGCTCGACGATGCCGTCGGGGCTGGCCTGCAGAAGCTGCTTCAAATATTGTTCGATCATGTCGGACGTGTTCCGCATGACGGTGGCCTCCATGTTCGAAAGCGCCGAAGTCAACACAGCGCTTCAAAATCGTTGACTTTGACTTTCTTTGACTTTAATATCATTATATCCAAAAGTTCTCGGTTTGCCAAGGGGAGGACGGTGCGTTGCGACTCGTTGTTTTCTCCCCTCAGTATAGACAAAATTGCCCCATTTACTTACTATGGGGGGAGCGATAACCACATTTTCTTATTTGGCCGGAAGAAATCTTTTGAGCAGTACCCCTGCGCAAAATCCGACGGAGCCGCCCAGAACCGGCAACCATACCGGCCCCCAGAGCTTCCCGAAAATCGTCAAACTCGGCGAGTACATGAGCCCCACCGTTGTCGAGTAGGCGGATACGACGAATGGGAGGAACGAGTAAGTCGAGCCTCCGCCTCCAGCGTCTTTGTATGTATCCCATATGGAAAACATATAGAGGCAAGGATAAAACAGGAGCCATTGATAGTCGGTCTGAGCGATCGCCTGTCCGATGTTTCCGCGAACGCTTAACAAGACCGCAATACTGAAGTTGGATTGCAGGTTAAGGAGAAGCCCTATTCCAACAATGACAACACCTTTGAGATATTTCCGGTTTAAAAATTGGCCCAATCCGGGGAGCGCTATACTCCATAACAGCGCCTCTGCGCGTCTACTCGTCGCATTCCGTTCGCGAGACATGATCAATCCCTTTGCGTTAGGTTTTAAGTAAGGCTGCTCTGTCTTCCGCTTGGAACGGTTCTTCCATCCACTTATATTTTACCATCAGCTTACCCCCATCCTTGGCGAAATCGTAAATTTGCGCTGCGATGAGCGTCATCTTCATCGGCAAATCGGTGCGCATGGAGAACGAGGTGCCGATTGCATTACTCCCAAGGCTAAACCCCGATAACAAGTTCGTGCAGTACATCATGAGCTTGTCCGAGAAGGGGGCTCTGGTAGACCGTGTCGTGCGTCCCCACGGGGACATCGCCGGCTGAATATCGCTCTCTTTCAGGATGGCTGCGAACGTATCGATACAACTATAGGCCAAGTTCTTCCCTCTTGCGAAATATTGCTGAACGTCAGGCTCGCGCGCCGCTTGGGCAAATCCCGTCATTAACTCGGCTCCGACTTGGTTGATCTCGATGCCTTGGTGAAGATACAGCACTTCCACTGTATTGATCGGTCTTGTTTTTTGGAACAAGCTCGTCCCGCTCATGTAACTTTTGCTTTGAACGAACTCGACCTCCTGAGGCGGCGTTACGACGGGACCCGGCGCAAACGCGGAGTTTTCCATCAACAGCTTCGTCGATGCTATGTACATCTTCTTGGCGTACGTTAGGTTTCGCTCATAATACGAGATTACGTCGTCCCTTGTGGCTTCCCCCAAATGCAGGACGGACATCCCCATCATCACTTTCGTCATGATACGAAACCAGGAAACTCCGAAGACGTCGTTATATAGTGCCGGCGCATCCAAATCCACGTCTTGATCGGTAAAGCCGACAGGGATGATAATCCCATCACCAGTGAATATGTTCCTTATTTCTTCTGCGAAGCTTTGGATCTCGCCGACCTGACCCGCCAGGAACTGATGATACCCCGGCGTCTCCGAGGTCTGAGCAAAATGCTTCATCATTTGCAGCAGCATCGTCATTTTTTGATATGTCATCCACAGGGAGCCGACTTCCGGCCCGGTAAGCGGCAGATCCTTATGATCGGGCATAGAGAAACATCCTCCTCGATGTTTTGATTGCATTATTATCCACGTAATGGAATCGTTTATTCCTTTGTCGAGGGAAGGGGAGCAGACGTCGAGGACGTAAAATTGCCGATAAGTGCGCACAATACCCTCGGGGGTGATTTTGGTCATGACAGGACGCAACAACCATCCGAAGCGGGACGGGCAGCAAGCGACGCCATCCCGTCTCGATCAGCACGGCGAGACGATGGCGAACGACAACGATTTTCAGGATTTCACGGAAGAGCAGCAAGCCGCGATTACGAGCGCCGCTTGCGAACAGAAGGATTAAACCTTAGGCGGAGCCTTGTTTCTAGGCATCCGCCTTCCTTTTCCCTAAAACTTGACACCGCCGGAAACACCGTGTATATTACAGATAACTAATATCCACGTTTGAGGACGGAGGTTCTTGCTTGCAATTCAGTATCGGAGTTGAGCTAGGGTTACATTGTTTGTCATTGCTTGTCCATACGAAGGGTATAAATATGGGCATTAAAGAAATCGCCGAATTCCAAGGCGTTTCAGAGCCTTACTTGTCCAAAATTTTTACGAAGCTGAAGAAGGCGGGCATCGTTCGTTCCATGCCAGGCGTAAAGGGCGGCTACGAGTTGGCCCGTTCCGCGGACGACATTACGCTTTGGGACGTTGTCGCGGCGATCGAAGGCACAAAGCCGATGTTTCAATGCACCGAGGTTCGGCGGAAGGGCGTCCCCAATCAAAGAGTCCATTTACCGCCCGAACTGTGGAAGAAACCTTGCGCTATTCATGCCGTCATGTTGGAGGCGGAGCAGAAGATGAGAGAGTTCCTTCAGAGCAAAACGTTGACCTGGTTGGATCAGAGATTATCCGCGGCCGTTCCGGCGGAAGCGATGGAAGCAAGCGCTCAATGGCTGCAAGAAAAATTGGCGAGGCGGTAAGCTAATTTTTTTTACACCCAATTATAGATATTACATATATGTAATATACATTATCTATTTTATGGGAGGTTGTTTGTATGCAAACCATCGTCGTGGTAGGCGGAGGGTACGCAGGATTAAACGCTGTCAAGTTCTTGGAAAAACGGTTGGGCCGGGAAGCTGGTCGAGCCTATCGGCTGGTGTTGGTCGATAGGGAGCCCTATCACTTTCGCAGGATGATCTTATTCAAAGCCGCCGCCGGCGGGGCGTTGATGAAGGTCCCGTTCTCTCAGGTGCTGGGCAAGCATATCGAGTTCGTACAAGGCTCGTTCCTAGGATTGAACCCCGAGGAGCAAGTCGTGACGATTGAAACTCGGAACGGCGTCATTCAAAAACTCGGCTACGATCGGCTCGTATTGGCGTTAGGCAGCAAGATCGTACCGGCTCCCGCCGAGTATGGCGGCATCTCCTTGCATAATTTGTCTAACGCCGAGCAAATCAGGCACGAAATATTGATAAATATTCAGCAAGCGCGACAGGAGACGCAAGAAGCCCTACGCCGCGAACGGCTCAGCGTCGCCGTCGCGGGAGCGGGAATCACGGGCATCGAAACCGCGGCGGAGCTTTGCCACTGGATGAAAGAGGAAACTCGGAAAGCCGGAATGGACCCCGCGTTCGTACAGGTAAGTTTAATTAATACCAAGGGAAGGCTCATGCCCCACCTTCACGAGCCGTTCGCGCGTCGGATAGAGCGGGCGTTACAGGACATGGGCGTGTCCCTCGTACACGACGCGAGGGCTGTGCAGCACCAATCCGGAAAGCTTTATTTGGACGACGGACGCATATTGAAGGCTGCGGTATGCGTCTGGACGTTGGGACTCGAACCGAATCCCCTCGCCTCCCAACTCGGGCTGCCGACCGATCGCTTCGGGCGTTTGTTGACGGATCCGCACTATCATGTTCAAGGGTTCCCTCGGATCTATGCCATCGGGGATTGCGCGAAGATCGTCGACCCGGCGACCGGGAAAGAAGACGAAATGACTTGCAAAGAAGCGGTCGGTCAAGCGACAAGGCTGGCGAAAATCATAAAGGCGGAGCTGCAGGGGAAGAAGAGCGAAACGCATAAAAGTTATACGACACTTTATTGCGTCGGACTCGGTCCGGAGCAGGGCATGTTATGGACGCAGCCGACGAAAGGAATCAACATTTATTTGACGGGAAAACTCGGTTTATTCGCAAGAAATACGGCTTGGAATTTACCAAGTTTCGTGGACCGCAATCTTATGAAGAGACTTTCCCGGGCCGGAGCGGTTTTCAACGAAACGAAAGCGAACGGCATGTAAACAGCAGGGTACCGATCTAGCCGATTCGGAGCTCGTGGTCGTCGACCGTATGAAACGGGTGATTGCCGAAGACACGCCGCCGATGTAGGGGAAATGACGCTGTGCGCTCTTATTTTACGATACACGGAGCACACAGGCTTCCCCTAACGCTGAACGTCGCGCCGGGATACGCGACCGCTATGCTTTGCACCTCCTTCAAATGAAACAGCCTTGGTCCGATAGACTTCAGGGACCAAGGCTGTTTAGTTATCTCTTATTCACTTAAACGACTCCCGTTTGAGGTCATCAATACCGGATTATAAATTCCCCGCCGCCGCTTGGGTCGACAACTTCGATGTTGGGGGCGATCCCGAATTTATTGCCGAATCCGCGAAACATTCCCAAATTCACATTAGTGGAGTAGGCCGGAGTATTACAAATTGCCCGAATTTGCCCTGGGCTTTCTACTGTAATATTGTATGATCCTACTTCCCCGTTCCGGTGGTGCATTTGATAAACAATATCCAAACTTAAGAGAGCCTTTTCGAAAGTGTCGATTTCCGGGGGAAGCATTGCGTTTTCCGGAATGTATCTACCGAGTAAAACCATAAGATTAGGTCCTACCGTTCGTTCTAACTCGTTAAGTACCGAAGCGACGTCTTCTAACTTATACCACGCGTCATGGTCGATTTCCGTAATACCGCGTTCTTTTAACAGGGATCTCACTTTAGATTGAAACGCCCCGCAACCTTGTACGATTGTCGCAAGGGAGGCACCGATGACTTCTGCTGCCATTTGAATCCCCTTTCTCCCAAAAGTTTATTTATGTGCTTAATTAAGCTATAACACAACCATTCAAATCTCACAATAAGCAAACCTAAAAACCTAGCTACATTCAGGTCGGGGCCATTCCATAACTCTCGCACTATCGATATCAATACTTAAGGCTCCATCGGCTGATCGCTAAAATAGGCAATTTTATCGATCATGAATCCCCATCCCGGAGGGTCGCCCCATGGCGAGATATTGCCTTGAACTGTGATGGTATCACCGTCTACGGCGGCCCAAAATTCACTTTTGGGCCCATAATGGAATCCTAGTTGAGTATAGACTTTATCATAGATATAGACGGTTTCGTAGTTGGTTAGCTCAAAGCGTTTGAAGTGAACGGCTATCTTTTTCGCATTTGGTACTGTGAACGTCTTGTAGTAATGCTGGGTAAATGGATGTACCGTTTCGGAAGTAACTGTCCTTTCAAACCATTGGCCTTCGGTGATCGTGTCCGGGTAAGTTACTCTCAGAGTGTATGGATTTATACCATCGTATCCTTCTCTAGGAAAAACACGGACATAATAAGTGCCAGGGCTATAGGTGCCTACAGTAACGGTTTCCGGATAAGTCCCTGATGCATAACCAGCTCCAATGATGCGATGGTTCATATCGTAAAGCTGTAGATCGTATTCCTCGGGCAAGTCGGTTAAGGTAATCATAATATTGCCGGATTCCGCAGTAGTGAATTTGAAATAATCTTCATCCGTTTCCTTGCTGATTTTCCCTTGATACTCTACCCCAGACTGTATAGGTCCATAAGCGGCTTGGAAGGAATTGTTTGGCTCATAGATATCTGTATTCGTTGTATCGGGAAATTTGGCGATGAACGAATAAACATACGGGAAAGGCTTACTGCTGTTGTAGTCACTTACTTGAATATAAAAGGTTCCAGGAGCCGGAGCTAAGTATTCAATCGTGTTTTTGTAACGCAATTCGCCAAAGTTATGAACTAATGTGGTACCATTTTCATCTTTTAATTCAAAGTAATAATCGTAAGTATTTTGCGGGAACGTCAGGGAGATTTCTCCGCCACTAGTGGTTGAAAATGTAAACCAATCTGAGTCCGCCGCATCGTAAAGATTACCTGTATATTGGATATCCGAGCTAATTGGCCCGAAAGCGGCAGCTTGAGATTCGTTCGGTTCATAGACGTCCGGTTCGATTGGCGGCACTGTGTAAACACCTACTTGGTCCCATGCATTTGTAACTGCTGTTACAACGTTCGACTCAGCACCGTACAGATCGATTGCGGATTGTATCGTTGCCTCGCGGGCATCGGCAAATTCGGAATACGTAGTCAGATATTGCGTCAGAGCACGATACCACACTTGAGCGGCAATGTCGCGAGTGATTTCCGGTGAGGTCACGAAATTATAAAACGCTTTGTTTGGAATTCCGGAATTGTAATGCACTCCGCCATTATCGCCATACATGTAGATGTAATCGCGCATATGTTCAGGTTGGCCGTATTTTCTTGGATTGGCCAAGGAACGGGCAGCATCCCCTGCAATACCCGGGGTATAAATGTCTTCCGCATGAAGCCAATGGTTATCCGGCTTATTTTGAATCAGTTCGCCGAATACATCCGCGAAGGATTCCTCAAGCGCCCCCGATTGCTGGCGGTAAATAAAATTAGCGGAATGATCCGCAACCGCATGGGTGAACTCGTGTCCGACAACGTCCAGCGCTCCGGAAAATGCAAGATATTTGCTGCCGTCGCCATCCCCATAGACAAGATAACTTCCATTCCAGAAAGCATTGTTATATTGATAGCCGTAGTTAACAGTCGATATAATGTTATGCCCGTTCCCGTCATAGGAATCGCGGTTAAATTTGGTATAAAAATAATCATAGGCGAGACCAGTATGATAGTGAGCATCGACTGCTGCCGGATTTGTCCATACATTATCCTCATCCCACAGCTTAAACCCCGGCAACATATCGGTACTGCCGGCAGCTGTGTATGTCTCTATGTGCCCCCCTTTTGCGGTCATCGGCTTAGTAGTATCTCGTAAATAATACTCTTGCTCATTATAAAAAGTATGCAGTGTCCTCGTATCCCCCAACACTCCAGTTCCTGTACCGACTGCGGAGGAATGCTTCAAGTTGTCGATTTTATCCACAACGGCTCCGTCGTGAGCATCAACGAATACTTCCCAGTAGGCAGGCTCACCGAAGTTGTCCAGCGTGGAAAGCTCCACCTGGTAAACCAAGTAGTGATTTTTGTCTGGTGCCTCATAGAGATACAGCTGCGCTTCCTCTTTGTCGAAATGCTTAACATCGCTTAAACCAGTATCGTTTTTAGCCGCTTGGATGGCCTCAGAAGCAGAAAGCTTTGCATGGATATCTATACCCTTCCCGCGGACCTGCGGATCGAAATATCCATTAATGGATGTTACTTCTCCTTTGGCATCGGCATGGACAATCAGTTGCTGGCCGAATACGGGAACCCCTTTATACACTTGTTGAAACTTAAACATGCTTATATTTAAGTCGTCTTTCGATTCCGTGAGCAGGGCAAGCTCATCGTTTGCGGATAGGAGATGAAACAAATGTTTATTGTCCTCCAATGCCGCGAGCGCTCCTCGGGTATCATATACTTTTTTGTTGGAGAGCTTTCCGACTACAAAGCTAGGAATTCCTTTATCTTTGTTCCAGTTGATCCGTTCTTTACCTAGGGAATTAGCCGTAATCTTGGCAATGGCAGCTAGTTGCTCCTCTTTGCTATTCTTGGCCTCTCCCGAACTTCCATAGGTGATGCTGCTTGTCAGTAAAACAGATAGTGCGGACAAAACCGTTAAGCTTTTTCTAAGTTTCATTTTCAAAATCAATGCTCCTGTCCCATAATGTTAGGAAATTGACAATTGGCCAATGTCGATACCTGTCATTTATATTCGGGAAATCTTTACAGTTGTTTTTATAGGTCCAAGGAATTATATATGTATGCATACTGGGTTTATTTGCCTTTTTATTAATTAACTCCTAGTTGAAGAAATGTTAAGATCGACAGATATACTTTCGTATAGGTATAGTTATATTTTAAGATAATTCCCCCACCCCCAGTGTGGTGTTATTTTAGTAAGGAGCACCTACGCTAACTAGCGGTTATACAGAAGCATTCCAAGAGCGGCACGCCGGAATACGGATGTTCAACGAAACGAAAGCCAACGGCATGTAGACCAATTAACGATTGGAGATGCGAATCATGGAAATTATAGAGAAGTATGCAGAAGGATATCGACTTGTCGAAGAGGCAGTTCGCGGAGTGACGTTTGAGGAGCTCATGTATAAGCCTTCGCCTGATTCCTGGTGCATTAAAGAAATTATTATTCATCTAGCCGATTCGGAGCTCGTGGTTGTCGACCGTATGAAACGGGTGATCGCGGAAGACACGCCGCCGATGCGTACGATGTTCCAGGATCTATGGACGCAGCGGTTGTTTTATACGGAATTAACCCACGAGACTTACTTGCTGCTATTTAAACTGTTGCGGGCAACGATGTCCGAAGTGTTACGCAGACTTGATGATGAGGCGTTCGACCGAGTCGGCATCCATGATGAATTAGGGGAGATGACGCTGCGGGCTCTCGTATTGCGATACACGGAGCACATCGAGAAGCATGTGGGGCAAATCGAGAGGATCAAAGCGGCATTCCGTGGAAAATAAAACAACCCCGGCGCAACGCCGATTGAAAAGAGCAGGTGCCGAAGGCACTTGCTCTTTTCCCGTTGACGGCGGGATTACAGCCGCCGCACAAGTTGCGTTCGATTTTTAATGCCAAGTTTCTGGAAAATCGCGGTAAGATGCTTCTTCACCGTAATTTCGCTGACGAACAGCCGCTTCGCTACTTCTACGTTCGTCAGCCCTTGTCCGATCCATTTCACGATTTCCCGTTCTCGATCCGTTAGGTCCGCCAAATCCTCTGCAACGCCTTTGCGATCCTGCAGGTCCTCGAGATCGATATGCTGCGCGACCTTCCGTAAATACCGTTGGAACCGGCGCCCTCTTATGTCCAAGACATACGTTGACGCCGGGGTATCTTTTCCGTATCCGTAATGTTCTACGCCCGACGATTCGAAGCCCAGCCGCCGAAGCGCCTCTTCGAAGAACGGGATCGGCGGCGGCGAATATACGACAACCCCGGCCCCGAGTACCCATTCGATCAGGTGTTCGCCTGCGTCGGCCCGCAACGCCCCTTCCTCAAAATCCTCCACGTCGAGGCCGAAAATATACACGCCATGGAGCTGTTCAGTAGTGGCGCGAATGCCGATAAGCTGTTGTTCGGTAAGGCTCTGGAAATAAGCCGACGACAGCGGGTGGCGCAATAAGAAGTCCAGCGTGCTCGCCCCGATCGGAATGACGACGGACAAGCCGGCCGTTTCGCCGGAAGCCCTTCGAAGCAAACGAATTTGCGCTTCTTTCAACGTTCGAATTTCCGTAGCTTGGAGATGTTCGATCGCAAGCAGGCTTTGCTCCGGCGTGATGACGAAGTCGTCGGTCGGGATCGTTCCCGTACGCGGGTACGGAATCCTAGCCCCCTTCGGATTCCGTCTGCGACGCTCCAAATACCGTTCCGCTTCCTCCGCATTCGTTTCGTTCACGACCTCCCAATCGTTCGGGGATGTCGTCCGGTAAAACATCTCCCGGATGAAGGAATCGCCCAAGTAATAAAACGCCTCGCTCGCTTCTCGGGCGGCCGCCTGCTGCTGAATGGCTTGACCCGACAATCGGTTGTAATAATACGACGCGCCCCGGTTCCACAAGCTCGTATACCGTTCGGGCATACGCGTTCGCATATCCTCCGCGATCGCCGCGCGAACGAGATCGTGAAGTACCCAGCCCCGCTCCGTCTTCCGGACGAACGATAGCCGCGTCAGCGTTTGAAACTCGTCGTCGCTCACCGACTGTTCCGTTACATAGGCAAGCATCTCTTGGTGGAAATGGCGCAGGACCGATGCCGCTTCTACCAGCGGCCGAATGTCAGGATCGGCTTCCCGCAACCATTCGCAAGGGCCGAGCGGAATCGCTTCGGCGTCCGCATCCGCCGCATCGCCCGCCGTTGCTGCGTACACAGCCAGCGAAAGCGACAGCGGGTGTCCCATCGTTTGATTCCAGATATGCCGAACCCGATCCTCGTCGCAAATCCCGTGCCGCCTTATATACTCTTGAACCTCCGGATACGTCAATTCCGTTAAAGGAACCCAAGCGATCATCGCCCGCCAAGCCGGCGACTGTCTCCAAGCGCCTTGGAGCGGATAACGCCCGCCGAAGGCGAATACGGTATTGGGGTGAAGCTGAGGAATGAATTGCTCGCGAATCCACGGGTCCAACTCGGCCATGTCTTCGTAGGAGTCGAAAGCGATGCACAGTCGTTGGATCGACGCGAATTCGTTAATTTTACGAATCGCTTCCGCGATCGGGAGCGGCTGCCGCACGAGCGCATCATTCGGGCAAAACCCGTCCAACAAATGGTTGACCCTGTCGCAGAGGTACCGGGGGGAATGTTCGAAGTCTCGACTGTCGATCGACAGGAAGCGGACCCCCTTCTCCTCCGCAATACGGCGGTACTCGTCGAGCAAGAAGCTTTTGCCCATGCCGCCGATCCCGTACAAATTGACGACTCTTTTATCGCCCGATTTGCCATCGAGCAAGCGCTGAAACAAGCGTATTTCCCGCAGTCTGCCTACCAGAAACTTCCGCTCAAAGCTTTGGATCACGACGCCGTTTAAGATGTCCGTCGTTGCCATCTGCATCCCGCCTTTTCCCGGCCATCTTTTTATACTGTCGTATAGGTATAGATATATTATAAGATAATTTTCCCGCCCTCAGTAGGGTGTTATTTTAGAGAAGCGCACCCAAGCTAGCTAGCCGGGTAGTCCGAAGCATTCCGAAGGGCGGGAGTTGTCAAAGCATGTCTATTAAATTAGCCGTTGTATATTACAGTTCTACCGGAGTAAATCATCAGTTGGCCGAATGGGCCGCCGAGGCAGGGAAGGAGGCAGGCGCCGAGGTAAAGCTGCTTCGGGCGGCCGAACTCGCCCCGCAATCGGTCATCGATCGCATGCCGTTGTGGAAAGCCCATGCCGAAGCCACGGAGCATATCCCCGTCGTTACGACCGACGATATCGTGTGGGCCGATGCGATTATTTTCAGCACGCCCACCCGTTTCGGAGTCATGGCGTCGCAATTAAAACAATTCCTGGATACGACAGGCGGCATTTTCTTCGAAGGGAAGACGGCCAACAAGGTCGTGAGCGCAATGAGCTCCGCCGAAAATCCGCACGGCGGTCAGGAGGCCACCATTCTGTCGCTGTACACGATGATGTACCATTGGGGCGCGATCGTCGTTACGCCGGGGTACACGGACGCGTCGATATTCGCGGCAGGCGGAAACCCGTACGGCACGAGTGTAACCGTAGACGCGCAAACAAAGAGTATGAAAGAAAATGTGCGCGACGCCGTCGCCCATCAAACGAAGCGCGTGGTAGAGGTTGCGACTTGGTTGAAGCAAGGACGGTTGCAACATTAATTTATAGAATCGAGGAGGAATAATCGATGCATCACCGTTTCGATGTACTCATGCCGGTTCACAAAGGTCTAAGGCATGCGCTAAGCGGCTTATGCTTCCGCGCAGGCTCGATGGACGTTAGCGACGAGAACGAGGTTCAATCCTTCGCGGACGAGTTTGGGAGGATCGTGACGATTTTAGAATCCCACTCGCATGACGAAGACGCTCATATGCACCACTTATACGAGCAGTTCGCCCCGGAAACGGCGGCAAAGCTGGAGCAAGAGCATACCGTTCTGGACGAGACCATTCACCGGCTTCAGCAACGAATTGAGACGGTCCGACAAGCGTCGCCCGCCGAACAACGCAAGGAAATTTGGTACGAAGTGAACCGGAAATTGACCCAATTTACCGCGGACTATTTCCAGCACTTACAACGGGAGGAGAACGAAGGAGCCGAGGCGTTGTGGAATCACCTTACCGACGACCAGCTCAAGGAAGTATCCGTAAAGATTCGTTCCTCCATCCCTCCGAGTACCATGATGATTTTTCTGCATTACATGATGCCTGCCTTGAATTTCGAGGAACGGTTCGGCATCTTGAACGACATGAGACAATTCGCTCCTCCGGAAGCCTATCAAGCGGTCCGTGCGTTGGCGCAGTCGAGACTCGCCCCAGGCGACTGGGAAGCGCTGAACGCGAAGCTCGAATCCATGTCTAAAGTAAGCTAGAAAAAATAACGGCGGTTCCGAACATCCGGAACCGCCGTTATCATGTATCCTCAACCTATTCCCATCTACAACCCCAGCATCCGCGCGAGCTCCGCCTCGTCGTCGATAATCGCGACGCCGAGCTCCTGCGCCTTCGTCAGCTTACTGCCGGCGCTTTCGCCCGCGATGACGTAATCCGTCTTCTTCGAGACGCTGCCGGATACCTTCGCGCCAAGCGCCTCGAGCCTCTTCGCCGCTTCGTCGCGCGTCATCGTCTGCAGCGTCCCGGTCAGCACGACGGTCTTGCCGAAGAACGGCGAGTCGGCGAGCGCGGCCGCGTCGACCGGCGGCGCCTCCTCGACGTGCGGCTTCACGCCGGCCGCCAGCATGCGCGCGACGGACTCCCGGATAAGCGGGTCAGAGAAGAACGTATGGATACTGTCCGCCACGATGCCGCCGACGTCCGGCAGCGCGACGAGCTCCTCGGGCGTCGCCGCCATGACCGCTTCCAGCGATCGGTAGTGGTCCGCGAGCATCTTTGTCGTCGTCTTGCCCGTATTCGGAATGCCAAGGGCGTACAAGAATGAAGCGAGGTCGCGCGTCTTGCTCTTGTCGATCGCTTCGACCAGCTTCTGCGCTTTCCGCTCGCCGAACCGCTCCAACCCGATCAAGTCTTCCTTCGTCAGGTAGTAGAGGTCTGCCGGATCGCGGACGTCGCGTTCCTCGAGCAGCTGCTCCGCCGTCTTCTCGCTGAACGTCTCGATATCCATCGCGTCCCGCGTCGCGAAATGCGACACCCGCGCCACGATCTGCGGCTTGCAGCCGAGCTTGTTCGGGCAGAACAGATGCGCGCCGCGCTGCTCCACGGGATGGCCACACGCCGGGCACGCGGTCGGCGCGACGATCTCGCGCCCCGTCTCCCCCTCCTCCGCCTTCCCGAGAATTTCCGGGATGACGTCGTTCGCCCGGCGGATAAAAATCTGCGTGCCGATGCCGAATTTTAAGCCCTTGCGCTCAATGTCATCCATGTTATTGAGCGTGCAGTTGGACACGGTCACGCCGCCGATATCGACCGGCTCGACGATCGCGAGCGGCGTCAGCTTGCCGGTGCGGCCCAAATTCCAGACGACGTCGTTCAGCGTCGTCGTCGTCTCCTCCGCCTCGAACTTGAACGCGACCGCCCACCGCGGGAACTTGTCCGTGTATCCGAGCACTTCGCGGGTCCGCAGATCGTTCAGCTTTACGACCGCGCCGTCGATGAGGAAGTCGAGCTCCCGGCGCGTCTCGCCGAGTCGCATGAGCTCCTCGTATACGTCCTCGATCGACTCCAGATGCTTCGCGTACGGGTTCACCTTGAACCGGTTCTCGCGCAGGAACGCGAGCATCTCCATATGCGTCTCGAACGGACGCGGCTCCGACGCATAGCCGACGTTGTAGAAGAACGCGTCGAGCTTCCGCTCCGCCGTGACGGCCGGATTTTGGTTGCGCAGCGCGCCCGCCGCCGCGTTCCGCGCGTTCTTCAGCGGCTCGGCCGCCGTCTCGTTATATCGCTGCAGCACGGACAAATACATAAAGCCTTCGCCCTGAATTTCCATGACGCCGTTCTTGTACGGGATCGAAGCCGGTACGGATCGGATCGTCCGCACTTGCGCCAAGATGCCCTCGCCTACCGTCCCGTTGCCGCGCGTCGCCGCCTGTACGAGCATGCCGTTCTCGTACGTCAAGTTCAGCGTCAGCCCGTCGAACTTCAGCTCGAGCACGAACGACGGCGCCGGCAGCGGCGTATCCGGATGATTCGCGTTATATTCGCCGACGAGCTTCTGGACGCGCGCGTGCCATGCGAGCAGATCTTCCTTCGTCTGCGCTTTGTCGAGGCTCCAGAGCCGGGACAGATGCTTGTGCGGCTCGAAGCCCTTCAGCGTCTCGCCTCCGACCCGCCGCGTCGGCGAATCCGGCAGCGTCTCCCCCGTCTCGCGCTCGAGCGCGACGAGCCGATCGTACAGCTTGTCGTAGTCCGCGTCGGCCAGCCCCGGCCGATCGAGCGTGTAGTACAAGTAATTGTGGTGATTCAGCTCGTCGACGAGCCGCCGCATTTCCTCTTTCGCCGTCGCCGCCATATGGGCCCCGACCTCCACACGTAAAATATAACCCGATGCCTTAGACCTTCGTAATCGGCGCAAACCGGGCAAGCAGCTTCTTTACCCCGACCGGCGCCGGGAAGGCGATCGTCAGCTCGCGGTCATCGCCCGACCCGCGCACGGTGACGACCGTGCCGACGCCCCACTTGCCGTGGGACACCTTATCGCCCGCGGCGAAATCGGCATCCGCGGCGCCCCCGCCGGCGAATGTCGGCTGCGTCTTGATGACGCGCGGGGCCCCTGCGGCGAACGCGCTCTTCGCCGCTCCGCCGAACGACGAGCCGCCGCCGAAGGACGACGAACCGCCGAACGAGCCGCCGCCGCTGCCGAAGCCGGAAGGACGCGCGCCGAACGTCGGCCGGCCCGGCGATACCGTCTCCTTGTATCGATCCGGGATTTCTTGCAAAAACCGCGACGGCGCGTTCGCCGCCGCTCGCCCGAACAGCGTCCGCATCCGGGCGCAGGTCAGGAACAGCTCCCGCTCCGCGCGCGTAATGCCGACGTACGCGAGCCGCCGCTCCTCCTCGAGCTCCTCCGGATCGTTCGCGGAGCGGCTGTGCGGGAATACGTTCTCCTCCATGCCCGCGATAAAGACGATCGGAAATTCCAGCCCTTTCGCGCTGTGCATCGTCATGAGCACCACCGCGTCGTTCCCTTCCTCCGGATCGTTGTTCATCGAATCGATGTCCGCGATCAAGGCGAGATCGGTCAGGAACGAAACCAACGACTTATCTTCGTTGCGTTTCTCGAAATCCATCGTCACGGACAGAAACTCGTCGATGTTCTCGAGGCGCGCCTTGGACTCCAGCGTGTTCTCCCGCTGCAGCTCCATCCGGTACTGCGTCAGCTCCAGCGTCTTCTCGGTAAGTTCCGTGACGGACAAGTATTCGACCATGCGGGATAAATTATCGATGATTTCTTTAAATTCCCGCAGCGCCGTCGCCGCACGCCCCGTCACGTCCACCTGCGAGATGCCGTCGATCATCGCGTACATCGATACGCCCCGCGCCGCCGCGGCCGCGCCGAGCTTGTCGATCGTCGTATCGCCGATGCCGCGCTTGGGCACATTCACGACGCGCGCGAACGAAATATCGTCGTCCGGGTTCGAGATGAGCCGTAAATACGCGAGCAGGTCCTTAATTTCTTTCCGATCGTAGAATCGCACGCCGCCGACAATCTGGTACGGGATTTCCGACTTGATCAGCACTTCCTCGATCACCCGGGACTGCGCGTTCGTCCGGTACAGGATCGCATGATCCGCGTACCGCTTGCCGGCGTCCCGATTTCGCTTGATCGTGCCCGCGATGAAATAGCCTTCCTCGTGCTCCGAGTCGGCCAGGTACAACCGAATCTTCTCGCCCTCGCCCGCGTCCGTCCACAGGTTCTTCGCCTTGCGGCCGGCATTGTTTTTAATGACTTCGTTGGCCGCGTTCAGGATGTTGGAGGTCGAACGATAGTTTTGCTCGAGCAGGATCGACTTCGCTTCGGGGTAATCCTTTTCGAAATTTAAGATGTTCGCGATATCCGCGCCACGCCACTTGTAGATCGACTGATCGGAATCGCCGACGACGCAGATGCGGTGATGCTTGTCCGCCAGCATGCGGCAAAGCATATATTGCGCGCGGTTTGTATCCTGGTACTCGTCGACATGAATATATTGAAACTTGTTCTGGTAGAACTCTAGCACCTGCGGCTCTTCCTTGAACAAGCGAATCGTCGTCATGATGAGATCGTCGAAGTCGAGCGAGTTGTTCGCCTTCAGTCGCTCTTGATACTTCTTGTAAACCTTCGCCACGATGCCGTCGAAGTAGTCGCCGATTTTTTGCTCGAACCCGGCCGGATCGATCAGTTCGTTCTTCGCGTTGCTGATCGCCGCTTGCACCGCGCGTGGCTCGAACTTTTTCGAATCGATGTTCAGGTCCTTCATGCAATTGCGAACGACCGACAGCTGATCGCCGGAATCGAGAATCGAGAAGCTCTGCGAATAGCCGATCCGCCCGATGTCGCGCCGCAGCATTCGCACGCACATCGAGTGGAACGTCGACACCCAGATGTCCTGCCCTTGCGGGCCCACGAGCTTCGCGACCCGCTCCTGCATCTCCCGCGCCGCCTTGTTCGTGAACGTGATCGCGAGAATGCTCCACGGCGCCACCCGCTTCATGCCGATTAAATACGCGATGCGATGGGTCAGCACCCGCGTCTTGCCCGAGCCGGCGCCCGCGAGAATGAGCAGCGGCCCGTCGGTCGCCTCCACCGCCTCGCGCTGCCTCGGGTTCAGTCTCTTCACCGCGTCTTGAATATCTATCATAAGTGCACAAACCTTTCATCCGAATTCGGAAAATGTCCCCCAGCCGCCTACGCCGTCTCCGCCTTCGCAGCCTTCGCGGCCTTCACCGTATCCAGCGCATCGGCCAGAGAGCGGTAAATCACGTTGCCCACGACGATCGTGTCCGCGACGCGCGCGGCCGCGGCCGCCTTCTCGCCGCCGTCGATGCCCCCGCCGTAAAACAGCTTGGCGTTCCCGAGCGCCGCCTTCGCCTTCGCCGCCGCCCCGAGATCGCCGAACGTCCCCGAATATTCGAGATAGACGATGGGCAAACGAAGCAGTCGGTCGGCGAAGCGCGCATAGGCGACGATATCGGCCTCGTCCACCGGTTTCACTCCGGCGACGCGAGCCGCGGTGCAATCCGGATTGGCGATAATGTAGCCCTCCGCCGCGACGAGCCCGTCCTTCGGCAGCAGATGGCCGTAGCGCTTCAGCGCCTCGACGTGCTGGCCGACGAGATACGCCGGGTCGCCCGCATTTAGCGCGATCGGCACAAGGTATGCGTCGAAGCCCGGCACGATCGCCTCCAGCGTCGTGATCTCGAGGGCGCACGGCGTCTCATAACGGCGCAAGCGCGCCAAGAGGTCGACGGTGTCGTCGTACGTGACCCCGCTCGACCCCCCGACCAGTATCGCATCCGTGCCGGAGAGACACAGCGCCTCTAGCGAAGCGTCGTCCAACGCCTTCTCCGGATCCAGCTTAAATACATGCTTCCATTGCTCGACGATTCGCTCGACGTTCGACGCCCCCCGCGGATTTGACCCGAAACATTTGTTCCTCTTTTCCCAGTCTAAACGAGGCGCAAATGCATGTCAAACCTCAGGATTCGGCGTATTCGTCGTATTTTCCGTCCGGTTCCTTCGCCATGCGCCGGATGATGGCCGTCTCCTCCGCGATCGGATCCCGCTCCGCCTTCACCCGATAATGATACGGCGCGGTAATGCGCTCGCGCGCTTCCTCCTGCGCGTCCGGCCCCTTCGCGTGCTGCACGCCGTCGTGCAGCGTCTCCTCGAGCACTCGCTCCAGCTCGTGCTGTTTTTTCGTGTCCATCCCTGCCTGCCCACCTCCTTCCCCTATTCCTTGCTTCGCGACCGTAACGAAAAACAACGCCCCCGCTGCATGCGGAGGCGCTCATTACAAGGAGGGCCGCTCCTCGGTCGCGTCGGCTGCGGCCGCCGCCTCCGCCGCGCTCGCCTTCGCACGGCGGCTGCGCTTCGTCGCGGTCGGCTGCGGCGCGGAAGGCGCGTCCTGCGCCGAGGGCTCCGGCTGCCCGGCGGTCCCGGCCTCCCGCGCCTCGACGGACGCCTCCTCGCGCACCGCGGACGACCGTGCCGGCTCCGGGTCGCGCATCGGCGGCAGAGCTTCCGGGAATGCGCGTTCCTCGTCCGCGGCCGACGACGCAAGCGCCGGAGCAGCCGGCTGCGCATTCGTCGGCGCCGGATACGAAAGCTCCGACGACGACGCTCGACGGGACGATTCCGCGAAAGCCGGTGCCGGACGCGGCTGCGGCTGCGGCGGCGTATAATGTCCCGCAGGAGCCCCCCCGAACGGCAGCTGATGCGGCAGCGCGAACTCCGGGGGACGCGCTTGCTGCATATTCAAATACGTGCTGTAGCTCGGCCAGCGCGGCGCCGACGGCTGCGGCGGCGCCGCATATGCCGGGCTTTTCGGGCTTGTCGGGCTCGTCGGAGCGGCGCCCGTCTCGGGCGACGGACGCCCGAAGCCTGCCGTCATCTGAGCGACCGCCCGCTGCGCCTCGGCGGCTCGCGCCGCGACGCGGCCCACCTCATGGACCGGCGCGGCGAACGCCGGGTCGAGCAGCCGATTTTGCTGCGCGATGCCCGTCAGCTGCTCATGCCGCCGCACGGTATCGTAGGCGAGCTGTTCGAATACGCGGCGCACGTCGGGCGACGACGCCTCCAGCGCCGCCTCCGTATAGCGGATCGCCGTTTGGCGCAGCTCATCCAACAAGACGCCCGTCCAGAGCCGGTCCGAAGCCTCCCCGCGGTGGGGAGCATGTCCTACGGCGTTCATCGGTTCGAATGCCATTATAACGTCCCCCCTGCGCCCGGTCGACCCGAACCGAACCCCATGTCAGGGCCTCCCCGAACGCTCGCGTCCGTCGGCCCTTTCGGTCCGGCGGCATAGCTTTGCAGCAAGCCCGCCAGCGGCTCCAACCGTTCCCCGCTCCGCCCCGCCAAATGCTTGAAGAAGCTGCGAAGCTGGGGCTGCTCGCATGCGGCGGCCCCTTGCCCGAGCAGCCACGTCAGCCGCTCCTCCGTCCTGACCGCGTTCGCCACCTGCACAAGCTCCTGCGCCGTCAGCGTCCGCTCCGCCCCGATCGATGTCATGAATGAAGCCCCCTTCCGGAAAATACCCATCCCTTGTAGGGTGCGACTCTCGGCGCAGTTTTATACATATTTTTGGAAAATGCCCGCACAACCAGAGAAGGGCCCCCTCTCCATCGGCGCGCTAACGCCGGGAGAAGGGGCCCTTCCGATTTAATTCAAGAACGCCAGACGCTGCAGCAACCGCTTCAGCATGACCGCCGCCTCGGCGCGGTTCGCCTCGGCCGCCGGGGCGAACGTGCCGTCCGGGTTGCCGCCGACGATGCCTGCGGCGCTGACCGTCGCGACCGCTTTAGCCGCCCACGGGCTGATCGACGTTTGGTCGGCGAACGACGCGCCGCCGCTCGTCGGCAGCTCGCCGCCCGCGAACCGCATCGCCCGCTCGAACATAACGGCCATCTGCTCGCGCGTCACGCGTTCGTTCGGACGGAACGTGCCGTCCTCGTATCCTGTAACGAGCCCGGCCGCCGCAGCGGCTCCGACCGCCCCTTCGTACCAGGAACGCTCGATTACGTCCGTGAACGTCGCAGCTTCCGCGTCGCCTGTCAGACCGAGCGCCCGCGTTAGCATCGCCGCGAACTCGGCGCGGGTGACCGGCGCGTTCGGCGAGAACGTATCCGCCCCCGTGCCGTTCAGCACCAGCTTGCCGGCCAGCAGCTCGATATCGCTCTTCGCCCAATGGCTGGCCAAGTCGGCGAAGCTGCGTTGCGACTCCAGCACCACGTATACGCTATTTCCATTGCGCTTCATCGTAGCGGTCGTCTTCCCGCCTCGCGTCTCGAACGTCGCCGGCACGAACGTCAGCGCGCCCGTCGCCGGGTCGTACAGCGCCGCCGTCGCGTTCCGGGCATTCACGCTCCGATCCAACGCGGCCGTTCGTTCCACATACGTATTTCCGAAGCTGTCGTACTCGAACGTCTGCCCGTTCGCTTGCACGCTCATCGAATAATGGATCGGCGTCCCGACCACGTTTGCCCCGAGCGACGCCGCCGACGAGCCGATTGCGGCCGCGCTCGCGCCCGTCACCGGCGACATCTGTACGACCGCAGTCCACTCCGCTCCGGCTGCGACGCCGAACTTCGCGGCCAGCGCCGCGGGATCGAGCAACGCCTTCGGCACCCGATACGATGCGGTGCTTGTCTTCACCTCGACGACAGGGAACCCTTCCGCCGCAGCCAGCGCGCCGACCGGCAAACTGACCTCGGCGGCCCCTTCGGTCTCCAGCTCGATGACGAGCTTGCCCGTCGCGTCCGCGTCCGCTTCAAGCGCCTTCGCCAAATCGTCCGCGGTCAGCTTCGCGACCGCTACCTCCGCTCCTTCTCTCGTTTCCTTCGTTGCGCTAGGCTTATACACATAGTCGCCGTCTGGGTTCTGCTGAATCGGCTTCTCCGGCGGCGGCGGCGGGATGAAGCCTCCGCCGCCGTTATTATTCCCGCTCGGGGCCGCGAGCGTTAAGGTGCCAATGAGTCCAACGTGATATAATGCCAATTCGAAATCGGAAATCTGTTCGCCGAGCATCCAGTCAGCTCCCGTAGAGACGGAGCTCTGCGCCGTCCAAGTACCATTTTCTACTTGAACCTGGTACGTTCCGTTAGGTGCATAGAAGTAAACGAACAAAGTGTTTTCGACGATATTTCCGTCCTCGTCCACAACCCGCCCGATGCCGTAATCGCTGAAGAGCGCAGCATTCGGGTTCGCTGCGTCGAAGGTCGCGGCATGTCGAATCGTTCCGTTCGGATTACGAATCGTCAGTTTCGTTTGATCGGCCTGTCTTCCGTTCAAGCCGACCGTCCCTTCGTAATAAGTGTAATCCGCGCTTAATGCAACGGTCACCGCATCGGATTTCGTTGCGACTTTGCCCTTATACGCATCGATCCGATATTGGTACTCAGCGGGTACGACTCCGAACAATATATCGGTGTAGGACGTCTCGGTCGTCGCATCGAATTGGAAAAACCGTTCGTCCTCCTCAGCCGCCATGATTGCGTAGTACTCTGCATCCGCGGCTTCGCTCCAGGAAATATCGACGAAAGCGCCGTCCTGCTGCGCTTGGACGTTGCCCGGCGTCCCCGGCGCGTCCTTGAATAGGAATTCGAAGGTATTCGACGGCAGCACCGTAGCCGCAGCCGGGTTTACGAACGCTGCATCTAGGAACGTTACGCTCATGCCTTCTCCCGAATCGGTGATCGCATGGGCATCCGCTTCCCCGGACAGCTCAATTTGGACGGCGGCGTAATGAACGATACGCGCCGAGGCTGTGAGCCCTTCCGGAACACCTTCGAATTGCACCTGTTCATCGGTCAATAGCGAGCCTACCGACCCGGCGAAACTGCCTCCGGTCAATATCGCTGTCGCCGTCGTTTGAATCGAACCGTCGTTCGCGTCACTCTCGATGAATTTTTGATTCTTGAAGGTCAATTGCGGACTCGTCGTTGCTGCAGAACTATAGAACCAAAAGAAGAAATGCGAGCTCGAGTTCTTTACGTTCGAAGCATTCCCGCTTTCGAATGCGGCATTCTGGAACGACAACACCATATATTCCGCGGGATTGCTTGTCTCGCTGACGCCGTACACGGAGATAGTAACGCTGGTGTCGCTTTCTTTCACCGCCGCAACGTTCACACCGTCGGGCAGGAAATTCACTAATAATTTATCCTCAAAGGATTCTCCGACAACTCCTGTAAACTTGTCGTTCGCGATCTCCGCCCGAATGACACCTTCTACGCTTCGATCCGCCGGCATGGTCGAAGGCATTCCGCTCCGATCGAGGCGTACGACTTTCGCTTCGGTATCCTCTTCAATCACATACGTTCCGCTTGCATATCCGGTATCGACGCTTGTCGTGACTTGCGCGAAATACGAGCCCGCCACCGCGTTGTTTAATCCTGATTCGAATCGAACCACAACGACTTCCTGATGTCCCACGGAGACCGGCATCCGTATTCGTAGCGGAATTCCGTCCGAAATCAAATCCGCCTCGCCGATCGGAACGCCGTTAACGGAAATGTTCTCGTAGGTGATTGCGCCCGGGGGACTTACAAAACCCGACCACATAATGCTAACGCTATCTCTTCCGGCTTGCATGCCGCCGTACTTGCTTGTACGGAAGGATAGTTCCACGGCTCCGCTCTGAAACTCCAAAGGTTTCTCCAGCGATACCTGCACATTCGTTGCCGTTGTGCCGATCGGATACAACAGATTTACTAACTTACCGCTGACCGTCTTTCCGGCTAAATCCGGCAGCGCGCGCGCCGAATCCAAAATTAATTGCTTTGTCTCTAACGGAGTCAAATTTTTCTGTCCCATCAAGACCGCGGCCACGCCCGCGACATGAGGCGCCGCCATCGAAGTGCCATCTAAGAAATCGTATTCCCCACCTGGTACTGCGTTGTAAATCGCCACACCTGGCGCCCCGATGTGAACGGTTTCGTCGCCATAGTTGGAGAACTTGGCCAAGTTGCCGGACGGATCCACCGCGGCGACCGTTAACTGTTTGCTGCTCCGGAGATTGTTCGGCGAAACAGGTACGATATCCGTATCGACCCCTTCCCCGTAGCGATCCCCGTTGCCGGCGGAACCGACGAACAGCATGTCCGCCGCTTCGATCGCCTCCAGGAGAAGCGCATCCCTCTGAGCGGTACTAAATCCGTTCCAGCTATTATTGGAGATTTTTGCGCCCATGGAAGCCGCGTATGCGATAGCTTCAACGACTTCCGCCGTCGTACCTGAGCCGTTCTCTCCGATAAACTTCAACGGCATGATTTGGACGTTCGGCGCGACACCGGAAGCCCCTCCGTTCCCTTGCGCTCCCGCGATCGTCGCCGCAACGTGCGTGCCGTGCAAATCTTCGACAGCATTGTCGAATATGGTTTTATTGCCGTTTGCAAAATCCCAACCGTGTACGTCGTCCACGTATCCGTTCCCATCGTCGTCGATTAGATTCTCCGCAATTTCGCCGGGATTCGTCCAGATCTTCCCTTGCAACTCAGGGTGCGAAGTGTCGACGCCGGTGTCGATAACGGCGACAATTACGGTTTTTAGTTCATTCTTGTTTAATGAATTCAAAGCACGAACCGATCCGATATCGATTCCATAGGTGCCAGTAATTCCGTACCCGGGGTCGTTGGGGATCAGTTGCCCTTCGTTTTGCAATCCCCAATTCAACACATGGTCGCTCACGACAGGAGGCACGATTTCCGACGGATAATACCGATAGTTCGGCTGCGCGTGCTCGACAAGACCGCTGGATTTCAACTTCGCGACCGTCTCCTCGACGTCGGCGCCCTCGGGCAGCTTCAGCAGCTCGGCGTCCATCGACGCGATGCGCTGCTTCGGCGATAGCGCGAACGATTGGCGCAGCCGCGATTTGTCGGCCGTTTTCACAGAAGGCTTGTAGGTGACCAACACCTCCCCTTCCACGTACGGCTTCTTCGCATGCGCTTCCAACGCCGATAGCTTCGGCGCGAACGCCTCCTCCGCGAACGCCTCCTCCGCGGGCTGCTCCGCCGCCCCGGCCCCTCCCGCGTATACAAGCGTCTGCGCGAGCAGCGCCGCGGTCAGCAGCCATGATGCCTTGGTCCGAATGTTGCGGTTACGGCTTCTCATAAATAGCTCCTCTCGTCCTATAAATCTATGAAATCCTTCCTATGACACATGCAAATAGTATAAATGGAAATGATTTGCACGACAATCTTTTTATTAATCATGCGAAGAAAAAAAAGACGCCCTCGCCATCAGGCGAAAGACGTCTTGCGGAAGCCGCGCGGGCGGCGGGTTAGGTATCCTTTTCCGGGGGGAAGATGGTCTTCAGGTCGATATCGACGCACGGCACCGTCGGCGATCGCAGTACGTCGTCCTCCGTCAGCGTCGCGGCGAGCGCGTATTTGCCGTCCTCGAGCACGTACTGCTCCACCAACCGATAGATCGGATCGGCCATCCAATATTCCTTCACGCCGAACCGTTCGTACGTCGCTTTCTTGATCGTCTTGTCGCGGCGTCCCGTGCTGCTCGACAGCACCTCGACGACGAGGTCCGGCACGCCGAAAATCCACCCGTCGCGGATGATCGACAGCCGGTCGTTCCGAATGTAGATGACATCCGGCTGCAGGATGTTCTCCTCGTCGAAATGCACGTCGAGGGGCGCAAGCATCACCTCGCCATCGCGCGCGCACGCGCCATGGAAGGCGAGATAGAAATTTTGCAAAATCTTCTGATGCACGTACTTCGGCGACACGAGATAGTCGTATCGCACGCCGCCGATAATTTCATACCGTTCGTAGTCGTAATGCCCTTGCCGCTCTTTCACGACCGTCGCCGGCTTGTCCGATTTCCCTCGTTGCATGGCGAACCACCTCCGGAGGACATTTTCCCATATTATACCATGAAAATGTCCCGCCGGACGCTACTTCACGAGCTGTCCCCGCGTCACGCCGAGCTGGTTCGTCGCCTTCAGCGAGCGCCACACGTGCGTGCCGCTCACCTCGCCGCGCAGCGCTTTGCCGTACAGGTTCAGCACTTCGACGACCTGATCGGGCGTCTCCTCGAGAAACTCGATCCGGTACGACGGGACGCCGAGATTCAAGAACTCGTCGAGGTACTCCGCCCCCGACTGCTCGATCGCGTTATACACCGTGTTGCGGCAGCCTTCGTCCACGCGCACCGGGTGCGACATGCCGATCCGGTCCCGAAGGCTGACGCGCTGCTCCTCGCACGGGCGGCCGCAGTTCGTGTAGTCCGTCCCCTCGGAGAGGAACGTGCAGTATACGCAATGCTCGGTATGGAACATCGGCAGATGCTGATGCAGCACGATTTCGAGCCGGTCGGTCGGCGATTTGCGCAGCAAATCGATCATCTGCTGAATGTTCAAGTCGTACGACGGCGTTACGCGGGACAGGCCGGCGTCGTTCAGGAACAGGTTCGCCGTCTTATGGTTGGCGATGTTCAGCGAGAAGTCGCCGATCAGCTCCGGGTGATCCGCCGACGGGTTCATCGTGTAGTGCCGCGCGAACCAATACACCGCCCCCGTGTTGCGCACGAGCACCGCATCCGGCTTCAGCCTCAAGATATTTTGAAAATATCCCGTCTCCCCCGGCATATGAATGCGGGGCGTCGCGAGCGCGATTTTTTTGCCCGCCGCGCGCACGGCCTCGACCGCCGCCGGGAACTGCTTAATAAATTCGAAGTCCGCGTAGATGAATTCGACGTCCGTGCGCGCCGCCGCGGCCTGCACCTGCTCGAGACTGCGGCACAGCGCCGTCAGCCGCGGGTTCGCCGGGCGCGGCGCGGGCGTGACCGCGTCGCTGTCGGCGCTCGCCGGGCGCTTGATATACGCCGGCGGCCGGCGGCGCTCCGCCTCGAGCAGTTCGACGGCTTTGCGGCGCATCCGATTCAGCTCGCTCATCGGGACGATGACCGGCCCGGACAGCTGCGCGTCGACGCTCGAGAGCTCGAACAGCGTCCCGCCGAGGCGGCCGAGCTGGTCGCGCAGCAGCGTCTCGTCGATCGGGCGCTTCTCCGCCACCGCGAGCGGCAGCTCGGAGGCGACCGTCGCCGTGAAGCCCGTCGATTCGTCCGTCCAGAGCGAGACGAGCGGCTGCCCGGCCTCCCCGTAGACGGTCACGCTCACCGGGAACGTCCGATACGGCTTGTCCGTCTCGTACGTCGCGCGGAGCCGCTTATCCAGCGCCGGGTCGCTCGTCCGCCAGACGCGGTCGCCGACGCGAACGCGCTTGAGATCCACGTCGTTGCGCCCCATGACGATCTCGGCAAGTCCGCCGGGAACTTCGCGCTCGACCTTGGCGCCGCGCTGCTTCAAGTCGTAGACCCGGCCGCCCTCTTCCTTCTTCGTCGGATCGCCCGCGTCGAACACGATGCCGTCGCCGCGCTTGAGCGGCGCTTCGAGCTCGACGAGCACGCCTTCCCGGGTAACCTCCTTGACTCTTCCGAGGAACACGCCGCGGCTCTTCGGGAACGTGCCTTCGACGAGCTGCTTGTTGTTCGTGCCGTTCAAGAAGCCGTGCGTGAAGCCGCGCGAGAAGCTCTGCTGCAGCTCGAGCATCTCCTCCTTCGACGGCCTCGCGTCGACGCCGTCGAAATATTTATCGATTGCCGCTCTGTATTTGGAGACTACGTTCGCGACGTACTCCGGCGACTTCAGCCGCCCCTCGATCTTGAACGACGTCACCCCCGCCTCGATCAGCTCCGGAACGAGCTCGACGGCGGCGAGATCTTTCGGCGACAGCAAATAGGTCACGTCGCCCATCGGGCGATGCTCGCCGTTTACCATCATGTCGTACGGCAGGCGGCACGCCTGCGCGCACTCGCCGCGATTCGCGGAGCGGCCGCCCCACATCTCGGACGTGAGGCATTGACCGCTGTAGGAGACGCACAGCGCGCCGTGCACGAATACTTCCATCGGCAGGCGCGCTTGCTCGCCGATCTGCTTGATTTGCTTCAGGTTGTTTTCCCGGCCGAGCACGACGCGCTCGAGCCCGTACGGCTTCGTGAACTCGACCGCCTCCGGCGACGTAATCGTCATCTGCGTGGAGCCGTGGATCGGGAAGTCGGGGGAGAGTTCGCGGATCATTTTCACAAGTCCCAGGTCTTGCACGATGACGGCGTCGACCCCTGCGTCGATGCACGCTTCGATCAGCTTCTTCGCGTCTTCCATTTCGTTTTCAAAAACAAGGATGTTAAACGTCAGAAACCCCTTCACGCCATAGGCATGCAGGAACGACATGATGTCGGGCAGCTCGTCCGTATGGAAATTCGCCGCGCGCGCGCGGGCGTTGAACTTCTCGACGCCGAAAAATACGGCGTTCGCTCCGTTCGCGACCGCCGCGCGCATCGCGTCCCAATGGCCCGCAGGGGCCAGCAATTCGATATCTTCTCTTCGCAACTCGCGATTCATCTGGATTCGGGTCCTCCCGGCCGCTGTGCAGCGGCGTCTTTCTCCCTATATTAACAATCGAGTCCACCGGATACAATGTTCGGGGCCTGACGTCATTGTACTGGTTTCTCCGCCGTTCCTTTAGTGGTATAATTTGTGATGTCGTACGAACCATTATTTGTCGGAGGTGCACTCACTTGAAATTAGGCGTATTTACCGTATTGTTCGCACAGAAGAAGTTCGAGGAAGCGCTCGATTATATCGCGGCGAGCGGGCTCGGCGCGGTCGAGATCGGCACGGGCGGCTACCCGGGCAAGGCGCATGCGAATCCGGACGAGCTGCTTGCGGACGAGGGTAAACTGAAAGCGTTTAAACAAGCGGTCGAGTCCCGCGGCCTCATCATTAGCGCGTTAAGCGTTCACGGCAATCCGCTGCACCCGCAGAAAGCGATCGCCAAGGAATTCCACGACGATCTCATCAAGACGATCGAGCTGGCGCAGCGCCTCGAGGTGCCCGTCGTCAATACGTTCTCCGGCTGCCCGGGGGATCACGAAGACGCGAAGTATCCGAACTGGCCGGTCGCGCCTTGGCCGAACGACTATCAAGATATTTTGAAATGGCAATGGGAAGAGAAGCTCATTCCGTATTGGAAGGAAACCGGCGACTTCGCGGCCGCGCGCGGCGTGAAGATCGGCCTCGAGCTTCACGGCGGTTTCTCCGTCCATACGCCGGCGACGATGATGAAGCTGCGCGAGGCGACGAGCGAAGCGATCGGCGCGAACCTCGACCCGTCGCACCTGTGGTGGCAGGGGATCGACCCGGTCGCGGCGATCCGTTACCTCGGCCAAGCGGGCGCGATTCATCACTTCCACGCGAAAGACACGTCGCTGGAGCAGAGCAACGTCAACAAGTACGGCGTTACGGATATGCAGTCGTACACGCAAATGTTCGACCGCGCATGGCAGTTCCGGACGGTCGGCTACGGCCACAGCATGAAGGAGTGGGCGGATATCATCTCCGCGCTGCGCCTCGTCGGCTACGACTACGTCGTCTCCATCGAGCACGAGGACGGGCTCATGTCGGTCGAGGAGGGCTTCACGAAGGCCGTCGGCAACCTGCAGTCGATTCTCATCCGCGAGCCGCTCGGCGAGATGTGGTGGGTATAAGGCCGTAAAGAAGAAGGGCGTTCCGGGTGCGTACTCGGGAGCGCCCTTTCTTTCGTTTTCGGCGGCGTCGCCGCGCGCGATGCGAGCGCCTCCATTGCAGCACCCCGTTTTCCCGCCGACTTAGCAAAAATAAAAGAACGACCTTTCGGCCGTCCCCCGACATCCTATGCAGTTACGTGAGGTTTACGCCAAGCCGACAGCCGTTAAGAGGTTGTCGAGCAAGTTCATCCAATTGAGGACCATAATAAGGTCGATGATCAAAAACACCGCCAAGACGAGACCGCTGAAGCCGGCTGCGAACTTATTCTTATGCTGCACGGCGCGAATGAGCGCAAACACCGAGAGAATCGTAAACAAAATCATGAAAATATCGAACGGATCGAAATTCGAGCTGGAATGTGCCGCTTCGGCAGCTGCTGCCAAGAGCATGCTGGACCCTCCTTCTAAGTAAGCCGTTCGGTCGAGATGTCGCCGGACGGATATGTATGTTCTCATTGTCGCCCACAAACGCACGTATCATCCCTATGTTACTCGGCTGCGCCCCGGAACGCAAGCCGCCGGGCCCGTCTGTAACCAATTTGTCACGATTGACATCCCGAAGCTCCCGCAAGTGCAGAAAATCTCCATCCGGAAAACGTTCAGCGAACCTTCAGGCAACGTTCAAGTCGGTCTCGGTTTGTCAGTCTCCCTATCGTAAGGCAAAGCGGCGGACGCGGCGGTCCGCGCGGCGCGGCAGGCGGGAAGCCGCCAAACGAAACGCAAAGAAGGCTGCCGCGAGGCAGCCTTCTTTGCGTTTTCCGAACACCTACCGCCTAGAAATCGTCGCGATACCCGTTCTGCAGCCCCTGCAGAACGTTCATCGATTGGATATGCGCTTTCGTCTCCGGCGTGCCGTAACGATATAAGAGTCTATAAATTTGCGTCAAATATCGGTCGACGAACGCGTTCGAAACGAGTTCCTCCTCCAAGATTTCCGGATCATGTATACGCAAGTAGTTATTAAAGTCGGTTTCGCTCGTCGATTCGAACAGCTCCTGCAGTTGGTGCACTTCGTCCGGCGTCGCTTCGATCTCGAGCTCGTACGCTCCGTCGCCTTGGTGCTCCATCACCGTTCTCGACTGTACCGACACATAATATTTCCGTTTCTCCATGGGCGGACCTCCAGGTAAGATGGTTACGCCTAGTTTTCCCGGCAGCGGAATTTCCGTACAAAGCAAAAACTCCCAACCGACGGCGCAAGCCGTTCGGTCGGGAGTCGTTCGTCAAGAAGTCGATTGCTCGTTTACACCGCCGCGTTCGCCGGTTTGCGCTTCTTCTTGCCGGCGCCCTCCGCTTGGTCCGCCGCCGCTTCGGTTCGGGCGCGATCCCGCTCCAATACCGGCTTCAAGTATTTCCCCGTGTAAGAGCCTTGGACCTCGCAAAGCGCCTCCGGCGTGCCCGTGCCGACGATCGTGCCGCCGCCGCTGCCGCCCTCGGGCCCGAGGTCGATGAGCCAATCCGCCGTCTTAATGACGTCAAGGTTATGCTCGATGACGAGCACCGTTTCGCCGGAATCGACGAGGCGGTGCAGCACCTCGAGCAGCCGCGCGATATCGTGAATGTGAAGGCCCGTCGTCGGCTCGTCGAGGATGTAGATCGTTCGCCCCGTGCTGCGACGGTGCAGCTCGGATGCAAGCTTGACGCGCTGCGCTTCCCCGCCGGACAGCGTCGTCGCCGGCTGACCGAGCTTCATGTACCCGAGGCCGACGTCGAGCATCGTCTGCAGCTTGCGCTGAATCTTCGGCACGTTGGCGAAAAATTCGCACCCGTCCTCGATTGTCATATCGAGAATGTCCGAAATCGACTTGCCCTTCCACTTAATCTCGAGCGTCTCGCGGTTGTAGCGCTGCCCTTTGCAAATTTCGCAAGGCACGTACACGTCCGGGAGGAAGTGCATCTCGATCTTGATGATACCATCGCCCTTGCACGCCTCGCACCTTCCGCCCTTGATGTTGAAGCTGAAGCGGCCCTTCTTGTAGCCGCGAATTTTCGCTTCGTTGGTGACGGCGAATACGTCGCGGATATCGTCGAAGACGCCGGTGTACGTCGCCGGATTCGAGCGCGGCGTCCGGCCGATCGGCGATTGATCGATGTCGACCACCTTATCGACGTGCTCGAGCCCCTTAAACTCCTTATGCGCGCCCGGACGCGTGCGCGCTCCGTTCAAGTCGCGCGCGAGCGTCTTGTACAAAATTTCGTTCACGAGCGTACTCTTGCCGCTTCCGGACACCCCGGTCACCGCCGTAAACACGCCGAGCGGAATTTTCACGTTGACGTTCTTCAGGTTGTTTTCCTTGGCGCCGCGAATTTCCAGCCATTTGCCGTTCGGCTCGCGGCGTTTCGACGGCACCGGAATGAACTTCGCCCCGCTCAAGTATTGGCCCGTAAGCGAATTCGCGTCCTGCATAATTTGCTTCGGCGTGCCTTCCGCCACGACGCGGCCGCCGTGGATGCCGGCACCCGGCCCGATATCGATAATATAGTCGGCCGCGAGCATCGTGTCCTCGTCGTGTTCGACGACGATGAGCGTGTTTCCGAGATCCCGCATATGCTCGAGCGTCCGGATCAAGCGGTCGTTATCGCGCTGATGAAGCCCGATGCTCGGCTCGTCGAGGATATACAAGACGCCCATGAGACTCGAGCCGATCTGCGTCGCCAGCCGAATCCGCTGCGCCTCTCCGCCGGACAACGTGCCGGCCGAACGGCTCAACGTCAAATAGTCGAGGCCGACATTGTTCAAGAAGCCTAACCGCGAACGAATTTCCTTGAGCACGAGCTGGGCGATCGTGCGCTCCTTCTCGCTCAGGTTCAGCCCGTCGACGTACGCCATCGCTTCGTTGATCGACAGACTCGTCACATGCGCGATGTTACGGCCGCCGACCGTCACCGCGAGCACCTCCGGCTTCAGCCGCTGCCCATGGCACGTGCCGCAAGGCTTGGCGCTCATGTACTGCTCGATATATTCGCGAATGCCGTCCGACGCGGTTTCGCGGTAACGGCGCTCCAGGTTCGGGACGATGCCCTCGAACGGCACGTACGCTTCGCGCGTGACGCCGAAGTCGTTCTCGTACCGGAAGCGTACCCGCTCGCCGCCGGTGCCGTACAACAACACTTTCATCTCTTCCTTGCTCAGCTCGCATACCGGCTTGTCCGCAGGGATCTTGTAGTGCTCGCACACCGCCGCCAGGAACTGCGGATAATAGTTCGACGTGCTGCCCGCCCACGCCTCGAAGGCGCCGTCGGCGATCGTCTTCGTCGTGTCCGGACAAAGCAAGTCCGGATCGACGATCATCTTCGCGCCGAGGCCGTCGCATTCCGGGCAAGCGCCGTACGGGCTGTTGAACGAAAACATGCGCGGCGCCAATTCGTCCATGCTGAAGCCGCATTCCGGACAAGCGAGGTTCGAGGAGAAGAGCAGCTCCTCCTTCGTGTCGAGCACGTCGACCAGCACCTTCCCCTCGGACAGCTTCAGCGCCGTCTCGAGCGAGTCCGCCAGACGCGATTGGACGTCGTCCTTGACGACGATCCGATCGACGACGACCTCGATCGTGTGCTTCTTCGTCTTCTCGAGCGTAATCTCTTCCGTGACCTCGCGCATCTCGCCGTTCACGCGCACGCGAACGAAGCCTTGCTTGCGGATGTCCTCGAACACCTTGACGTGCTCGCCCTTCTTGCCGCTGATCATCGGCGCCAAAATTTGCAGCTTCGTCCGCTCCGGGTACTCCATAATCCGATCGACCATCTGCTCGATCGTCTGCGACGAAATTTCGATGCCGTGCGTCGGGCAATGCGGCCGCCCGATCCGGGCGAACAACAGACGCAGGTAGTCGTAAATTTCCGTCACTGTGCCGACGGTCGAGCGCGGGTTCCGGCTCGTCGTCTTCTGGTCGATGGAGATCGCCGGGGACAGCCCTTCGATCGAATCGACGTCCGGCTTGTCCATGTTGCCGAGGAACTGACGCGCGTAGGCGGACAGCGACTCGACGTACCTCCGCTGGCCTTCGGCGTAAATCGTATCGAACGCCAGCGACGACTTGCCCGATCCGCTCAGGCCCGTAAGAACGACGAACTTGTCCCGCGGGATCGTCACGTCGATATTTTTCAAATTGTGCGCTCTCGCGCCCTTAATCACGATATTGTCTTGAGCCATCGGTTTGCTTCTCTCCTCCTCGGATCCCGCGCGGTCTTCACCCTTGCGCCTTCAACTCCAGCAGCGCGTCGCGCAGCTCCGCCGCCCGTTCGAACTGCAAATCCTTCGCCGCCTGCTTCATCTCCTGCTCCAGCCGCTCGATCAACGCGACGCGGTCCTTCTTCGACATCTTCTCGCCCGCGACGCCCTCGAGGTAGTTCGCCTTCGCCTCCGCGGCCTTCGTCGCTTCGATGACGTCGCGCACCTTCTTGCGGATCGTCTGCGGCGTAATCCCGTGCGCTTCGTTATGGGCGATCTGAATCGCGCGGCGGCGCTCCGTCTCCTGGATCGCCTTCGCCATAGAGTCGGTAATTTTGTCGCCGTACATGATGACGCGGCCGTCCGAGTTTCGCGCCGCTCGGCCGATCGTCTGGATGAGCGACCGTTCCGCGCGCAGGAAGCCTTCCTTGTCCGCGTCGAGGATGGCGACGAGCGACACTTCGGGCAAATCCAAGCCTTCCCGCAGCAGGTTGATGCCGATCAGCACATGGAACACGCCGAGCCGCAAATCCCGCAAAATTTGCATCCGTTCGAGCGTCTTAATATCCGAATGCAAGTAACGGACTTTAATGCCGATCTCTTTCATATAGTCCGTTAAATCCTCGGACATCTTCTTCGTCAGCGTCGTCACGAGCACGCGCTCGTCCTTCGCGATCCGATCCCGAATTTCTCCGATCAAGTCGTCGATTTGCCCTTTCGTCGGACGCACCTCGATAATCGGATCGAGGAGTCCGGTCGGCCGAATGATCTGTTCGACGACTTCCGAGCAGTGCTCGAGCTCGTAAGGCCCCGGCGTCGCGGAGACGAAGATGATTTGTTTGATCTTCTCCTCGAATTCCTCGAACTTCAGCGGCCGATTGTCGAGCGCCGAAGGCAGACGGAAGCCGTGGTCCACGAGAATCTCTTTCCGCGCGCGGTCGCCGTTGTACATGCTGCGCACCTGCGGCAGCGAGACGTGCGACTCGTCCATCACGATCAGCATGTCGTCCGGGAAATAATCGAACAGCGTATACGGCGTCGCGCCGCGCGGGCGGAACGTCATCGGTCCCGAGTAGTTTTCGATGCCGGAGCAGAAGCCGACCTCGCGCATCATCTCGAGATCGTAACGCGTCCGCTGCTCGAGCCGCTGCGCTTCCAGCAGCTTCCCTTGCCCGCGAAGCTCTTCGAGCCGTTCCTCGAGCTCCCGCTCGATGTTCACCAGCGCTCGCTTCATGGACTCCTCGTGCGTGACGAAGTGAGACGCCGGGAAGATGGCGACATGCTCGCGCTCGCCGATAATTTCGCCCGTCAGCACGTCGATCTCCGTAATGCGCTCGATCTCGTCGCCGAACAGCTCGACGCGGATCGCCTTCTCGTGCGTCGACGCCGGGAAAATTTCCACGACGTCGCCCCGCACCCGGAACGTGCCGCGCGCGAAATTAAAGTCGTTCCGCTGATACTGAATATCGACGAGCTTATGCAAAATTTCGTTGCGCGGCCGCTCCGTCCCGACGCGCAAACTGAGCACGAGATCGCCGTATTCGTTCGGGGAACCGAGGCCGTAAATGCAAGAAACGCTCGCAACGATAATGACGTCGCGGCGTTCGAACAGGGCGCTTGTAGCCGAGTGACGCAGCTTGTCGATCTCTTCGTTCGTGCTGGCGTCCTTCTCGATGAATAAATCGGTTGCGGGTACGTACGCTTCCGGTTGATAATAATCGTAATAACTGACGAAGTATTCCACCGCGTTGTTCGGGAAAAACTCCTTGAACTCGCTGCACAGCTGCGCGGCCAGCGTCTTGTTATGAGCCATCACGAGCGTCGGCCGGTTCAGCTGCGCGATCGTATGCGCGATCGTGAACGTCTTCCCGGTGCCGGTGGCGCCGAGGAGCGTCTGGTACTTTTTGCCGCTGCGCACGCCTTCGACCAACCGCTCGATCGCCTTCGGCTGATCGCCCTGCGGCGAAAATTCCGAAACGAGCTCGAACTTCCTATCTATTGGATGCAATCCGTTCATTCGATCACCAGACCAGTAAGAGAATATTTGTTCCCATTTTTGCCATTATACCATCGTCGTCTTGGGGGTGCAAACGGATTTGCGTGGTACAATACTCCATTTCACGACCGAGCTGGGGCGGCGAACCGTCGGCGGCGTCGGCACGTGCCTGAACGAGCTGCGCCGCGCGTCGGGGCCGGGCGTCGGCTTCGTCCTCCTCGGAGAGCGCGACGACGATCCGCCGATGCCGAACGTCGTCCAAGCCGGCTACTACGACATGGACGTGCTGAACCGCCTCGACTTCGACGCCGCGGTGTTTCACCACTACGGCCTCGCCTACTTAGTCGACGACTCGTTCCTTCGCGGGCGCCCGCTCGTGTACGTCGTTCATTCCGTCCCGACCACGGAGCCCTGGAGCCTTCTGGATCCGTACGGCGGACACGACGACGTCGCCCGCGCCTTCGAACGGCTGCTCGACGCCGCGAGCCGCATCGTCTGCCTCTCGCGCGCCGAACGCGGCAAGCTGCTGACGCTCTACCCCGACCTCCATTCGAAAACGTTCCTCCTCCCCGCCGGCTTCTCCGCCCTCGAAGCGATGCCGCTCGCGCTCCGCCCGGAGCGAAGCGTCTTCGGATTCCTCGGCCGGGCCGACGAGCGCAAGGGCATCCGCGAGCTCGTCCGCGCTTTCGCCGACGCGCCCGGCGCGCGGCTGCGCATCGCCTGCGGCGACGAGGACCCGGACTACGCCGCCGCCGTCCGGGACGATATCGCCCGGCTCGGCCTCGAAGGCCGCATCGAATGGGTCGGGCGCGTCGGCGAAGCGGACAAGCTGTCGTTCCTCCGCTCGCTCGACGCCCTCGTCGCGCCGTCCCGCTGGGAGCCGTTCGGCTACGTCGCGCTCGAGGCGCTTCGCGCGGGGGTGCCGCCGCTCGTCGGGCGGCAAGGCGGGCTCGTCGAAATCGTCGGCTCGTCGTACCCGTACGTCTTCGATCCGACGCGGGTCGAATCGATCGCCGGCTGCATCGCCGCCTTCCGGCGCGACGACGCGGCCGACGTGCGCCGCGCCTTCGCGGCGGCGCGCCGGCGAACGGCGTCGTGGACGGCGGAGCGGATGGCCGCGGCGTTCGAGGCGTTCCTCCGGGAGCCGCCGCTCGCGCCACCCGCGTCCGCCGCGCCGGCGCGGCGATATGCCGGCAACGGCGAGCTGCGGGCGCCGGCCGCGTTCGCGCATGCCTCGGCGACGCCGAGGCGGGGTCCTTTTCGATAAGGGTTATTCCTAGCTTGGACCTCGCCGCCGCCACTCGCTCGATCATTATCCGTTTCTAGTTGTAGGAAACTAGCAATCATGGTACTTTTAGTCTATGTCTCATACATAAAAGGCGGGATAGGTTGAAGAGAACATGGCTGCATTGGGGCGCCATCGGCTGCGGCGCATTTTTCGCGTTGTACGCGGCTCAGGCGTTCGCCTCGGGGACCTCCGGCGATGCGATCGCGCTGGAGGCGAGGAAAATCGAAGGGGAAGTCTACGTCAAAGCGAGCAGCTTGGTCGCGGCGCTCGGCGGGAAAGGTTCGTTCGACCCCTCGACGAACACGTACCGATATGTGCCTGGAGACGTCGTGCCCGACGTCATCGAGCAGGTCGGCGATTCGGTCGTCGCCGTGATCGGCAAGCCGCAAGGGAGTCCTGCCCGCGCCAGCGATCGATTCGAGCTCGCGCACGGCTCCGGCGTCATCGTTTCATCGGACGGATGGATCGTGACGAACGCGCACGTCATCGAAAGCATGAAGGAAATCATCGTGCTTACGCAGGACGAGAAACAATACAAGCCGACGAAGGTGCTTCGGGATCCGGCCAGCGACTTGGCGCTGCTGAAAATTACGGCGACCGGCCTCCAAGCCGCCAAGTTCGCGGACAGCGACGACATTCGCCCGGGGGAAACCGTCATCGCGATCGGCACGCCGGTTTCGTTCTCCCTCCGCAATTCGGCGACGGTCGGCGTCGTCAGCGGCGTGAACCGGTCGGTGAACGGAAGCTACCGCCTGTTGCAGACGGATGCCGCCATCAATCCCGGCAACAGCGGCGGACCGCTCATTAATACGAAGGGGGAAGTCGTCGGGATCAATACGTTAAAGTTCGTCGACGTTTCGGTCGATAACACCGGCTTCTCCATCCCGGCGAACACGGTTCAATACATCGCCGAGCATCTAAGAACGTACGGCCAGGTCAAGCGGGCCTATCTCGGATTCGAGCTGGAGGAAAGCTGGGAGGCGGTCGTCGGATTGGCGACGAACAAGCCGATGACCGTGCTTTGGGTCGACCCGGCATCCTCGGCCGCGAAGCTGGGCGTGAAGAAGGGCGACTCGCTATATTCCTTAAACCAGAAGAAGCTTTCGACGAAAGTGGATCTGAACGAAGAATTAAAACATTATTTGCCAGGCGAAAAGGTCACGGTCACGATGTTGTCCAACGGCGACATCGTTCAGCGCACGCTGACGCTGCAAGCACACCCGTAGCGCACCCGTAACGACGATCCAGGCGTCGGAGGATTAATGAGATGAAGAAACAATTTTCCGCATTATTGATGGCTTCCGCCATCGCATGGTCCGCTGCCGCGGGCACTGCGTCGGCCGCGGAGGGCGACGGCGCATCGGTTCAGGTCAGCATGAGGGTCGGCAGCCCGGCGGTGATCGTGAACGGCGAGCGACTCGAGGTGAAGCCGCCGGTCAGCTTGAACGGTACGACGCTTGTGCCGCTGCGCGTCATCACGAGCGCTTTCGACGCCGAGTTAATGTGGCTCGCCGAGACCCAAGGCATCGTATTAACGTACGGCGATAAGGTCGTCGAGATGAACATCGACAGCCTCGCGTCCACCGTGAACGGCGAGGCGAGAACGATCCCCGGCGCGCCGAAGCTGATCGACGGCTTGACGATGGTGCCCGTTCGCTTTATTTCCGAGACGTTCGGCGCGGACGTGCAGTACGATCCTGTGACGCAAGCGATCGAAATCAAAGGCGCGGCCGCCGCCGCAGACGCAGGACCGAACGGTCTTTCCGAGGATGCCGGCAAAACGAAATTCGGCGACAGCCACTGGGGTTGGACGATGGATTATCCGACGGGGCTCGTTCAGGATTACCAGAGCTTCAACGGCGACCGCGTCATTTACGATGACGTCAACGGCGAATACGTCTTGGAAGTCGTCGTAAATTCGGAACTCGGCGACGTGAAGGAAAGCTCTCTCGTTAATAAGCTGGCCGAGTATTCTTACGGCGGCACGACGTTGGACAAGCGGCTCATTCGCGAGCACGGTCAACTATACGCAAAGATCGTTTCGAAGACGTCGAAGGGAACGTACACGGATGAAAGATTGTACATGAAGAACGGCGTCGCCTATTTCGTCACCTTGGAAATCTTGAGCGCGGAAAATTATAAAAATCCGAGCAAATCCGCGGTCTATAACGCCTTGATCGACAGCTTCGAATTGACGTTCGACGGCAAGGACGCCGCCGTCAAAGATATTGCGACCGTAAAAAACGGATCGGTCCATTACGAGGACGAGACGTACGGCATCTCGCTCCAGCTGCCGGACGATTGGACGATGCAAGCCGAGAGCAACGGGTTAATGTTTTATTCTTACGACAGCACCTACATGTTGGCATTCGGGCTGTCTTCGCTCGACGAAGGCGATACGCTGGAGAAATGGGTTCAACGCAACGAAGACCGTTTGCGCCAGGAATTTAAGAGCGAGTATCTCGAAGTGTTCCAGAAGCCGGATCGCAAGGTCGCCGGCGCGGACGCCGCCGTTCGATTATGGTCGCGCAGCTTCGGCACGTACGCGGAAGACTTGTACGATGTGTTCGTGATCAAAGGCGAATACAAGTACAACTTCACGGTAGTATACGACAGTAAGAAACGCGACGCCGCGGCCGCCGTCATTCGCCGCATCGTCGATTCGATTCGGATCGACGAGAAGGTCGCATCCGCCGAGTTCGGATACTTAGACGATGCGTTTAGCGCGGACCTCGAGGAGACGGAGACGTATCGGAACCGCGAATATGGCTTCACGATGACCGTGCCGGAATATTGGTACGAAGGCGAAGACCATACCGCGGAGACGATGCACTTCGAATTTAGAGGCGCCAGCATCCAAGCGGACGTGTTGGAAAATACGACGAGCGCCGAATACAAGCAGTTCATGGATTATTACATGGAAGATTTGAAGAAGAAAGACGCGACGATGACGATCCTGAAGAACGCGGCGACGACCTTTAACGGCCAGCCGGCGCACGAAGTCGAATTCACCGTTAAGGACGAGATCGGGACGATGCACTATGTAAGCACCCATTTCCAAATGGGCGACGATGTGTTCCTATTCAGCTATACCATTTACGAAAGCAATATGACCGACGGCAATATGAAACGCATTGCCGATGCCCTCGCATCGCTGACCGTCGAGTAGCGTCCGATCGCGATACAGCCTGTAGACAAAGTTCCGTTAGGAACAGAGTCTACAGGCTTTTATCTTCTATCGGGTCGGGGTTTGCTCCCCGCGTCAAACCGTCCGAAAGCCCCATAGCGCCGAAACAAGACAACCTCTCTGTTCCGTATCGGAACAAAGGAGATGGTCGCATGAAGCGCGAACAAACCGCATGGAGGCTGCGTGTCCTCCGCGCGTTCCGCGCTACAGCCTTTGCTGCTGTACGATTACGTCGTACAGGCTGCCGGCGATGCGAAACGGAACGTCGTACGTCTCAACGCGGCCGTTCGTATACGTCACTCGAAAACGCATCGTATACATGCCGTCGGCGAGCGTCGTCGCGAAGTCCGCATTCGCCATCTCGCCGTCGTACCGGATCAAGTCATCCCCCGACAGCGTCGCGGCGGTTCCCGTCTCGAGCAGCGTCGCCGTCACGTCGGTCGGCTTCGTCGCGCTCGCCCCCGTATCCGTTACCGTCGCGCGGAGCAGAAGCGCCTCCCCGGCCCAGAACGTGTCCGCAGCCCGCTGCTTCAACGGGAAGCGCGCGTTCCAGCTTTGGCGGTATTGCTCCCACTCCGGCGTGTGATGCACCTCTCCGACGATTCTAAGGTCGCCGACGAAGAACGTCCTCGACCGCTCGTGAGAAGCGCCGCTCGGATCCGTCGCCCGCAAGCGCACGTCATATACGCCTTGCTGCACGTCCGTCAGCGCGACATTCGTCGTCGTTCGGACGAGCGTCGACCCGTCGGGACGCGTAATCGTCCATACATACGTCAGCGCATC
>NZ_DASQMZ010000071.1:0-18119 GCF_035645235.1 Paenibacillus sp.
AAGGCGAATTGAGGCATACATTCACTTTTATAACCACGAACGACCTCAAAGAAAGTTGAAAAAACTGACACCTGTGAAGTACAGGTGCCAGTTCGCTGCATAGGGTGTTATTTAACTGTCCACAAAAATGGGTCTTGACCATAGGCCGCTCGCGGCCAACGGGGCGTTTTCCTTTTTCGTCATAATTCGTCAGTGTCGGAACCTCCGGAGGAAAGCAGTTCCCCCGAATACCGCCATAACCGCCCCGTACGCCGTGCCGAGCGCGAATTTCCACTCGGAACCGGCTGCCTTGCCTTGCGCGGCGGCGATCAGCTGAGGCGCGATCGGGTATGCCAGCGAAATGGCGGCCAGGACGACGAGCGTCCAGCGCGCGGCCGGACTCCGGGAAGCGGACAGCAACAGGAGCAGGCCGGCGGTCAACAACAGCGAGCCGGGGTAAAACAGCAATACGAACCAAGGAATGTCGGAATGATAAATCCATTTCGCGAAAAACCAAGCGGCGCCTAAGGCGACCGACGCGATGCAAACCGCCCGAATGCCGAGCGACGCCGCGCGGGAACGCCGTCCGTCCTCGAGCCCGCGGTACCATCGGAGCGCTCCGTACCCGAAGCACAAGGGGGCCAGGAATAAAATGAAGTCCAACGCGTACTTGTCCGGGTATCCGGTGTTGATCAGGCGCCGCATGACGATCCAGTCGAAATAATGGTGGAGCAATAATAACAAGCCGGCGGCGAAGAAGAGCAGGCCCTCCGGCTGGCGCTGCGTGCGTCTTTCCATCGAAGCATTCCTCCTTTCAGCTTAGCATAATGCAAAATCTCCAAGGAAATATGAACGCCTTGCGAAGCTTTCGCGGAGAAGCGTACAAAAAATCTTAGCCGAATCTTCATGCCGGTTCGTTAAGCTGGAGGTATTCGTTATCGAAGGAGAGAACTTGCATGAGAGGAAACAAACGTTTGTTTCTGATGCTGTTCGTCGCTTGCAGCGCGGCGGGATACGGGTTCGCCGGGTATTTCGGACATTTCCCCGGAGGGTATACGGGGGAAGAGTGGAGGCCGGGCGCCGCCGTCGTCGGGTTCGTCTTCGGCGCCGTCACCGGCGCCGTGGCCGGGCTGCTGCAATGGGCCGCGCTGCGGGGGTTCGGTCGTCCGGGGGGCGGTCGGCTGGTGCTTGCCGTCGCCGGCGCGTTCGCGATTACGCATGCCTTCCTCGACGTGCGTTCGACCGATCTAGAGTCCCTGTTCCTAGGGGTCGGCTTGGCGGGCGGCGCGCTGCTGGGCCTGCTGCATGCGCTGGCGTACGGACGCGGCGCGCGGCGCGCCTTGCGTTGGGTTGTCGGGGGCGGTTTATCCTGGGGTGTCGGACTGTGGGTAAGCGACCGGCTTCTCCACGGACCCGCCAGCGAATTTATGATGAACCATACGTACGACGGTTTGGCCGTAGGACTGTTGAACGGCGCCGTCTTCGCCTTCCTTCACGTACAGGAGCCAACCAAGATCGCGGAAGCCGGATAAGGCTTCGCGCGATCTTCGCATTTTCTGCGAATCCTTTCCATACAACCTTCAAACCGCCGCGGTACGATGCAATACGGAAACTACATAACAGGAGGCAATGAATCATGAAAAAGAGCTTTACACTCGGTCACCTTGGCGCGGCGTTCCTCTGCGGTTCGATTTTCTTCTCAGGCGTCGCCATGGCGCAGAACGCGAACCTCTCGGTATCGATCGAGAAGCTGAAATTCTACGTAGCTGGCGAAAACCGCGCTTCCGCGGACGGCACGTTCAACGGCGCGCCGGAGGCGATGATCTATCAAGGCACGACGTATGTGCCGATTCGCATGGTCAGCCAGCTTCTGGGGCAGCCGGTGCATTGGGACGGCGCGACGAAGAGCGTTTGGCTCGGAGAAACGGAGGTCGCCCTGGTGGACGGAACCGGAAAGAACATCGGGCGCGCGCTGCTTTCGCAAACGGACGGCGGCGTGTTAGTGAAGCTCCAAGCTTCGGGTCTGACCCCGGGTCCGCACGGCTTGCATCTGCACGAGAAGGCGTTCGAGAACAACGACTTTAAGACGGCCGGCGGCCACTACAACCCGGACGGCAAGAAGCACGGCTTGCACAACGACGAAGGACATCACGCGGGCGATTTCGAGAATTTGGTCGCCGCCGCGGACGGGACGGCAAGCAAGACGTTCCTCATGAAGGGGCTTACGTTGGAAAAAGGGGCCGAGCGATCGGTATGGGGCAGATCGTTCATTATTCACGCCGGCCCGGACGATTACAAGTCGGACCCGGCAGGTAACTCCGGCGACCGGATCGCGGGCGGCAACATTCAGTAAAGCAAGCAGGTTCCGGTCGGAGCAGGGAACGGTCGAATCGCGTCGAATACGTTGACCATGCCCCGGACAGACGGGGAGGAAACTTCGATAAGGCGAGGGTACCGGGACCATGAATCATTCGACGACGACCGTGAACGTATTGATCGTGGACGACGAACAAAAAATGACGTCGTTCATTGCTTCCTATTTGGCGAATGAGGGTTACGGCGTCCGGGAAGTCCACTCCGGCGCGGAAGCGTTACGGCTGCTGGAAACCGACGGCAGCATCGACTTGGTGCTGCTCGATTGGATGATGCCGGGCATGAACGGACTGGACGTCTGCCGCCGGCTGCGTACGTTTTCCGACGTGCCGGTGTTGTTCCTTACCGCGAAATCGGAAGAAATCGATAAACTGTTAGGGCTGGAGATCGGCGCGGACGATTTCATTACGAAGCCGTTCTCGATGCGCGAGCTGGAGGCTCGCATCCGCGTCGTGCTTCGCCGCACGGTCAAGCGAAGCGCGCCGCCGGACGTTCCGGAGGAGCCGATGTGGAAGCGGGGGCGGCTGTCGATCGACCTGCCCGGCCATACCGTGTATCTGGACGGCCGGCCCGTCGCGTTGACGCCGACCGAATTCAAAATCTTAGTCACGCTGGCGAAATCTCCCGGACGCGTATTCAGCCGGCTCGATCTGCTCGAGATCGCGTTAGGCGAAGAGTATTCGGGTTACGAGCGGACGATCGATACGCATATTCGCAACTTGCGGAAGAAGCTGGAGCGGGATTTTTCGAGTCCGGAGCTGATCGTCACGGTGCACGGGATCGGATATAAGCTCGGGGATCCTCAATGAGGGCGCAGACGAAGCTCGGATGGATTTTGTTCGGGTACGGAATCGTCGCCTTCGGCATCGGCTACGTCGCGCTCCGCTTCGCCCTTGTCTTGCCCCCGGGCCGATACGCCGTCATGCAGGGACTCGCCGTCGCGACGGTCGCGTGCATCGTCATCGGCGCGTTCGCCTATTTGATCGCCGCGACGTTCACCCGGCGGCTCGCGTCCCTCGCCGAGCAAGCGAACGACGTGAGGCAGCACCCGGCGCTCCATGCCGTGGAGGTCGGGGGCGGCGGGGACGAGGTCGCTGCGATTGCCCGCGTCGTGAACGACCTGAGGGCGAGATTGACCGACGGCGAGGAGGCGCGGAACCAGCTGGTGGCGGACGTCGCGCACGAGCTCCGGACGCCTGTGGCGATCATTCGGGGACATCTAGAGACGATGCTCAAGGGAGCGGAGGAGCTCCGGCCGGAAAATCTGCTTCCGCTGCTCGACGAGGCGAAGCGGGTGTCGAGGCTCATCCAAGACATGCGGGACCTCAATTTGGCGGAGTCGGGCCGGCTGCGCTTGGACCGGGAATGGATCGCCTTCGCTCCGACCTTGGACGAGATCGTGTCGATCCTTGCCCTCGAAGCGGAGGATAAGGACGTGACGATCCGAACCGAGGGGGAGTGGGGCGGCGAGCTGTATTGCGATCCGGCGCGGCTTAAGCAGGTGCTGGTCAATCTGATCGGCAACGCGATCCGGTACGTGCCGGAAGGCGGCAACGTGCTGGTGGCGTACGAAGCGTCGCCCGGCGAGCTGCGGTTTCGCGTGACGGATAACGGTCCCGGCATCGCGCCGGAGCACTTGCCGTATTTGTTTAAGCGATTTTACCGGGTCGAGGCGTCCCGCAACCGGATGTCGGGGGGGACCGGACTCGGACTTGCGATCGCCAAGGAATTTGTCGAAGCGCACGGCGGGTCGATTCGAGCGGAGAGCGCGTTGGGCGAAGGGACGTCGTTTCACGTCGTTCTGCCGCTCTTTCCGCTTCATCCGTAGCTCGCCGGTTCGCCGGCTACGAGAGGATGGGAACGAGGATGGACATCGAACGTCCGATCATCGAGGCGCAAGAAGTATGGAAAATGTACGGCCACGGCGAGGCCGGATTGGAGGCGCTGAAGGGCGCCTCGCTTCGCATCGCCCCCGGGGAGATCGTCTCGATCATGGGACCGTCGGGCTGCGGAAAGACGACGCTGCTCAACTGCTTGTCCGGGCTGGACGACATGACGAGAGGGCGCGTCTTGGTGGAGGGCGCGGACGTCGCCGCGCTACCCTTGAAGCGCCGGGACGCGCTCCGGGCGGGACGAATGGGGTTTATCTTCCAATCGTACAATCTCATTCCCGTGTTGACCGCGGAAGAGAATGTCGAACTGCCGCTGCTGTGCGCAGGCGTACGGCCGAAGGAAGCGCGGGAGAAGGCGCTTCTTGCGTTGTCCCGCGTCGGCTTGCGGGAGCGGGCGCAGCATCGCCCGAAGGAGCTGTCAGGCGGGCAGCAGCAGCGCGTGGCGATCGCGCGGGCGATCGTGAATCAGCCGGCGATCGTCTGGGCGGACGAGCCGACGGGCGCGCTGGACAGCACGACGACCGTCATGGTCATGGACTTGATCGAGCACCTGAACCGCACGGAGCGAATTACGTTCGTGATCGTAACGCATAACCCCGACGTCGCCGCTTATGCGGATCGGACGTTGTATATGGACAGCGGGTCGATCGTGGACGAACGCGGACCCGCCTCGAAGCGTCGGGCGGAAGGCGCGGCGGGAGGTTGGAGGCCATGATGCTCGCCGGGGCCGCGGCCTTCGCAGGCGGCCTGCTGTTGTACCTCGCGCACCGCTTCGCTCGATACCCCCATCTCCGCCGGATGGCGTGGCGCAACGTGCGGGCGCAAGGGCGTTCCGCGATCCTCACCGCGCTCGGGCTCGCCGTCAGCACGGCGCTCATCTCGATGACGCTGATCTCGAACGCGTCGCTGAACCATAGCGCGGAAGCGTCGATCGAGCGCCACTTCGGGCCGATCGCGTACGATGCACCGTCGACGAATCAGCCGGGCCTTGCAGGCCCGCATTTCGAAGCGGCCGACATCGACCGCCTCGGGTCGGGCGAGACGACCGGCATGCTGCCGATCGTCTCGCTCGTCTCCTCGGCGCAGCGGCGCAACGAACGGCAGGAGCCCTCGGTCGTCGCACCGAACCTGTACGTCGTCGGCGCCGACCGGGACGCGGTCTCGCGGTTCGATCCGGCGCTCGCGCCGTCGTTCGCCGAGGCGCCGGCAGCCGGCGAGGCGCTGTTGTCGGAGAGCGCCGCGAGGGCGCTGGGCGCAAGGGCGGGCGATACGGTATATCTCTTGGACGTCGACAATCGGGCGCACCCGTTCCTGGTCCTTCGGGTGCTCGACGAGCGGGGGCTCGTCGGATACCGGGGCCTCACGCATGCGGCCGCCACGGTCCTCGTAGGGCTTGGCGACGCACGCCTCCTGGCGGGAATGCCGGCGGGAGCCTATACGAACGTGTTGCTGACGGGCACGGCTCCCGCGGGGTGGAAAGCGTTCCCCGTGCGGGAGGAAGCCGAGCGCATGTTCCAGGAGGCGACGCAGTTTCTGTCCGCCATCTTCGGGGTGACGAGCGTCAACGCGGTGCTGATCGGCATCGTCTTGATCACGAATATTTTTAAAATGCTGGCCGAGGAACGGCGGCAGGAGATGGGCATCCTGCGCGCCGTCGGACTCGGCAGGAAAGAGCTCCGGATTTTGCTTCGAACGGAGGGGTTGTTGTACGGCTTCTTCGCGAGTACGCTCGGCGTTGCACTCGGCGCGGGACTTGCGTTCTTCTTGACGGAGACGGTCGGGCGCCTGTTGCTCGATACGTTCACGGAAGAAGCGGCGCTTACGGCCTTCCGTTTTTATCCGGACCCCGGCGCGCTCATGGCGGGCTTCTCCGCCGGCTTGCTCATCGTCTTCGCATGCGTATGGACGATTTCGCGCAAGGCGACGAAGTTCAGCATCGTCGAGGCGCTTCAAGCGCCGAAGTCGGGCGAACGAAGCCGGGGGCGGCGCTCGCTGACCGGCATTTGGGCGCTCGTTCTGTCCGGGGCGCTTGCCGCCGCGCTGATCGTCGTCACCGCGGTGCCGGACTTTCGCAAGGAGCTGGTTACCGAGGATCGGATGGGACCTGTGCTGCTCGGGACGCTGCTGTCGGTTCCGTTGTTCTCGCTCGTCTTCATTCAGGCCTTCGGGTACGTAAGCGAGGGCATCATTCGCGCGGTACGACGCTTCCCGTCGCTGACCCTCACGGTGCGGCTCGCCGTCCGAAATATGATCGACGGCCGGGTCCGAACCGGATTGCTGTTGTTCATGTTCGCCGCCGTCTCTTGCTTCGTCAGCTTCCCGCTCGTCTATAACGAGGCGATCGACGTCATGATGAAGCGCCAAGACCCGAGGGCGGCTGTCGGCGGGTACGACGTGCTGGCGAGGGACGCCCGCGCGCTGAAAACCGAAGATGTGCACAGCGGGTTGGCCGACGCGGGCTTGCCGCTCGGCGAAGGCGGGTACGAGGTCGCCGTCGTGCAGCAATTGCTATGGAAAACGGCGACGGCGCAGTGGGGCGAATTTTCCTTTAAAATCAACGGCATCGATGCGTCGTACGCGGAGACGACGTCCGTCGCCTTGTGGAGCCGGGACGAGCGGTTCGCGGACGATCTGGCGGCTTGGCGCGCGCTGGCGGAAGACGTCGACGCGGTCATCGTATCGGACGATGCGTTGGCGCACTCGAGCGGCGGGCCGTACCGGGTGGGCGACGACTACCCGATCCGCGTCGGGGAGAAGTCGGTCACGAAGAGGATCATCGGCATCGCCCGCACGTCGGGCTTCCATCCGGAATCGTTCGGCATCTGGCTGCGCCGCGACGCGCTGGCGGCCCTGGCGAAGAGCGACGCCGACCTGCACGCGACCGTGTTCGTGAAGCTGCCGAAGGACGATGCGGCCGCTTTGCGCGAAGTCGCCGACGCGCTGTCGCTGCAGAGCGTCGCTCCCGTCGTGCACGTCGCGAACTCGGAAAACGGGTACTACTTGACCGGCAAACAATTGATCGGCCTCTTCCAAGTCTTCAACCAATTCGCCTTACTCGTCGGCCTGACCGGCTTGCTGGTCGTCATGTTTCGGCTCGTACGACAGCGCAGGCAGCAGCTGGGCATGCTTCGCGCCGTCGGTGTCTCGACCGGGAAGCTGTACGGGATCGTGCTGCTGGAAGGAGCCTTCATCGGGGGCTTCGGCATTCTGCTGGGGTACTCGGTCGGGACGTATATGAGCTTTATCGTCTTCGACGCGTTGATGTCGGCCGACCTGGGCGGGCGCATCCCGCTGCCTTGGGGGCAGCTGGCCTTGCATTTCGCGGGGACGCTCGCCGTCGCGGCCGCCCTCGCTTGCCTTCCGGCGCGCCAAGCGCTTCGCGTGCCGCCGAGCGAGGCGACGAGGTACGCAGGATAATATCTCTTTACAATATGACCATCCGCAACCCCCGACCGTCGGTCACAGCCGGCGATCGGGGGTTTTGTCGCGCGACGAAGGAACTATTCATTTTCCATGAATCGCTAAAAAAAGATTGAGTTCGACATATTTTCCCATTATGATAGAACTATTGATAGAAAATACCATATTTCAAGCATCAAAGGCAAAATCGTCCGAAAGGCGATGACGCAAAGCCATGGGTCTTCCGTCGCGGGTTTACGCCGCGGCCTGACTGCCAGGTTGCTCTTGGAATCGACATGAACTCCCGGGCCCTGCTATGGCTTCGGGAGTTTTTTCATTTTCAGGAAAAAAGGAGAGAGTTGATGATGCAAATGGAGAAGAACGCTACGAAAAAGAGACGGACGGCAGCGCTGCGGAGGAGCGGCATCGCGCTGCTCGTCGCCGCGATGGCGGCGGCGTGCGCGCCGCTGCCGGCGACCGCCGCTTCGTATGTCATGGACGCGGACAGTTCCGGATTCGTGCTGCCGGCAAGATCGGCGGTGAGCGGCAATAAAGCGGTATGGATCGAAAACAACCATGTGCATTACATCGATCTTGCAACCATGCAAAAGCGCCAACTGACGACGGTGGCTTCTCCGAAGGACACGATTTCGATCGGCGGGGAGCTCGTCGTCTGGGAGGACAAGCGCGGTATCGACGCGTCCGCCATGCCTACGGCCAGGCATATCGTCGTGTACGATCTTGCAACCGGGGAGGAGCATGTCGCGACGTCGGCGCCCGGGCAGCACGTCAACCCGTCGACGGACGGCCGGGTCGTCGTCTGGTACGACCGGGATACGCGGGGCGACATGTATATTTACGATCCGGCGTTAGGGACGACCGAGCCGCTCGGGCAAGGGCGGTATCCGATCGTGTCGGACGGCGTCGTCGCGTTCCGGCAATCGGATAACAGCGGATTGAGCATGATCGATCTGGCGACCGGCACGGAGACGTCGTTGTACGAGACGGAAGGCGGGGAATTCATCGAAGGCTTCGCTTTCCAAGGGAGCACGCTCCTTTGGAAAATTCGCAGCTTCGAGGGTTTGACGCATTATATGTCGCTAAAGCTCGACGCTTCGGAGGCGGCTCCGGTCCAGTTGACCGAACCGTCGAAGAAGGAACGCGAATTCGCGATTATGGCGGTCGGGGACGGCTACGTCTCGTGGGTGGAAGACGTCGGAGGCGTCGCGCAAATTATGGCGGCGGACTTGGCGACGCAAGAGACGTTCCAGGTGACGAACAGCAGGGTGGATCAGACGTTCCTAGCGATGGAGGGCGACCGCTTCGTGACGAAGGCGGAGGACGGCACCTTAACGCGCTCCACCGCGACGCCGGACGCGGGCGCGGGCGCCGGCACGGACGCGGAGGCGGCGTCGGAGGTTTCGACCCGATCGATCGTGGGTGCGGTTGGCCCGGAAGGCGGCGACGTCGTCGCGTCGAACGGCGCCTTCCGGCTGCGCGTTCCCGAGGGAGCCGTAGAAGCGCAGACGCAAATTACGGTACGCTGGACGGACGTCGAAGGCGACGAGGAGAGTGGCGAGTACGAGCGGAAGAGCCCGACGTGGTCCGTCTCCTCGACCCGGCCGCTCGCGAAGCCGGCAGCTCTGACGTTGACGTATGCGGGCGACGGCATGACGAAGCTCGAGCACGAGAAGACGAACGCGTTCTTGCGCGAAGCCGACGGAACGTGGACGTACCTCGGCGGGAAGACGGACGCCGCCGCTGCCGCCGTCGAACTGGAGTGGACGCGGCAAACGGGAGACGTCGCGGTCGTCCAGCGCAATGCGACGTTCCGCGACATCCGCGCCCACTGGGGGAAGGACGCGATCGAGGTGTTGGCCGCGAAGAACGTCGTGGCGGGCTTCGAAGACGGTACATACCGGCCCGATGCGCCCGTGACGCGGGCGCAGTTCGTGAAGCTGCTCGTCGGGGCGCTCGGATGGGAAGCATCCGCCCCGACCGCGGCAGCCTTCGCCGACGTCGGCAAGACGCATTGGGCGTACGACGTCGTGCATGCGGCGGCGCAGGCGGGCTGGGTGAAAGGCGACGGCGATGTGTTCCGGCCGGATGAGCCGGTGACGCGCGAACAGATGAGCGTCATGCTGGTCCGCGCGATCGGCTCGAACGCGGCCGCCGCGGGCGCGGCCGAGCTGTCGAGGTTCGCGGACGAAGCGTCGATCAGCGCCTGGGCGCAGGCGGACGTCGCCGCGGCCGTACGGCTCGGGCTGCTGGCAGGCAGCGACGGTAAATTTCTGCCGCAGAAGACGACGACGCGGGCGGAGGCGGCGACGGTGCTGTACCGCGCGTTGCCGCTGTTGTCGGACGAGTAGAGGAGGATGAACATGAACGCGTTCAGAGCTTGGTTCCGCCGCAAGAAAACGTCGATCCTCGCCGCAAGCCTCGCGGTATTCGTCGCCGTCAGCGGCATTCCGATCTATCCGGGCGATGCGCCGAAGGCGAAGGCGGCCACCTCGGTCGACGTGAGCCCGTCCGAAATCATGGCGGTGTACGGGCAGCCGCTCGATATCATTTTCAGCTATGACGATCCCGGGGAAGGCCAGACGAGCCACCCGACGGATATCTCGATTTGCGGACGGCAGACGCTCGTGTCGGGGGCCGATTATGCCGTAGAACAGAAGCACACTTATCGCTGGGACGGCAAGCTGAACGGTTCGCCGGCGCTTGACGGCTCCTACGAAGCATGCGTGACGCCGACGGATTTCGCGCAGTTTGCCGGATCCGATACGTTCACCGTGCGAAACCCGGCGCCGCCGCAGCCGATCGAGGTCGCGATCGTGCCCGACGAGACGCTTCAGAGCGAACGGCATGTGATCCGCGGTTTGGCGGAGCTCGGCACCGTAGTGACGCTCGAGATGTGGGTGACGGTGCAGGAGGGCAATGACCGCAAGGTTCAGAAGACGGACGACATTACGACGATTGCGGAACAAGTCCCCGTCGCGAAGCAGCGGACGTGGTCCTCCGGCGTGTCGGTGAACAACTATTTTCCGGAATTTCCGGAAGGGAGCGATCCCGAGGACTATGTAGGAGAATGGGAAGTAGAAATCGAACTGCCGCTGTACCAAATCGCGCATATTACCGCGAAAGCGACTCGCACGCTCGACGGCAAGACGTCGGGGTATTCCGAGTACATCAAGGTACTGAAATATAAGGCGGTCTCGAACGATGCGAACTGGGCTCACGTCGCCGCGCTGTACTACGACGACACGTCCAAGGCGGGCATCGCGGAAAACGTTAAAAAAATAGCTGAATTCAACAAGCGACCGCTGAAGTATTGCCTCGACGGCCAAATTTGTATGGGATGGTTCGCGAAAGATCAAGTGGCGCTCATCCCCGCCCCTTCCTCCGCAGGCACCATCGAAAATACGGACATTTTGCGTATCGAAGAGGAATATGCGAACAAGGAAGGTCATTCGATTCCCGAAGACTTCGACCCGGTCAATCTGGCGACGGGAGACTTCGTGTTCGCCCATACGAACCTCTCCCTGTCCGGTATCGTACCGCTGGACTTTAAAGTCACGTATCACAGCCGGGATAAATACGACGGCATCCTCGGCGTCGGTTGGCATCATTCCTTGGATTGGTATTTGTACCCTCGGGGGAACGACCAAGTGTTGGTCACGCCGACCGGGGCGAGCCTGATTTACGAGGAAGCCGGCGACGGACAGTTCCATACGCCTCCGGGCGTGTTCGATACGCTGACGCGGGATGCGGACGGCCTGTTCACGCTGACGCGGAAAGACCGGTCCCAGATGGTATTCCGGGAGGACGGGATGCTGTACCGAACGATCGATCCGAACGGCAACGAGGCCGCCTTCCATTATGTCGGCTCGGTGCTCGACCGGGTGGAGGCGCCGGGCGCATCGTTGCAGTTCACCTACGGCGCGAACGGCAAGCTCGTCCGGCTGGAGGACCAATCCGGCCGCGCGGTGCAATACGAATACGACGTCATTCGCAACGACCTGACCGGCATCGTGCTCCCGGACGGCGCGAAGATCGGATTCGGCTATGACGCGCGCCATAACCTGACCGAGATGACGAACCCGGAGGGGACGGCGACGCTCGTCAACGTATACGACGACGAAGACCGGGTCGTGCGCCAGAAAGACCTCGGCGGCGAATGGGGCGACATCGTCTATGATCCAGAAGAGATGAAGACCGTCACGATCGATGCGCTCGGCCGCGAAACGACGTTCGAGTTCGACGAGCGCCAGCGGCGTACGGCGATTCATCATGCGGACGGCACGTCGGAGCGGTTCGCGTACGACGCGGACGACAACATGACGTCGTATATCGACCGCAACGGCGAGACGTGGACGTTCGTGTACGACGAGTCGGGCAACCTGCTGCAGCAAGTCGATCCGCTCGGGTTCACGACGACGATCCTGTACAACGACTTCAATAAGCCGACCGAAATCGTCGACGCATTGGGGAACAAGACGGTGTTCGGGTACGACGGCAAGGGGAACCTGACGTCGGTCGCCGACGCCCTGGGTCATGTCTCGACGGTGGAGTACGACGCCCGCGGCGTCCCCACGGCGACGGTGAATGCGGAAGGCGAACGAACGCAGCTGGAAAATGACGCCGACGGCTTCGTACGATTCATCACCGATCCGGAAGGGTACACGCAGGAGCTCGTGCGCGACCCGCTGCATCGCGTCACGGCCGTCGTCGACGCGCTCGGCCGGCGGACCGAGATCGCGTACGACGCCCGCGACCGAATCAAGGAGCAGCTGAACGCGCTCGGGTATAAGAACGTATTCGATTACGACAAGAACAGCAACCTGGAAACCGTCCTGAACCGCTCGAACGCATCCTATTCGTACACGTATGACACGTACGATCGGCTGTCGTCCGTCACCGATCCGAACGGGAACGTCACTTCGTTTGAATACGACGCCGTCGGCAACCGGACGAAGATCGTCGAGCCGAACGGCGCCGCGACGGAGTTCGCGTATGACGCCGCAGACCGCATCGACTGGGTGCGCGACGCGGAAGGGAACGTCACCGATTACGAATACGACGGCAACGGCAACGTCACCGCCGTCGTGGATCCGCGCCTCGGACGGACCGAGGTCGTTTACGACGCGCGGAACTTGCCGGTGAAGGTAACCGATCCGGAAGGCGGCGTCACCGAGTATGGGTACGACGCGCTCGGTCGATTGTCGACGGAGAAAGATCATTACGGCTCCGTTACTTCTTACCATTACGACGCCGTCGGCCGGTTAGCCCAGGTGATCGATGCCTTGGGTCAAGCGACCGAATACGGCTATGATAAGGCGGGACGGCTCACGAGCGTGAAGCGGCCGAACGGCGCCGTCTGGTCGATGGAATACGACGACCGAGGGCTGCTCGTCGCGACGGTCGACCCGCTCGGGAACCGCGCGGCGATGGAACGCGACGAGCTCGGCCGCGTCCGGGTGTCGCGGGATGAGGCGGGAGAGCCGACGACGTACGGCTACGACGAGCTGAACCGCGTCACGACGATCGTCGACGCGCTCGGCGCCGTCACGACCTTCGGCTATGACGAACTGGATCGCATCACCAGCGTCGTCGACGCGAAGGGGCAGACGACGACCTACGACTACGACGCGCTCGGGCGGCTGACGTCCGTGACGAACGCCAAGGGCGATACGACGTCGTATACGTACGACGCCGTCGGCAATCTGAAGACGAAGACCGACGCCGAAGGACGGGTAACCGTCTATGAGTACGACCTGCTCAGCCGACTGAAGTCGCAGATCGACCCGCTGGGCAAGGTAACGGCGCTGCTGTACGACGGGATGGGCAACGTCACGTCGGTACAGCATCCGGACGCGAAGAGCACCGGGTACAGCTATGACTTGGCGAACCGGCTGACCGGCATTCTGTACCACGACGGCAAGACGGTATCCTACACGTACGACAAGCTCGGCCGCCGCACGTCGATGATCGACGACACGGGCACGACGACGTATGCGTACGATGCGTTGTCGCGCTTGACCAGCGTGACGGACGGGCGCGGACAGACGATTCAGTATGCATGGACGCCGAACGGGCAGCGCGCGAGCATGACGTATCCGGACGGCGGCGTAGTGACGTACGATGTCGACCTGCTCGACCGGATCGTCGGCGTCACCGACGCCGAAGGTCGGCGCACGGCGTATCAATACGACGAACGCGGCCTGCTGACGACGAAGTCGCTGCCGACGGGCGCCGTCAGCACGTACAGCTACGATGCGCTCGGCCAGCTGCTCGAGCTCACGCATAGAAACCAGTACGGACAAGCCGTAGAGCAGTTGATCTATGCATACGACCCGGTCGGCAACCGGACGAAGATGGAGCGCGTCGAAGGCGGCGACGACGAGGACGATGCGGAGGGCAGCCGCATCGTCTCCGAGTATGCGTACGACGCGTTGAACCAGCTCGTCACGGTGAACAAGTACAACGCCGGCGACATGGGATCGCTGATCACGACGAGCTATGCATACGACAAAGTCGGCAACCGCCTGACGAAGACGACGTCCTGGGGCGACCTGATCGATCTGGAACAGTATACGTACAATGCCGTGGATCAGCTCACGCATTGGCAGAACGGGCTGGACTACAAAGATTACACGTACGATCTTCGCGGCAATCTGTTGTCCGTCATCGGGCTGACGGGGCAAGTCGATCCGTCGGAAGCGTTGAGCGTCGCCATGGCGGTGTACGGCGGCTCGGAGGACACGACCGTCACGCCTGACGTGTACGAGGTCGAAAACGTTTCGGATCCGCTGGCCTTCCTCGCTTCGATCGAGCCCGAGGCGCCGGAGGTTCTCGAGGAGTACACCTGGAACAGCGCGAACCGACTGGCGGTGCATGTCAACCACAAGGGGGACAAGACGCGTTATTCCTACGACGGCGACGGCAATCGAGTGTCTATGATCCTAGATTACAAGCACGGTTCCAACGGTAACGGGAATGGAAACGGCAATGGCAACGGGAACGGCAACGGCAACGGCAATGGCAACGGCAATGGCAACGGCAACGGCGGCGGCAAGAGCGCCAAGTGCGACCACGTCGTACCTCCGGGCTTCGTGCCGCCGGGCCTTGCCAAGAAATGCGACCCGGTCGAAGGCGAATACCCGACGGAGCATCCGTTCGGTCCGCGCGACGGCTGGGAGATGCAGTTCAAGAAGAAGCACTGGGAGTTCCACTATACGAACGACGTAAGCATGGCGCTGCCGGAGCCGATTCAGGTAGCGGAAGCCGACGAGACGAAGTGGAAGGAGACGTTCGTTTACGGCGCAGGCGGCGACCGCGTGTCGTACACGTACCTCCCGGCGTACGACGCGAACAACGGCTGGGAGCCGACGCCGGGCGACGGCGGCGCCGAACCGGGCGTTACGCCGAAGACGCTGTGGTACCTGACCGATGCGCTCGGCAGCACGCTCGGCATGCTCGAGCAGGACGGCCGCATGTCGTCGCGCTACCACTACGACGAGTTCGGCATCCCGCTCGACGCGAAGAAATTCGACCCGAACTGGCCGGGGCCGGATAACCTTTTCGGCTACACCGGTTTGGGGTATGATTTCGCCAGCGGCCTCACGTACGCGCGCGCTCGTTACTATCAGCCGGAGATCGGCCGGTTTATTAGTGAGGATACGTATAAGGGGGATATTACGAATCCACTGACGCTGAATCTTTATACGTATACATGGAACAACCCATTAAAGTATACTGACCCTAGTGGAAATTCTCCTGCTTTTTGTCTGGTTCCGGTTGTCGGACAGGCGACTTGTGCGGCTGTGGCAAAAGGAGTTGTCGAAGGCGCACTATTCTTGGCAGCTGCAGCAGGTGCTATTGCATTAGATAGGTCAATGGCACGAGAAAAAAGTAAGGAAAAAGCAATTGATATTCCAATTGTTAGGGCAGAAGAGTTAACAAGGAGTAAAGATAAAAATATAGTTTATCGGGCTATAACACCAGAGGATTTAAAAAATTTACGTGAAGGTAAGGGGTTAATTGCCAAAAATCCATTCGGGCGGTGGACGTTGGAAGAACATATCTTACAGACTGGTTTTGATGGAAGTTCACCTTATGGCAACGACCCGTATATTTCAACGACTAAAGACTTAAATATTGCGAGGACGAGATTTAATACAGGGAGTGGAATTATTGCCATTGATTTAAACAAAGTAAAATCAAAACATTATTTTGCGGCCGATAAACTAAGACATACAAAGTCAGATGACCCTTATGAAATTACTGCTTATGGGATTGCATTATATGATCAAGAGGTCACGATTGAGTACTATGTAAATATGGATGCAATTGTGGGGTTCGTACAATGAACAAAGAATTAACAGAACTCGAGAAACGATTACAACTAATTATGCCCAAAATTCTTGTACCAGTAAGGACTGAAAAAAAATACGACCAGACAACTTTTCGGGAAATGTTGGACATATTGCTAGAGGTAAGAGATAGAACAAAGGATGATTCGTTAATAAATAAAAAAGTTGTCTATCATATGCTCTACATGGTTAAATTCATTAGACAGCAAGCGAAATACGCTCAACATCCTGAATCTTTATACCTTGCTGCGGACGAGATTGAGAATGTGGTTTTGGAAATGTGCAACTATAGATAAAGCGTTATACGAAATTTTCAGTAAAAACCACGACTTAACCACAAATGCTGACTTCAGCGTTGTGGTTTTTCTTTTTATCTTAGAATGCCCCCACCCAGTACCGAATGAATCGGATGGCTAAGTCAAATGTTTTAAATCCTTCGTTCCAGACGGCATAAAGTAGCACCGCCCGAAAAGTACAAGGCTGACGCCGGGCGACGGCGGCGCCGAACCGGGCGTCACGCCGAAGACGCTGTGGTACCTGGCCGACGCGCTCGGCAGCACGCTCGGCATGCTCGAGCAGGACGGCCGCATGTCGTCGCGCTACCATTACGACGAGTTCGGCATCCCGCTCGACGCGAAGAAATTCGACCCGAACTGGCCGGGGCCGGATAACCTTTTCGGCTACACGGGTTTGGGGTATGATTTCGCCAGCGGCCTGACGTATGCGCGCGCTCGTTACTATCAGCCGGAGATCGGCCGGTTTGTTAGTGAGGATTCGTATAAGGGGGATCTGTGGGAGCCGCAAAGTCATAATCAATACGTTTATGTAGAGAATAACCCAGTAGGATATGTTGATCTTACGGGTAATAGAAAAATGGTTGTGTACGATAAAGTAAAGAAGGAATATTCGTATTTTTATTCGCCTGGACTCCTTGATGGTGTTGAAAAAGTTGTAGGTTATGTGCCCTTCTCCTCTTTGGTCCAGGAAGGTGCAAGAATGTTAAGTAATCATTATCGTGATAAGGCTTATCTAGAATTTGATTCCTCGGCAGAGCTACTTGCAGATGTTTCGCAAAATACCGCTTTAGATCTATTGGACATTATCGGAATGATAGGGAGCGATAAGGTGACTTCATCTGTTGGGAATGTGGCTAACTATATTTCGTTATTTCAACAGACTGGAGAATTACTTGAGGTGGTATTTCGAGATGATACCGATAAATTAGTTATGGATCTGATTTCGCCCGGACTAATGGTTTCGAATCGGAAGAATCAAATTGAGATTAGACATCAATTCGCCGCCTATATGATTAATGACATGATTAACTCGGGTAATCTAGTTTAATTTATGAAGCAGACAGGGGCTTACGAAAAGGAAGGTTATTATTAACACTTTATTCGGGAGGAGTTGTTAAATGGATAATACTATTGAGTATATTGTAGCATTTATTATAGTTAATGCATTTGCTGTACTTAAAACAAAGGGCTTCAGCAACTATGGTACGAGGCACTTAATTATTGTGTTGGTCCTTATTAATCTATCTCTTATATTAGGAATAGCTTTACTTTCGCTTGGTATCATTAACAACTTCACTAACTTTTGGGAAGTGATGGCTGTAATTACTGTAATACCGTTTCTAATTGTAACGCTATACTTCTCAAAAAAAGATAAGTAAGAACCGGATCGCGAATCCGTCCGGGAAGCTCGACGACGGGAGCCGAGGCGACGGTCATGCTTAAGCGGATGCTGGTGCATCTGGAATTTATCGACCGAACTTGACGTTGGGCGACCTATAGATGTTCGAAAACAACTCCGATCATCAGGGCTTTTTTTCCAATGGTACGGGGTTATTATTACGAAGTGTCAACGCCGGAATTAATTTGACCCACTAGCGCCGGAATAATTTTGACCCACCCGTGCGCCTGGCGTCGAATAGATCCCGGTCTTTAGTTTTTCCTTGAGTCGGTAACTGTTCCCACGGATATTCACGACGTGGGAGTGATGGAGTAAGCGGTCGAGAATAGCTGTTGCCAGAACGGGATCCCCCATGAGTTCGCCCCACTCGCCAAAGCTCTTGTTGCTGGTCAGAATCATGCTGCCTTTC
>NZ_DASQMZ010000072.1:0-21563 GCF_035645235.1 Paenibacillus sp.
CTTTGATCATGGTTTCGCGGAATGCATGTTGCTCTAACAGCTGAATGGCGGCGAACGTCGTGCCGTTCGGCGACGTCACCTTGGCGCGGAGCGACGCCGGGTCTTCGCCGGTCGACTCGACCATATGCGCGGCGCCGAGCACCGTCTGTACGACGAGCGTGCGCGCTTCCTCGGGGGTAAGTCCGCCTTGGACGCCGGCGTCGATCATCGCTTCCATCAGGTAGTATACGTACGCCGGTCCGGAGCCGGAGAGGCCCGTTACGAGGTTCAACCGGCTCTCGTCGAGCGACACCGCGCGGCCGACCGCCTCCAGCATCTGGAGCGCCATCTCGCGCTGCGCGGGCGACACGGAAGCCGAGTAGGCGACGCCGGTCGCGCCGAGGCCGATCGTCGACGAGGTGTTCGGCATCGTGCGCACGATCGGCTGCGTCCGTCCGAGCAACCGCTCGATCGTATCGATGGAAAGCCCCGCGACGACCGAGAGCAGCAGCTGATCCGGCCGGAGGGCGGCGCCGAATTCGGTCATCGCCGCCCCGACGTCCTTGGGCTTCATCGCCAGCACGACGATGTCGGCCTCGCGCACGAGCCGGAGCCGCTCGTCGTCCGAGTTCGTTTCGGGCACGCGGATGCCGTATGCGGCTTTCAGGTCGTTCAGCCGACCGCGATTGTGCCGATTCAGGACGACGACGGAGAGCGAGCGGACGAGCTTCGCCTCCACGATGCCTCGCAGCAATGCCTCGGACATCGAACCGGCGCCGATGAAGGCGATCGTTTGTTCGGATAACATGGGCTCATACTCCTTTGCGTCGAACGCGTTTGTTATTCCCGCACCTGCCCGTCGCCGACGACGATGTATTTCGTCGAGGTGAGCGCCGGGAGGCCCATCGGGCCGCGGGCGTGCAGCTTCTGCGTGGAAATGCCGATCTCGGCGCCGAAGCCGAATTCGAAGCCGTCGGTGAAGCGGGTAGAGGCGTTATGGTACACCGCCGCCGCGTCGACCTCCTGCAGGAAACGCCGCGCTTGATCCTCGTCCGCCGTCACGATGCACTCGGAGTGCTGCGTGCCGAACCGCGCGATATGCGCCAGCGCCTCGTCCAGCCCGTCGACGACGCGCACGTTCAAGATGTAGTCGTTGTATTCCGTCGCGAAGTCGGCATCGGTCGCCGCGTTCATCGACGGCACGAGCGAGCGGGCGCCGTCGTCCCCTCGCAGTTCGACGCCGCGCTCCCGGAACGCCTCGGCGAACGCGGCGAGATGCGCCTCGGCGAACGACCGATCCACGAGCAGCGTCTCCATCGAGTTGCACACCGACGGACGCTGCACCTTCGCGTTCAGCGCGATCGCGAGCGCCATCGCCGGATCCGCCGACGCGTCGACGAACGTGTGGCAGATGCCCGCGCCCGTCTCGATGACGGGGACCGTCGCGTTCTGGACGACCGTCTGGATCAGCGACGCGCCGCCGCGCGGAATGACGCAATCCAGCAGGCCGTTGAGCTTCAGCATCTCGTCGACCGACGCGCGGCTCGGATCGGCGACGAGCTGAACGGCGTCCGCCGGCAAGTCGGCGGAGCGAATCGCGTCCCGAATGACCTCGACGATGCGGCCGTTGGACGACAGGGCGGAGGAGCCGCCGCGCAGCAGCGTCGCGTTGCCCGTCTTCAGGCACAGCGCCGCGGCGTCGACGGTCACGTTCGGCCGCGCTTCGTAGATGATGCCGATGAGGCCGAGCGGCACGCGCACCTGGCGGACGCGCAAGCCGTTCGGCCGGTCGAACGAAGCGAGCGTGTCGCCGACCGGATCGGGCAGCGCCGCGACCTCGCGCACCCCTTGCGCCATCGCTTCGATGCGCTGCGGCGTCAGCGCCAGCCGGTCGAGGAGCGACGGCGACATGCCGTTCTCCCGGCCGCGCCGCAAGTCTTCCTCGTTCGCTTCGACGATCTCGCCGGCTCGCGCGAGCAACGCGTCCGCGATCGCGAATAGCGCCGTGTTTTTCGCTTCCGTCGTCAAGGCGGCGAGCCGCGAGGTTGTCGCCTTGGCGAGGGTCGCCTTTTCCCTAACTTCGCCCATAGCCATCATCCTCTCCCATAAAAAATTAGAATAAGACCCATTCGTCTCGATGAATGACTTCAATGCGGGGCACCTCGAGGCGCCGCTGCACCTCTTCCGTCGACAAGCCGGCCGCCGCTTGAAGCTGCCACGCCGCGTAATTGACGACGCCGCGCCCGATGCGGCGCCCGTCCTCGAGCGCGACCTCGATCACGTCGCCCGGGTGGAAATCGCCCTCGACGCGCTTCACGCCGGCGGGGAGCAGGCTCTTGCCGCCCTCCGCGAGCGCCCGCCGGGCGCCTTCGTCGACGACGACGCTGCCCTGCGGCACCGAATGGAAGCCGACCCATTGCTTCTTGACCGACAGCTTCTGCAGCTCGGCGTCGAAGTACGTGCCGTCACCGTCGCCGAACGCCGCCGCGCGCAAGTCGCCCGGCCGCGCCGCGCGGCCGATGAACACTTGCACGCCGCCGCGGATCGCGATGCGCGCCGCCTCCAGCTTCGACCGCATGCCGCCGGTGCCGACCGCGGAGCCGCTGCCGCCGGCCATCGCGAACAGCTCGTCGCTGAGCGCCGACACCCGCTCGATACGGCGAGCGTCCGGGTTTTTCCGCGGGTCCTCGGTGTACAGGCCGTTCATATCCGTGCAGATGAGCAGACACCGGGCTTGCACGAGGTTCGCCACGAGCGCGGACAGCGTATCGTTGTCGCCGAACTTCAGCTCGTCGACGGAGACGGTGTCGTTTTCGTTAATGATGGGGATGACGCCTCGGTTGAGCAGCTCCTCGAGCGTGGCCGAGGCATTGAGAATGCGGCGCCGGTTCGAGAAGTCGAAGCGGGTGAGCAGCACCTGCGCCACGACGCGGCCGCAACGGGCGAACGCCTCGTTGTAGGCCTGCATGAGCAGCGCTTGCCCGACGGCGGCGGACGCTTGCTTCTCGTGCGTCAGCTTCGGCCGCTTCTCGAAGCCGAGGCGGGCGAAGCCGGCGGCCACCGCGCCGGACGTGACGAGCACGACCTGCTCGCCGGCGGCCGCGATGCCCGCGAGCTCCGCGGCGAAATATTCGATTTGTTCGCGGCGCAGTCCCCCTTCGGACGCGGTGAGGGAGCTGCTGCCGATCTTGACGACGACGCGTCGTCGCTGCGAGCCGTTCATGCGGAACGTTGCCTCCTTGCTGGCGGAAAAATAAAAAAACAACAGCATTCATCCTCATCTAGTAAAGGACGAAAGCTGTTGCATCTCACGATTGCGCTCCCGCGGTACCACCTTCATTGACGACCCTCGTCTCGAAAACGATCCCACCGACGCGCAGCGTCCATGTCGTATTCGAAAAAAGGAAGCCGTCCGGCTCCATGCCCTCGTACCAGGAGGACCGCTGTCCGGCTCGTCGCCGGCCGTTCCGGGGTGGGTCGGCGTGTCCCGCGGCGGCGAATCTCTCAGCTTGCGATTCGCTCTCTGGTGCGCCCGTTCTTCACGCGTACTGGCCCCTTCATCACGTTAGGGTAATGAAGTTTCTCAATACTATACCATCCCCGCGGGGCGTTTGTAAATAAGCGCAACATCTCGGCGGGCCGCCTCGTCTGCAAAGATAAGAGGTGAAGGAAGTGTACAAAATGTCGTTCAACTCCATCCTAGTCATGTGCTTCCTGATCTTTGCGTTGAGCGGACAAGACCGATTGAGCTGGGCGCCGGGCCCGGCGGACGAAAGCGCGGATGCAATGGTTTCGGCGACGGCAGAGGAGACCGTCGACGACGGGGGAACCGGGGAGTTCGGCCCGGTGGACATCGCCGCCGTCCCCGAACCGCCGCCCGCCGCCGGCGCGAACGTCGCGGAGGTTCCCTTGGAGGGGGTCGCGATCGAACGCCCGCTCCCGAGGACGCCGGGGGACGAGGTCGCTTGCGCCGCGGGCTTCGCGCTCGCGCTGCCCCCGAGCGATTCTTCGAGATATACGATTTTCGACTGGATGACCGAGGAGGGGCGGGCCGCGACGATCCGATACGAATTCGCGAACGGCGCGGTGCTGGAATTCACGCAAGCGAAGCTCGGCGTCGAGCGGTCAGGCGAAAGCGGGAGGGAGGGGGCGACCTCTCTGGCCGATCTCGCGCTGCCGCTGCCTCGCCTTGCCGCCGCGGAGACGCGCGCCGCGCTCGACATCGCGTGGCAGGACGCCGAGCGCGCCTACGCGATCCGCGCTTACGGCGTAACGGAGCAGGAGGCGAAGGCGTGGATTCGCTCGCTCGAGCCGCCTTCCGCCGGCTGCCTTCCGCCGTCGTCATAATAGCGGTCAAGTCCGCTGTCGCCGCAAGCCGCCGCGCCTCCGGTGACCGCAGCAGCGGTTTACATCCGCTCCGGCGCCGCGACGCCGAGCAATGTGAGCGCGTCCCGCAGCGTATCCGCCGCGGCCGCGCACAGCCGCAGCTTCGCCGCCGCTTCGGCGGGATCGTCCACGAGCACGCGCTCCGCGTGGTAAAACCGATTGACCGCCTTGGCCGCCTCCAGCGCGTACCGCGCGACGATCGACGGGGCGAGCCGCTCCGCCGCAAGGCGCACCGCCTCCGGGTAGCCGAGCAGCAGCTTCAGCAGCGCCCACGCGTCGTCGCCGGCGAGCGCGGCCGCCAGCGGCGCTTCGCCCCGGTGCTGCGGCGCGGCTTTCGAGAGCAGCGTCCGAATCCGCGCGTGCGTATACTGCACGTACGGCCCGGTCTCGCCCTCGAACCGCACGGCGTCCTCGAGCCGGAAGTCGATCGCGCCTTCGCGGTCGTGCTTCAGGTCGCCGAACACGATCGCCCCGATGCCGACGGCCTCCGCGACCGCGTCCCGATCCGCAAGGCCCGGGTTTTTCTCGGCGATGATCGCCCGTGCCCGCTCGACGGCCTCGTTCAGCACGTCCTCGAGCAGGACGACGCGCCCCTTGCGCGTCGACATCTTCTTGCCCTCGACCCGCATCAGACCGAACGGCACATGCTCGCACCGCCCGGACCAGCTTGCGTCCAGCTTCTCCAGCACCCCGAACACCTGCCGAAAATGCACCCCCTGCTCCGCCCCGACCACGTAGAGCAGCCGATCGCCTCCGAGCGTCTCCCGGCGGTACGACGCCGTGGCCACATCCCGCGTCGCATAGATGGACGACCCGTCGGACTTTACGACGATGCAAGGGGGGAGCGCGGCGTCGTCCAGCCGGACGACGAGCGCGCCGTCGCTCTCCTCCAGCAGGCCCGCCGTCCGGAGCCGTTCGACGGCGGCCGGCATCTTGTCGTTATAGAAGCTCTCGCCGAGCTCGTACTCGAAGTCGACGCCGAGCCGGTCATAGATGCGGCGGAACTCCCGCTTGCTCGTCTCGACGAAGAAGCGCCACAGCTCGAGCGCCGTCTCGTCGCCCTGCTCGAGCCTGGCGAACCAGGCGCGCGCCTCGTCTACGAGGGCGGGGTCGCGCTCCGCTTCCTCGTGGAAACGGACGTACAGCTCGAGCGAAGCCTCGAGCGGCCGTTCTTGCAGCTGCTCCGGGTCGCCCCAGGCGCGAAACGCAGCGATCATTTTGCCGAACTGCGTGCCCCAGTCGCCGAGGTGATTGACGCGGACGACCTCGTACCCGTCCGCGACGAGCAGATTCCGGATCGCGTTGCCGATGACGGTGGAGCGGAGATGCCCAATGCCGAAAGGCTTCGCGATATTCGGCGACGACATGTCGACGACGACGCGTTGCCCGCGGCTCGCTCGCGCCGCCCGGAACGCCGGCTTCTCGAGCTCGCGCAGCCACTCCGAGGCGATCGCGTCCCGCCGCAGCGATACGTTCAGGTACGCGCCGACCGCGCGGCACGCCAGCATCGGGTGGTCGACGGCGGCCGACAGCTCGGCGGCGATCGCCTGCGGCGCCTCGCGCCGCGTCCGCGCCAGCTCGAAGCAAGGCAGGGCGGCGTCCCCGAGCGCCGCATCCGGCGGCGTCTCGAGGCGTCGCGCGACCTCCTCCTTCGGTAGGTTCACATACGGAGCGAGCCATTCGCCGATCGTCTCCATCATCATCGCGTCTTCCTCCTTGTCGGTATGTTTGATCGTCCCGGCGGCCTCAACTTGCCCGGTTAGCGGAGAACTCCGGTAACTCGGCGCGAAATTGGCGGCAACCCGGCCAGTTAGCGGAGAACTCCGGTAACTCGGCGCGAAAGCGGCGGTAACCGGGCTAGTTAGCGGAGAACTCCGGTAACTCGGCGCGAAAGCGGCGGCAACCCGGCCAGTTAACGGAGAACTCCGGTAACGCCGGGCCGGCCAGCCCCCACCCTGCGCCACAACGCAAAAAACCTCTCGTCTCAAAATAAGAGACGAGAGGTGAAAATGCGCTCCCGCGGTGCCACTCTTGGTGCCGCCGCGCCTAATGCGCGCACGACCGCTCGAAGCCCCGGTAACGGCGGGCGACGCCGGGCCCGCCTGCCGCCGCGCGAAGCAAAAGCGCAAGCATGGGCGGACCGTCTCGCGGGTGCGTTTTCGCGAATACGCTCGTACGGCGCCGGCTTCCACCCTCTCCGGCTCGCTGGTCCGTCGCAGCGCGCTACTGTCCCGGTCGCTGACGATCATTTTCTGAATAGTATATGCAATTCGCTCATCGCTGTAAACTCAAACCTGCCAGCACCGACGGAACCTGCTGAATCGACTCGAGCTGCACGAGCCGTTCGACCGCTTCCGCGGGGGGCTCGAGGTTGTCGAACGCCCAGTTGGACAGCGGAGGGATGTACATCGCCCCGATGCCGCATTCGAGCGCGGGGAAGATGTCCGTGCGCAGCGAGTTGCCGATCATCCACGTACGGGAACGGTCGAAGCCGTTCGTTTGCAGGATACGCTCGAGCGCTTCCGCGTTCTTGTGCTGGGCGACATGGACGCGGTCCTCGAAAAACGGCCCCAAGTTCACCTTCTCCACCTTGCCGCGCTGAATCGCCTCGACGCCGCCGGTGTAGAGCGACAGCAGATGCCCTTCGGCCTGCAGCCGGAACAGCGTATCGACGACGTTCGGGTACAGCTCGAACTCGCTGTCGTACACCGTGTAGCCGAGCTCCAGCACGCGCTGCCGTTCTTCCGGGTCCCGATCGCGGCCGAGCAGCGAACTATAATGATCGTACGTCTCGGCGAACGATTCCGGAAACCGCTCCGCCGTGAAGCCCTCGATGTGAATGCCGGCGAGGTCCAGCTCCAGCTGCTTCGCCTTGATCTCCGCCTTCGACAGCCGATGCGAAGCGAACCACGTCTCCATCAGGTCCGCGAACTGATCGATCACCAGATCGAAATATTTATTGCAATGGATGAGCGTATCGTCCAAGTCGAACAATAACGTAAACTTCGGTCTTTCCGCCATGCCGCGTCACTCCATCCGAGTACAAGCTTCTACTATTTTCAGAAAATGCCGAGCCGCCCGATCCGCGCCGCCGCCTCGCGCAGCCGCTCCTCGTCCGTCAAGAGGCCGAGCCGGACGTAGCCTTCGCCGTGCTCGCCGAAGCCGACGCCCGGCGCCACGACGATGTCCGCCTCGTCGAGCAGCTTGTCCGCGAACGCCGAGGACGTGTAGCCGCGGGGCACCGGCAGCCAGCAAAAGAACGAGCCCGCCGGCTTCTCCGCCTGCCAGCCGATGCCGGCAAGCGCCTCGTACAGCGCGTCGCGCCGCGATTCGTACCGCGCCACGAGCTCGCGCACCGAATCCTGCGGCCCGAGCAGCGCCTCGCGCGCCGCCCACTGCACGCCCCCGAACAGGCTGCAATAGAAATGGTCCTGCAGCAGCTCGATCTGCCGTACGATCTCCTCGTTGCCGAGCGCAAAGCCGACGCGCCAGCCTGCCATATTGTAAGTTTTGGACAAAGTGTAGATTTCAATACCGACATCGATCGCGCCCGGCGTCTCGAGGAAGCTGACCGGCCGCCGCCCGTCGAAGCCGATCGCCCCGTACGCGAAATCGGAGACGGCGAGAATGCCGTGCTTCGCCGCGAAATCGACCGTCTCCGCGTAGAATCCGGCCGGCGCCATCGCGGACGTCGGGTTGTTCGGATAGTTGACGAACAACAGCTTCGCGCGCTCCAGGTCGCTCGGCGCGATCGCCCCGTAGTCCGGCAGGTAGCCGTTCGACGCCGTCAGCGGCATCGTCGCCATGCGCCCGCCCGCGATCGCGACGCCCGACCAGTAGTCCGGGTAGCCGGGATCCGGCACGAGCGCGACGTCGCCCGGGTTCAGCATAATTTGGCTGATCTCCACGAGCCCCGACTTGCCGCCGAACAGGATCGCCACTTGCGTCTCCGGGTTCAGCGTCACGCCGTAATCGAGCTTGTACCGCTCGGCGATCGCTTCTTTCAAGAAGGCGAAGCCGGTGAACGGGGAATACCGATGGAACTGCGGATTCGCCGCGCCCTCCTGCATCGCTTGCACGATATTGCCGGGCGTCGGTCGGTCCGGATTGCCTTGCCCGAGGTTAATGACATCTCTTCCCGCTGCGGTCGCCGCGACGGCCTTCTTTACGAGCGACGCGAAAAACTGCTTCGGCAGCGCCGCCATCCGGTCCGCGGGGGCGAATGTCGTTTTCGATGGATTCATATGGGGTCTCCCACTCCGTTCTCCTTACCGTAAATGCTATTAATCTTATCAAAAACCCCGAGACCTGTACACCGCGCGTCTTGACTTCGCCGGGGGCTCGCGTATGATGGTAGTCATCGAAGTTTATCCGGGGGAAAAAGGAGTCGGAACGCATGAAGGTCGCAGTCATTCAGATGGACGTAACGATCGGCGAGCCTGCGCGCAATCGGGAGCGGGCGCTTGCGCACATGGAAGCGGCGGTGAGCGGCGGCGAGAAGCCGGACGTGCTCGTGCTGCCGGAGATGTGGAACACGGGCTATTCGCTGGAAAATATAGAAGACATCGCGGACGCGGACGGCGAGCCGACGCACGCGACGATGTCGGCGTTCGCCGCGAAACACGGCGTGAACGTCGTCGCCGGCTCGGTCGCGAACAAGTCGGCGGGCGGCGTAAAAAACACGATCTTCGCGTACGACCGCACCGGCGCGCGCGTTTCGGAATATTCGAAGATTCATCTGTTTCGCTTAATGGAGGAAGAGAAATATTTGCAGGAGGGCGGGGCGATCGGGAAATTGCGGGTCGACGGGGCGGAAGCCGGCATGATGGTATGCTACGACATTCGGTTCCCCGAACTGACGCGGCGCCTCGCGCTGGACGGCGCGAAGGTGCTGTTCGTGCCGGCGCAATGGCCGAAGCCGCGGCTGCACCACTGGCGGACGCTGCTGCTTGCCCGCGCGATCGAAAACCAGATGTACGTCGTCGCCTGCAATCGGGTCGGAATCAGCCGCGGCACCGAATTTTTCGGCAATTCGATGATTATCTCGCCGTGGGGCGACGTGCTCGCCGAGGGCGGCGAGGAGGAGACGATTTTGCGCGCGACGCTCGACCTCTCCGAAGTCGACCGCGTCCGGAAGACGATCCCGGTGTTCGAGGATCGCCGTCCGGAGCTGTATTAACCGTTCGCGATCAGGCTCGCCATGACGCGGTAGTTGTCGTGCCTGCGCTGCAGGAAGTCGACCTCCGCCTTCAGCCGGTCGGCGAGAGCCTGCGCTTCGCGGATGTCCGCGTGCAGCGGCCCCGTGAAGGCGCGGAACGCCGCGTAGCGGGCCGTCTCGTCTTTATAGGGCGAGGCGTCCCCCGACGTCCAGGCGGTCTCGGCGTCGGCGAGCCGACCGCGCTTCTCCGCCAGCTGATGCTGCGCCTCGTAATATTTCGTTTCGGCTTTGCGCAGCAGCTCCGGCAGCAGCTGCAGCTCGTCGATGATCGTCTCTTTCAGTAAGGTGCGCGTGGCGTACGTCGTCATCGTCATCATTCCTTCGGTTCGTCGTTATCGGACAAGTCCTACCAGAATGTATGCCGGCGTCGGCCGAAATATGTCTGTCCGCTCGGCGGGGGCTACGGCCGAACGCCCGTCGCGCCGGGCGTTACCTCCATTAGCGTCTCGATGAACGCCTCGGCCGCCTTCGTGAAATACCGGCCGCGGCGCTCCGCGATGACGAGCGTGCGGCTCGGCGACGGATCGACGAGCGATTTGAACACGGGCACGTAACGGCCCTTCTTCGACGCGGCGACCATGCTCGGCACGAAGGCGACGCCCATGCCGGCAGCGACGAGCGACATGACCGTCTCGATATTGCTGCTTTCGAATACGATCCTCGGCGAGAAGCCCGCCTCGGCGCAGATGTCCTGCGCGATTTGGCGGAAGCCTTGCCCCTTCTTGAGCACGACGAACGCTTCCTCGGCGAGACTCGCGACCGGAACCGGCTCCTCGGCGCCGGCGAGCGCGTGGGTCGCCGGCACGGCGAGCCGAATTTCTTCGGTCGCGTACGGGCGATAGTCGAGCGTCGGCTCCTCGATCGGCAGCGACAGCAGCGACAGGTCGACGGCGCCGCTCGAGGTCAGCTGCTCGAGATTGGCGCTGGTGTCCTCGACGAGCGAAATTTCGATGCCCGGGTGCCGCCTCGCGAATTCGGGCAGCACGATCGGCAGAATGTGCGAGCCGGTGATCGGCAGCGTGCCGACGACGAGCTTGCCCTTGCGCAGATTCGAGATATCGTTCATCTCGTTTTCCAGCTGGCGCGCAAGGTCGAGGATGCGCTGGGCTTTCTGTACGAACAGCTCGCCGGCGTGCGTCGGCTCCACGGCGTTCGTCGTCCGGTGGAACAGCGTCACGCCTAGCTCCTTCTCGAGCTTCGCCAGCTGCTGGCTTAACGACGGCTGGGCGATATGCAGCTTCTCCGCGGCGCGGGAGAAGTTTTTGTCATGATAAATTTGGACGGCGTAGGCGAGCTGGCGGAGATCCATTTTCGGAACGAGGCCCCCTTATAGATATTACCAATCAAATATATAGATATTATATCTTGGAACAATGACGAAAGAAATGATAGGATACGGTATAGAGGAATTTGCAATCATCGCGAAAACGGGAGAGGTGACGAGAATGGCGAAGCGTACATTGTTCGAGAAAATTTGGGACAATCACGTGATTCATTCGGAAGAAGGAAAACCTAGCATCATCTATATCGATTTGCATCTCGTGCACGAGGTGACGAGCCCGCAGGCGTTCGAGGGACTTCGGCTCGCGGGCCGCAAGGTGCGCCGTCCGGACTTGACGTTCGCGACGATGGACCATAACGTGCCGACGAAGGATCGTTTCAATATTACGGATCCGATTTCGAAGCAGCAGGTCGACACGCTGACGAAGAACGCGCAGGACTTCGGCGTGACGCTGTACGATTTAAACTCGATCGATCAGGGCGTCGTGCACGTCATGGGGCCGGAGCTCGGCCTGACGCACCCGGGCAAGACGATCGTGTGCGGCGACTCGCATACGTCGACGCACGGCGCGTTCGGCGCGCTGGCGTTCGGCATCGGCACGTCCGAGGTGGAGCACGTGCTCGCGACGCAATGTTTGCAGCAGTCGAAGCCGAAGACGATGGAAGTGCGCGTGAACGGCAAGCTGCCGGTCGGCGTGACGGCGAAGGACTTGATCCTCGGCATCATCGCCAAGTACGGCACGGACTTCGCGACGGGCTACGTCGTCGAGTACACGGGCGAAGCGATTCGCGCTTTGACGATGGAGCAGCGGATGACCGTCTGCAACATGTCGATCGAAGCGGGCGCGCGCGCCGGCATGATCGCGCCGGATCAGACGACGTTCGACTACCTGCGCGGCCGGGAGCATGTGCCGCAGGGCGCGGCGTTCGACGCGGCGGTGGAGAAGTGGAAGGAGCTCGTCACGGACGAAGGCGCGACGTACGACGCCGTCGTGGAATTCGACGCTTCGACGCTCATCCCGCAAGTGACGTGGGGCACGTCGCCGGGCATGGGCACGAACGTATTGGCGAAGGTGCCGGTGCCGTCCGAGCTGCCGACGGAGAACGAGCGCAAGGCGGCCGAGAAGGCGCTGGAGTATATGGATCTAAAGCCGGGCACGCCGATGACGGAAATCGAGATCAACTGGGCGTTCATCGGTTCTTGCACGAACGGCCGCATCGAGGATTTGCGCGCGGCGGCGAAGGTCGCGCGCGGCTACAAGGTGTCGCCGAACGTGACGGCGATCGTCGTTCCGGGCTCGGGCCGCGTGAAGCTGCAGGCCGAGAAGGAAGGCTTGGATAAGATTTTCGTGGAAGCGGGCTTCGAATGGCGCGACGCGGGCTGCTCGATGTGCCTCGCGATGAACCCGGACGTGTTGTCGCCGGGCGACCGCTGCGCATCGACGTCGAACCGCAACTTCGAGGGCCGTCAAGGCCGCGGCGGACGCACGCACCTCGTGTCGCCGGAGATGGCGGCAGCGGCGGCGATCATGGGCCGCTTCGTCGACGTGCGCGATTGGGAATTCAAGACCGAGCCGGTAACGGTGTAAGGGGGATACAGGAACATGCAAGCATTCATTAAGCATACAGGTCTTGTCGCGCCGGTCGACCGCGTGAACGTCGATACGGACGCGATCATTCCGAAGCAGTTTTTGAAGCGCATCGAGCGCACGGGGTTCGGCCAGTTTCTGTTCTTCGAATGGCGCTGGGACGAGCAGGGCAACGTGATCGAGAGCTTTCCGCTGAACCAGCCGCGTTACCAGGGCGCTTCGGTGCTCATCTCGCGCGCGAACTTCGGCTGCGGCTCTTCCCGCGAGCACGCGCCGTGGGCGATTCTCGACTATGGCTTCAACGTCGTGATCGCGCCGTCGTTTGCGGACATTTTCTATAACAACTGCTTTAAGAACGGCATTCTGCCGATCAAGCTGAGCGAGGAGCAGGTCGAGGACTTGTTCCAGCGCACGGCGAAGCATGAGGGCTACAAGCTGACGGTCGACCTCGAGGCGAAGACGATTTCCGACGAGTACGGCTTGTCGATCGCGTTCGATCTCGACGAGCACCGCCGCCAGTTCTTGCTGCAAGGCCTCGACGACATCGGCCTGACGCTGCAGCACGAGGACAAGATCGCCGCGTACGAAGCCGCGCATCGCTAAGGCGGTTTCGGCGGACGCAGGCGCCGTACGGCGGATCGCTGTTCGACAGCTAGGGCGCTCGTTCCCGCGCGTGGGGCGGGCGGACCGGCGCGTCCCGTCGGAGTTTGTGCGTAAGCAAGGCACCATAGTTTTTCGGCGTAAAGCATGCGCTGTCTCCCGAAGTTCGGGCGGCAGCGCTTTTTTTTGTTTTCCTTCCGGTGGTGGGGCGAGCGGTAATGGGGACGGAGAACGTTTCGACGAAGCGGATATGGCTGGGGTTGCGGAACAAATTGATGCGGGAAGGGGCGATCGGTCATGGGGACGGGGGAACGTTTCGACGAAGCGGATATGGCTGGGATTGCGGAACAAATTGATGCGGGAAGGGGCGATCGGTAATGGGGACGGGGGAACGTTTCGACGAAGCGTACGCGGCGTGGTTTGCGAAACATTTGGGTGAAAGCAGTGGCGATCGGAGACTTCAGCTAGAGCGGCGGTTGAAAGAGGAGGCGGAGGGGGATGAGTCGGCGGAGAAGCTGTTTCTTCGTCAGGTTTGGTGGCCCGTATACGGGAATTTGCATGTATTGATTCCGGAATTGGAGGTCATGGACGGGCTAGGCAAGCTGCGGTCGTTGGATCATGCGATCGTTCAATATCCGAAGCTCGTCGATTTGGAGGTGGACGGTTATGGACCGCACCAGAAGAATGCATCCCGTTGGACGTTCGCCGACGACCGCCGGCGCGACGCGGGATTACATATGATCGGCTGGGACGTGCTGCGGTTTGCCTATTCCGATGTGAAGCAGTATCCGCTGTCTTGTCAGCAACTATTAAAGTCTTGGATGGCGAGATACGAGCCTGTACCGAAGGAAGAAGCGTGGACTCGGCATGTGGTGAGGTTGGGGACGTACCACCAGGAATTTACCTTGGACGATGCAATACGTGTTTTGGGAGTGTCGGATAAACCCGCAAGGGATTTCCTACTTCGACTCGTGGAGAGGGGCTTCGTAGAATGCTGCGGGGTAGGAAGGAAGAGGATCCGAGCCTTTCGATTGACTGCATTGGGGGAGAAATTTGCGCGAGATATGAGTCAGGAGATTTACTTCCGGACGTAAAGCGGCAAAGTTGCGGTGAGTTAGCGGAGAACTCCGGTAATTCGGCGCGAAAGCGGCGGAAATGGCGGGAGTTAGCGGAGAACTCCGGTAAGTCGGCGTGAAAGCAGCGTAAAATTGTGCGAGTTAGCGGAGAACTCCGGTAAGTCGGCGCGAAAGGGGCGGAAATGGCGGGAGTTAGCGGAGAACTCCGGTAAGTCGGCATGAAAGCAGCGTAAGTTGTGCGAGTTAGCGGAGAACTCCGGTAAGTCGGCGCTAAAGCGGCGGAAATGGAGCGAGTTAGCGGAGAACTCCGGTAAGTCAGTGCAGAAGCGGCGGAAATGGCGGGAGTTAGCGGAGAACTCCGGTAAGTCGGCGCGAAAGCGGCGGAAATCGAGAGAGTTAGCGGAGAACTCCGGTAAGTCAGTGCAGAAGCGGCGGAAATGCGGGGGAGAGAGTTTTGTTCGATTCGACCGAATCTAGCAACTTTTGCTATTTTCATGCGTCTATTAAATATCGAAATGTCGGACGCTCTATTTTTATGTTCTTTTATGACGGATTTTGATAGACTTAACCATGTGTCACATACGGAGGGGCTTATGAATAAAGGGTGGAAGACGCTGGCATGGGTGGCCGGAGGCGTATTGGCGGCGGCGATCTGGTCGACGGCGGCCCCGACGCAGGCATGGGCCGCGGAGACGGCCGCGCTGTACGTCGACGGCGAACGCAGCGAGCTGCAAGCGAGGTCGATCGGGGGAACGGCGTACGTATCGCTCGAGACGGTCGCCGCGCTCGGCGGCGCCGTGAAGGCCGATCGCGACGGGAAGACGTATACGGTATCCGCGGGCCGGAAGGAAGTTCGCTTCACGGTCGGCGAGAAGCAGCGGTTCGTGGACGGCGTTCCGGTGACGGGCGACGAGACGGCCGAGCTTGCCGACGCCAAGGTGTTCGTGCCAGCGGCGTGGATGACGGGGACGCTCGGACTGAAGGTCGTCAAGGATCGCTTCACCGACTCTATCTACATATTCAAACAAAAAAACGACGGCACAACCCTTCCTTCCTCGCTGCCTTCCGGCGCGACGGCGTCGACGCAAGAGGTCGTCGCCGCGCCTGGCGCAACCCCCGCAGGGGAGACGCCGACCGGACCGACCCAAGGCGGACCGCCTTCGGACGCGTCCTCGCAGCAGCCGACGATCCAGACGATCGCTCTGGAAGGCGACGCGCTGCACATCGCGGCGACCGCGAACGTAACGCCGAGCGTCTTCGTCTTGAAGTCGCCGGATCGCGTCGTGGTCGACGTGCCGAACGCGACGGTCGTCCGGGACGCGAACGGCAAAGCGAGCGGCTCCGTCGCCGTCGATGCGAACCATCCGTACGTCGCGGGAATCCGTTATTCGCTATTCGCGACGGAGCCGTCTACGGTGCGCATCGTCGTCGACCTGAAGCGGCCGAAGCCGTATTCGCTGAAGCCGGCGCCGAACGGCGCCGTGCTGCACTTCACCCAGGCGGAGCCGGTGAAGGTCGTCATAGACGCCGGGCACGGCGGGAACGACCCGGGCGCCATTTCGGCAAGCGGAAAATACGAGAAGGACATCACGCTCCCCGTCGCCTTGAAGGTCATGCAGCGGCTGGAGGCAGAGAAGCTCATTCAGACGGTCATGATCCGCGAGAACGACGCGTATTTATCCCCCGCGCAGCGCGCGGCCGCCGCCAACGCGGCGGGAGCCGACTTGTTCGTCTCGATCCACGCCAATACCGCCTCTTCGCCGGCCGTGAAGGGGACGGAGACGTACTATTGGCGCGAGGATAGCCTCGCCTTCGCCCAACGGATTCATGCGTCGCTCGTCCAGACGATCGGCTCCGCGGACCGCAAGGTGAAGCAAGAGCGGTTCGTCGTCGTGAGGGAGACGTCGATGCCCTCGGTGCTGCTCGAGCTCGGGTTCATTACGAACGCCGACGACGAGGCGAAATTGTACAACGAAGAGATGCAAAACCGCATCGCGGACGCGATCGTCGCGTCGATTAAAGCACATTTTAACATTCCCTAACTATTCCATTCGGGAGGAATCGCTCCATGAACTATAAGGTACGCAAGCCGTTCGCCGTCCTCACCTCCGCCGCGCTGGCGTCGTCGCTGCTGTTCGGCGCCGGCGCGCCGTCGGCATCCGCCGAGGACGCGCTGCTGAAGCTGACGTTCCCCGACGTCGTAACGTCCCATTGGGCTAGAGGGAACATCGCGAAGCTGGCTGCGGTCGGCGTCATTCGAGGATACACGACAGGCGATTTCCGGCCATCCCAAGCCGTCACGCAGCAGGAAGCGATCGTCATGATGCTTCGGATGATGGGCTATTACGACGATGAACTCCCGGCCGCGGACAATGTGGCGATCGGGTTCGAAGTGGACAGCTTCTTTACGAAATTCGTCGTGAAGGCGATCGAGGAACGGATCATTCACCTCGGCGAAGAGACCGCGGCGGCTTCCTCGGGAGACATTCCCTGGGGCAAGCGGGAAGCGACGCGGGAGTGGATCGCGAAGCTGATCGTCCGCGCGCTCGGACAGCAGCCCGCGACGGGCGGAATCGCCTTCGCGGACGCCAGCCAAATTTCTCCCGATGCGGCGGGGTACGTCGCGAAGGCGGCGGAGCTCGGCCTCGTGCAGGGCATCACCGAGAACGGCCAAACCTACTATAAGCCAAGAAAGGCAGTAACGCGCGCGGAGATCGTAACCTTCTTATCCCGCGCGGATCAATACATCGCGGACGATGCGGCGAAATACACAAGCGGCTTCGTCGCGAGCCGGACGGCGACGTCGCTGCAGCTGCAGACGACCGGAGGCGGTTCGGCGTCCTATGGGTTGAACGCGGAGACGCTCGTCTTCGACGAAAGCGGCGAGGCGCTGACGCTGGAGGATTTGACGACGATGTCCGCGGTACGCGTCATTCATAGCGGCGGGCAGGCCTATTACATCGAGCGTACCGACGAGACGATCCAACTCGAGACGATCGAAGGGGAGCTGGCGGCGCTCGACATCGCGGCGGGCACTCTCGTGCTGCGCAAAGCGGACGGTTCGCTGGAGCCGTACACGCTTGCGCCGAACGCCTCGGTGACGAACGCCTCGGGCGCCGGCACGTCGCTCTCCCAGCTGACGGAGGGCAGCGAACTGCGGCTGCAGCGAGCCCGAGGGACCGAAGCGGTGACGGCGATCGTGCTCGTCGAGGCAGCGTTCAACGCGGAAGGGACGGCGGTGGCGCAAGCCGTGAACGCGACGGCCGGAACGGTTACGTTCACGGACGCGTCGGGCTCGGTCGTTACGTACCCGCTGGCCGAGGACGCCGTTTTAACCGTGAAAGGGCAGCCGCTCGGCGGGGGGCTCGCCGGGCTTCAAATCGGAGATACGTTCGAGTATACGATCAAAGACAGCAGGATCGTAGAGCTAGACATTACCGTCCAGCGATTCGTAACCGCGACCGGGGAATTCCAAGGTTACGCGGGCAACACGATCACGATCATGGAAAACAGCACGACCCCGAAAGCGTACTTGTTCGCGAGGAACGTCGCCGTTAAGATCGAAGGCTTGACGAACACGGGCATCGAAGATTTGCAGGTCGGAGATCTTGTGCAGCTTCGCATCTCCGGCGCCACGAATCAAGTGGACCAAATTACGGTGACGAATCGGAACGTGACGCAACTGAAGAACGTTACGATCGTTCAGTTCGCCGCAGGCGATTACTTGACCGTCCGCGACGAGAAGGGGAAGGCGCATCTGTTCTACGTGACGAACCGTTCCGCGCTCGTCCTTGACGGGGAGAGGCTATCGGAGCAGTTATATTCGACGTATCTTGCCGCGGGGCGCAAGGTGAGTATCAGCGTGTCGGCCGACCAGCTCGTTCGGCTCGACATCATCACGAAAGCAAGCGGCACGGTAACGGCCCTGAACACGACCGCTCGAACGATTACGTTGCGGACGGCAGACGATGCGTCGATGACGCTGCCTTATGCCTCCTTCGTCGCCGTGGAGGTGCCGCTGCAGACGAGCGCGAGCTTCGCGGACATCACCGTCGGGGCCAAGGTACATCTGAGCATGGGCATCGGCTCAGACACGGTCAACACGATTCAAGTCGAGAAATCGTTCGTCTACACGTTCACTTCCGCGACGTCGGCGCCGCGCACCGTATACGCCAAGACGGCGCAAGGAGGGACGGTATCGTTATCGCTGGACAGCGAGGCGAGGGTGCTCGATAAGAACGGACAGAGCATTGCGCCGACGGCGCTGACGGCCGGTAAGCCGATCGTCGTCAACTACGTGGGACGCAAGATCGTCTCGGTGCAGGAGCCGGCGGCCGTGCTCGGCAAAGTATCGACGCTGGACGTTACCGGCGGCAAGCTGGCCGTAACCGACTTTAATAACAACGTCAGGCAATATAACCTCTCCGGCGGCATCCAAGTGCAAGAGGGGACGAACGTATCGACGTCCGCTTCCGCATTGCAGCTGAACGATCGCGTCATGGTCGTCGCCGATGCGCAGGGCAAGCCGTACCTCTTCGTCGCGCAAGCGGAAGTGCGGAAATTCAGCAGCTACGACGCGGCGAAGAACGAGATTTCCTTCAAGATCGCCAAGCTTACGGACCAGGGCAAATACACGCTCGAGCCGGACGCATACGTTCACACGTCGGCTGGCGGGCTGCTGGCGCTCAACCGGCTGAAGGAGAACGACCAAGTCACGATCTACTTGTTGAACGGTAAAATTATCGAGCTTGTGCAGTAACAGCGCCGGCACCGAACGCGCGAGCGAGACGAGGGTCGTCCCGCTTGCGCGTTCGTTCTTCGCGAGGATACAAATTGGTTTGTGCGAAAAAATTCGAAATGTTGCTCCCGCGAACCCGTTTCTGCCATTGAAAACGGACGAACGGTTCGTTACACTAATAAACGCTACGCGAACATCGACGATTTTCGAGCCGCCGGGCGAGGCGGCCGCGGGAACGGGGGAGAATCGATTGAACAAAGCGCAGGTTCGGCAAGCGCTGGACATCGTCGCGGGCATGTTTCCGGACGCGCATTGCGAGCTCGTTCATTCGAACCCGTTCGAATTGACGATCGCGGTGCTGCTCTCGGCGCAATGCACGGACGAGACGGTCAACAAAGTGACGAAGGATTTATTTCAAAAGTACAAGACGCCGGAGGATTACCTCGCCGTACCGCTGGAAGAGCTCGAACAAGACATTCGACGGATCGGCCTGTTTCGCAATAAAGCGAAACATATTATGGCACTATGTCGTCTATTGGTCGAAGCGTACGGCGGAGAAATTCCCGAGGCGCACGAGGAGCTCGTCAAGCTGCCCGGCGTCGGGCGAAAGACGGCGAACGTCGTCGTCTCTACGGCTTTCGGCGTGCCGGCGATCGCCGTCGACACGCATGTCGAGCGTGTTTCGAAGCGGCTCGGCATCGCGGGGTGGGACGACAGCGTGCTGGAGGTCGAGAAGAAGCTGATGCGCAAGGTGCCCAAGGACGAGTGGACCCAGACGCATCATCGCCTGATCTTCCTCGGACGCTACCATTGCAAGGCCCAACAGCCGAAGTGCGACGGCTGCCCGTTGCTAGACGTATGTAGGGAAGGCAAGAAACGTATGAAAACGCCGAAAAGTAGAAAGACTAACTAACATATAGGACCGATAGCGAACGCCGATGCCGGCCGCTCAGGACAGAAGGGTGAGAGAACCACATGAAATGCATTTCCGTCTATACGAAAAACTTCGAGCAGTTTTCGGATATCTACGATAAAGTGCTGAACACGAAGCTGACGGAGGACGAAGAGACCGTCGTCGAAGGCGTCACGGTCACGGAATCCGGCGAGGTGCCGGAGCATTACATCGATCGGATGCGCGCCAAGCGCGATGTCGTCGTCATGAAGGAGAAGGAGCGGGACATCACGATTTTGCAGCATGGGGGCGTGTTCGAAATTTTGGTTCCCGAAGCGCATGATTTGAAAGTGACGACCGTCTAAGCGGACGGCTGCCCAGAAAACCTAAACGCCCGTACCCGGCGCATCGCCGCGGACGGGCGTTTTGTTGTATAATGGTGAATTGTGCGAACCAAGAGAAACGGCAGCGGGATAGGAGAAGATCGGCGTATGGCGGGGGAAACGAGAGAACGAATCATATCGGAGTTGGAAGCACTGGAGCAAGCGCTCCGCAGCCGAGAGGAGACGGCGCTGGCGGAGAAAGCCGCGTCGCTCGCGGCGAAGGGGCGGCGGGACGACGTGTTTTTCGCGTTCTGCGGGCATTTCTCTGCGGGGAAGTCGAGCCTGATCAATCGGCTGTGCGGCGCGAAGCTGCTGCCGTCGAGCCCGATTCCGACGAGCGCGAACATCGTCGCGATCCGCAGCGGCGCCGCCTCCGAGGCGGTGCTGACGTACCGGGACGGCCGCGAAGCGCGCGTGCCGCTGGAAGATGCGGCGAAGCATGCGAAGGACGGGGAGGCGGTCGAAGCGGTCGAGCTTCGCCATCCGATTCCTTGGCTGGGGGCAAGGGCCGTGCTGCTCGATACGCCGGGCGTCGACTCGACGGACGACAACCATCGATTGTCGACGGAATCGGCGCTGCACTTGGCGGATATCGTGTTTTACGTTATGGATTACAATCACGTGTTATCGGAAATGAATATGGACTTCGCGAAGCGGCTGTCCGAGATGGGCAAGCCGCTCGTGCTCGTCGTCAATCAGATCGACAAGCATCGAGAGGCGGAGGTGCCGTTCGAAGCGTTCCGCGCGGGCGTCGAGGACGCGTTCCGTTCCTGGGGCGTCGAGCCGGCCGCTACGCTCTATACGACGCTGGCGGCGCCGGACCATCCGCGGAACGAAACGGGGCGGCTCGCCGCGCTGCTGGCCGCGCTGGCCCAGGGCGGCGAAGCGCTGTCGCTCGCCGGCTTGGCGTCCGCGACGCTCGAGCTCGCGGAGGAGGGCGCCCGGGCGTTCCAAGCGCGTAACGACGAGCGTCGGGAGGCGCTGCGGCGGGAAGCCGCCGCCGAGGACGCCGGCGCCTCGGCGCGTTACGAGGCGCTGCAGACGGCGCTGCGCGAGCGGGAGACCGTACGGACTCGGCTCGTCGACCGGTTGAAGGGCGAAGCGGGACGCATCGGGGACAACGCGAACCTGACGCCGGCGACGACGCGGGAGAAGGCGCATGCGTTCCTCGAGAGCCGACAGCCGAATTTCCGCGTCGGCCTCTTGTTCGCGGCGGCGAAGACGGAGGAGGAGCGCCGCCGCCGCCTCGAGGCGTTCCACGCCGAATTCGCGGAGCATGTGCGGGCGCGGCTCGTCTGGCACGTACGCGACGAGGTGCGCAAGGCGGGCTTCGAGCTCGGCCTCGACGACGCGACCGTCGCCGCCGCGGCCGAATCTGTCGACGTCGACGTGACGCCGGAGCGGCTCGTCGCCAAGGTGCA
>NZ_DASQMZ010000073.1:0-19963 GCF_035645235.1 Paenibacillus sp.
AAGACGGAAGCGCTCTACCCTTATCATATCCGATGTTTGGACGAGGCACAAAGGCGAATTGAGGCATACATTCACTTTTATAACCACGAACGACCTCAAAGAAAGTTGAAAAAACTGACACCTGTGAAGTACAGGTGCCAGCTCGCTGCATAGGGTGTTATTTAACTGTCCACAAAAATGGGTCTTGACCAATGGGGCTTTACCGCTAAGCGACGTCCTACTCTCCCGGAACGGTCAACAAAATTTTCCCTTCGGCGACGCGGCCGCTCGTCAATTCCCGGAACGCCGCATCCCCGTCTTCGATCGGCCGCACCATCGTCCACCCGTTTTCGTTCACTTGGCCGTTAGTCAGCAGCTGCACCGCGTCCCTGAAGTCTTTCGGGATGTAGCAGAACGATCCGAGCACGTCGATTTCGCTCCGAATTAAGTCGTTTACGGGTAGATGCGTCTCATTAACGCCTAAACCGATGTTCATGAGCGTGCCTCCTGCGTTCAATGCCCGTACTGCAGCGCTGCGCGTCGGCGGAAAGCCGGCCGCATCGATGACGACGTCGACCCCCTTGGGGCCGCACGCTCGCTTCGCGGCGTCGACGATGTCGCCGGTTCCCGGGTCCAAGGCGAAATCGGCCGCCCCGACGCGCAAGGCGATGTCCAGCCGAGCCGGATTCGTGTCAACGATGCCGATGAGATCGGCGCCCAACAGGCGGGCGACCTTCGCGCAGAGCAGGCCGATGCCGCCCGCTCCGAACACCAGGACGTTCGGGAACGTATGGCCTTGCTCGAAAGCGCGCCTAACAGCGCGTAAACTGCAGGCGAGCGGTTCGGCGAGCGCTGCGCGGGCGGACGGCGTATCCTCCTTCACGGGAACAACGGCGGAGGCGGGGACGGCTACGTACTGACCGAAAGCGCCGGGCCGGTGAATGCCGATGATTTGTCTTCGATCGCAAAGCTGATTCCGCCCTCGCGCGCATCGATCGCATACGCCGCAGCTCAGCAGCGGATTGACGGTCACCTTGGTTCCGACGGATAATCCGGACACGCGTTCGCCTAGCGACGAGATGCGCCCGCAAAACTCGTGCCCCATGATCATCGGCGGCTTCCTGAGGCTGTTATGTCCAAGATAGCCTTCCAGTTCCGATCCGCAGATGCCTACAACCTCCGTACGGATGACGACTTCCCCAAACCCCGCGGCTGGTTGATCCGCATCGGTCCATGTCATCTTCTCGATTTCGGTCCATAACAACGCTTTCAAGTCGTTTCCCCCTATCTGCCGAAGGAACGGACGACCCCGACGCCGCCCGTCCCGCCACACATTTGAGTCGAATCAACCCGGTTCGCTCCGAATAAAGCGTCGCGAACCGGGTTTATGCGTCGTTATTCGTTGTAAATCTCGAACTCGTAAATAATCGGGGCGTACTCCGTACCCGACAGGAAATAAATCCGAGCCTTGCTGCCGGCGACTTCGCTGAACGAGACCGTCCGCGTATTCCCGATCGTCGTTCCCGTATAGGCGTCTTGCCAGGAAGCTCCGTTCCAATATTGGATTTTATATCCGGTCGTCCGGTCTCCGTATTCGCTCAGAACGGCTTTGTCGAACGAGACGTTCTCCCCGAAGTCGACCTCCAGCCACGCCCCGTTCCAACAGCCGTTGCAAGCCTGCCAGTTCGTCGCCGTCTGTCCGTCGAACGCTTTCGGCGCCGTCTGATTGGCGTCCCACGTCGACGTGCTCGCATACGCGCGGCCGAGCGCTAGGTTGCTGCCCGCCCCTACATTGTAAATTTCGAATTCGTAAATGATCGGGGCGTATTCCGTACCGGACAGAAAATAAATACGAGCCTTGCTTCCGGTAACCTCGCTGAACGTGATCGTCCGCGTATCTCCGATCGCCGTACCCGTATAGGCGTCTTGCCAAGACGCGCCGTTCCAATATTGAATTTTATATCCTGTCGTCCGGTCTCCGTATTCGCTTAAGACAACCTTGTCGAACGCGACATGGCCGCCGAAGTCGACCTCCAACCACGCCCCGTTCCAGCAGCCGTCGCACGCTTGCCAGTTCGTCGCCATCTGGCCGTCGAACGCTTTCGGCGCCGTCTGGACGGCGTCCCACGTCGCGGTGCTCGCGTACGTCTTGCCGAGCGCGAGATTCGTGCCCCCGGCGGAGCCCTCGTTGTAAATCTCGAATTCATAGATGATCGGCGCATATTCGATGCCGGACGTGAAGCGAATGCGCGCCTTCGTTCCCGTGACCTCCGGGAACGCGACCGTCTTCGACGCGCCGATCGACGTACCGGCGAATGCGGATTGCCATGAACCGCCGTTCCAATATTCGATCGCATAGCCGGTTGTGCGGTTGCCGTATTCGCTGAGCACGGCTTTGTCGAACGTTACGCTCGCGCCGAAATCGACCTCCAGCCACTCGCCGCTCCAGCAGCCGTTACATGCCTGCCAATTCGTGCCGAGGTCGCCGTCGAACGCTTTGCCGGCCGTCTGATTGCCGTCCCACTGCGAAGAAGAAGCGTACGTCTTGCCGAGCGCCAGGTTGACGCCGCCGCTGCCCGGAACGCCCGTCTTCTCTACGAGCAGCACCCAATCGTTCGCATCCGGCTTGGACGGAATGCTCCATTGCCCGGAGACTGCCTGCACCGTATCGGAAATCAGCGAGTAGGCCCCGGTCCTCGGATTGAACCAGCGTGCCTCATACAGATAAGCACCGTCCATCTGCTTTAAGGTTCCCGTCGACTGCGTGCCGTTAAAGAAGAAGACGACGTACGTGTGATTGCCGTCGGAGGACAGCAGCGACCGGGCGGCGTCGCCGAAGGACGCCCAGGCGCCGTCGTCGAAGCGCGGGATCAGCTTCCACCACTCCAGGCTTGTGTAGAAATCTCGGAAATACGTCAGCTGATCGCCCGTCGGGTAGTTTGCCCCGTCGTACCACCAGACGTATCTGGCGGGCATTTCGTATCCGGTTCCGAAATCGTCGGGTTCGCCGGACTTGGAATAAATATCGTTCCAGACGCCGGCCGCGCCGTACCCGTAGCCGTACATGCCGTACTGGAACGCCTTGTACGCTCCTGCCAGCGCCCCCCGGTTGTCGGTCCAGAACCCGTCGTATGCGGGCTCGTAGAGAACGGCAGGCTTCGTCGCAGCGTGGTACCAGAAGTCTTTCGCCGTGCTCATGCCGGTCATGTCGCCTTGCCACTGCACGGCCCAGCCGTCATGGTAAGGCTTGCTCTTCCACCAGGAATTGGAGGCGACGGCCGTGCCCGTATGTTCCATGTGCGGCAGCAGCGGATGGTCGTAAGCGTCGTGATCCTCGATCGTCTGCCCGACGGCGTACCACTTTTCGATCGTCGTCCCGTCGTACTTGCCGTACATGTTCTTGTCGATTTCCTGCGCGATCGTCCAGATGACGGGGTACGCCCCGTACCGCGCCACCCAATACTTGGCGAGCCGGGACATGTAGGCGTTCGTGTAGACGGACGAATAGTCGGCCGGATCGTGCGCCCAAGTAATTTGCGCGTTCGCATGAACGAGCCCTTGATCGGCGATGTATTGGAACTTGCGGTCCAAATTGTGAAAGCCCGCCAGGTCGGCGCCGCTGAAGCCGTCGCTCAGATTGGCCAACGCTTCCTCGTCGGCTCCCGCATGCGTCCCTCCGCCATGTGGCTGCCAGATCGGCTCGGACTGATACACCGTGAAGCCTTGACTCACCCGTTTGTCCACGACGTACTTGAACTGGGACGCCACCCCGGGCGCATTGGACGTGGAAAATCGCTCATGAGGCAAAATCCAATGCGTATCCCCTAAGTAGAAGAACGGCGTTCCGTCCGCGTACGTGAAATACCTGCCGTCGGCGCTCGTCTTCAAGAACCCGCGCTCGTAGATATCTAAGCTGCCCGCGTAAGGGTCGCATTGGATCGTCCTCGACACCTGGTGAAGACCTGCGTCGGCCGGATTCGTGGAGACGGTCGTCATGCTCCAGGTGCCGACCGCCGTCGGGGCGAAACGGATTTTCCACGTCGATCCGCCGTCCCAGAAGGCCGGGCGGGTGATCGTCGTCCCTCCGGGACCGGTGAAGGTCGCCGTTACGTCTACGTCTTGAAAAGGGTTCGCATACGATGCCGTGCCATTCAGCGTAATTTCGACGACCCGCCATCGCTCGACCGTATAGTCGGCCGCGAGCGCCTTCGGCGGGAAAGCGAGACACGCGACCGTAAGGATTAGCGATAGCAGCCAAAGTACCATCCTCTTGCCGTAAGTCAACGTCACGAATAAGCACATCCTCTCCTGGATTGATTGTGCGCTTTCGTCGGTACCGCGTTGCGCGAACGAGCCTCCTTCCATAAATTCGGTGCGAACGCAATTTCATCGTAGGGTGAATCGCGTTGTGATTCCATGGCTATGGATTGCTCTTTCTAGGCCGCAGTTGACTCCTTGGTGTAAAATAATGCTTGGGACTACATCGCGCGTAGCGTAGAAAAGCAGGTGGTGGACATGGCCGACGATTCCGCGGTCAAACGCATCGATTTTCTGAATTTGGCGCCGTATGTCCGGTACATTCACGAGTACCGCAGCGACGCGGAGTATCGCATTCCGCCGAGAATCATTTACGATCATGAAATCGTCTTCATGGTCGGCGGACGGCTGACGTATACGGTCGAAGGAACGGCATGCGAGCTTCGAACGGGCGACGCGCTGTTCCTGCGTCCGCATGTCGAACATTTCGCCTACGCGCCGGAGGGATCCGAGCTTCACTATTACGCCGTTCACTTCGATCTAGTCTATATGGGCGAGCAGCTGGATTTCTCCGCGGACGACGTCTATGCCAACGTCGATTATTTGCACTTGGATCATATTCCCGTCGAAGAAGAACTCGCCGCCCGTCCCGCGGCGGAGCTGACCGAAGTCGCCTTCCCCGCCGTGATCCGCATCCGGGAGCCGCTGCCTTGCCGCCAAGCGCTTCGGGAGATGCTCGACACGTTCGAGCGGAAGCCCTTCGGCTACCATCTCGTGCTGCGATCCCGGCTGCTCGATCTGCTGTGCCGCATGGCCCGGGACGCGGCGACCGGCGACGGCGTTCGGCGCGGCGCCGCCTACCGGCACGAAGTCGCGGAGGCGATCCGCTATATGTACGAGCATTACGGCGAAGCGATCGACGCGGGCGACATTCCGCAGGCGCGGTATTTCTCCCCGAACTATTTTCGCACGTTATTCAAGGAAGCGACCGGCAAGACGCCGCTCGAGATGCTGACCTCGATCCGCATCGAGGCGGCGAAGCGTCTGATGCAGGAAGGCAACCATACGGTCGGCGCCGTCTGCCGCAGGGTCGGGTACTCCGACATTCATTATTTCAGCAAGCTGTTCAAGAAGCTGGAGGGCATATCCCCGAAATACTATATCGATTCCGTGTGCAACTTCGGTGATTCGAACAAATAATTCGTTGCGGCCGCCAAAGACGATCGTTCTCCCTCGTCTTACAATCGGAAGAGAAGGGAGACGATGAACATGGCCGAGAAGCCTCAAGTCGCCGTATATTATTTTCCGAATTATCATGTCGACCCGGTGAACGAACGACGGCACGGGAAGGAATGGACGGAGTGGGAGCTCGTGAAGGCGGCCACGCCGCGCTTTCCCGGACACGAGCAGCCGAAGGTGCCGCTGTGGGGCTACGAGGACGAAGCCGATCCGTTCGTCATGGCGAGGAAGATCGACGCGGCGGCGGATCACGGCGTCGATTGCTTTATTTTCGACTGGTACTGGTACGACAACGCCCCGTTCCTCCACGGCGGGCTCGAGCGCGGATTTCTGCAAGCGGCCAATAACGAACGACTCAAGTTTTCGCTTATGTGGGCGAACCACGACTGGATTGAAATTATGCCCGCCACTCGGCATAAGGATTACCCGGTGCTGGCGAAGGGGGCCGCGTCGGAGAAGGAATTCGTCGATGCGACGAACTATATGATCGAGACGTACTTCCGACATCCGTCGTACTGGAGGGTGAACGGCGGGCTGTACGTATCGTTCTACGAGCTGATGAAGCTGATCGAGGGCTTCGGGAGCGAGGAGGAGACGGGGCGCATGCTGCGCGAGTTCCGGGAACGGGTTCGCGCCGCGGGCCTCGGCGAGCTGCACCTGAACGCCGTCGTCTGGGGCATCGCCAATCTGCCGGGCGAGCGGAGCATCGACGACGTCAACGGGCTGATGCGTCGACTCGGCTTCGACAGCATCACCTCGTACGTCTGGATTCACCATGACGAAATCCCGCATTTCCCCGCGACCGACTATAAGGAATACCGGGAAATCGCGGTTCGGAACTTCGCGAAGTTTACGGAAGAATACGAGCTGCCGTATTTCCCGAACGTGTCGATGGGTTGGGATTCGTCGCCTCGCACGATCCAGACCGACAAGTTCGACCTGCTCGGCTATCCGCATACGCCGGTGCTGACGGGGAATACCCCCGATGAATTTAAGGCGGCGCTGCAGTACGCCAAGGACTTCCTCGCGCAGGGCAAGACGAACCCGCCGGTGCTGACCGTCAACTCGTGGAACGAATGGACCGAGGGCAGCTACCTCGAGCCGGACGCCGTGCACGGCATGGCCTACTTGGAAGCGATTCGGGAAGTGTTTGGAGACGAGTAGTTTGGGAAACTGCACACGAAGCCGCCCCGCGCCCTGGACAAGCGCGAGGCGGCTCCGCCTCGTTTACGGCCGCGTCCGGCTTCGCTCCCGGATGCGATAAAACCGCGCCGCGTTCCCGCCGAACACGGCATCGAACTCGTTCGGCCCCCACCTCTCCGGGAATGCCGACCGAACGGCTTCGTACACTTCTTGGTAACTCGAACTCAAGAGGCACACCGGCCAGTCGCTCCCGAACATCGTCCGCTGCGGCCCGAAGACGTCGAATGCGGCCTCCAAGTAAGGCCGGATTTGTTCCCGCGTCCACGGAGAGCCGGGCGTGCCCGAGACGAAGCCCGACACCTTGCACATGACGTTCGGGAACGCGGCGATCTCCTTCAACTGCTCCGCCCATGGCGACATGGAGCCCGCCTCGATGTCCGGCTTCGCGAGATGGTCGACGACGGCATGCAAGTCCGGGAGCGCTCGCAGCAGCTCGAGGATATGCGGCAGATGCCACAGCCGGGCCTGCAGGTCCAGCGGGACGCCGCGCCGCGCGAGCTGCCGTACGTTCGTCCGCACCGGTTCCCGGAGCAGCCAATCGGCCGGCAGGTCTTGAATCATCGGGCGCACGCCGACGAATCCGGAGCGGCCGCGGAACGCGTCGAGCTGCGATAAGAACGACAACGGCTCCGCTTCGAAATCGAGCCAGCCGACGACGCCGGCGATCGAATCGTGAGCGTCGTACAGGTCGAGCATATCCTCCGTCTCCGCGACGGTCGGAGCCGCCTGCACGAGGATCGTCCGGTCGATCCCGTGCCGCCTCAGCTCTTCCGCCAAATCGGAAGGCGAATAATCCTGATACAAGATCCCCGTCTCCGGCGTCAGCCACCCGTAATCGCCGCGCGACGGCCGCCAGTAATGCTGATGAGCGTCGATCCGCTCCGGTCGGTCATCACCCATGAATGATCATCGCTTCCTATGCGCGTATTTGCCTTCGGACACCATGAAGCCGCCGTCCACGGCCAGCTGTACGCCGGTGATCCATTCGCTTTGCGGCGAGGCGAGGAAGACGACGGCTTTGCCCAAGTCTTCGGGATCGCCCAACCGTCCGATCGGCAGCGAATCGGTCGTCGCCTTCGGCGTCCGAAGCGCCTCCGGGACACGATCCCTGTTGATGTCCGTCACCACGCCGCCGCACAAAATCGCGTTGACGCGAATGCCGTACACGCCCAGCGCGTTCGCCATCGATGCGGTCAGCGCGTTGACGCCGCCCTTGCTCGCGGCGTAATGCACCTGCTCGGCGCCTCCCCGGTAGGAGGTTATCGTGGAGATGTTGACGATCGCCCCGCCGGCGCCTCGCTCCTTCATGAGCCGAGCCCCGGCTTGCGAGCACACGAACACGCCGGTCAAGTTCGTCCGGATCGTCTCTTCCCATACGTCCATGTCGATGTCGAACACGTCCCGGAACGGGCAGATGCCGGCGTTATTGACGACGATGTCGATGCCGCCGAGCTCCGCGCCGACCCGCTCCATCATGCGCGCCACCTGTTCCGGCCGGCCCACGTCCGCCTGTACCGCGATCGCCCGGCCGCCCGCCGCGCGGATCGACGCGACGACGCGCGACGCGGCCTCCGCGTTGCCTTGATAGTTGACGGCGACGGCGGCGCCCGCTCGGGCGAGCTCCAGCGCGATGCCGCTGCCGATGCCCCGGCTCCCGCCGGTCACGACGGCCGTCTTCCCGCTTAACATTACCATGCTCATGCCCCCCGGTCGGCGTTACGCGCCGTATTCCTTCATCCGGTCGAATGCGTCTTCCTTGAGCGCGATGCCGGCGCCGACCGCCTCCGGCCGTTCGAACCGCCCTTGCTTCGGAAACGGAATGCCGTCGTAGAACGGGTGCGCTTCGCCCGCGCCCAGGAAATATTCCGCCATCGGAATGTCAGGCTGCGCGAACAGCAGATGCAGCGTCCAAGGCTGCGTGCCCCCGGCATGCGGAATGACCGTCTTGTGCTTCGCCGACGCGAGCGCGCAAATCTTTTTCGCCTCGGTCAGCCCGCCGCACCAATAGACGTCCGGCTGGTAGATGTCCGCCGCGTCGACGTCGAGCAGCTGCTGGAAGCCGTAACGCGTGTATTCGTGCTCGCCAGTGGCGATCGCGGTCGACGTCACCTTGCGGTGGAGCGCCGCGTATCCGGCGTAATCGTCCGGCGGCAGCGACTCCTCGATCCACTTGACCTTGTACTTCCGCAGCAGCTCCGCCATGCGGACGGAATAATCGACGTCCCACGCCATATAACAATCCAGCATAATATCGATTTCTTCCCCGAGCGCCTCCCGCGCCTCGCGGACGAGCGCCGCGTTCCGGTGCATCCCGTCTCGTCCGGACGCCGGACCGTAAGGCATCGCGAGCTTTTGGCCGACGAAGCCGAGCTCCCGGGTGCGGGACGTGTCGTTGCCCGTAATATACGCCGGAACGAAGTCTCGCGCCGGGCCGCCGAGGCTGACGTACAGCGGCTCCCCGCGAAGCTTGGCGACGCAATCCCACAAGGCCAAGTCGACCGCGGAGATCGCCATGATCGGGAGGCCCTTCCTCCCGTACGGCAGCGTCGAGCGAAACATCATGTCCCACAGCATCTCGATCTGGAACGGGCTTCGGCCGACGAGGAAGCGGGAAAGATGCTCTGCAATGATCGATGCGGCGGCGACGCCGCCCGTGCTCTCCCCGATGCCGGTCACTCCGGCGTCCGTCTCGATCAACACCATGACTCTTCCGCCCCCTCCGAGCCATGACGACCGTTGCTCGAAATATGCCGGGTAGCGGGACATCGGATTCGCGATGACCGTATTCCGGATCCAAGCCATGTCGTACGTTTTCTCGGAAGCGACGCTGTCTTCGTATGCTTTCAACTTCTCGGCATCGTCGGTAAATACGCGAACGGCCGTGATCGCAGGGCCATATCCGGGCATCCTTCCCATCCTCCTCGTCGGCCGGTGCGAACCGCCCTCGATCCGGGGCGGTTCCGGTCCTTATGTTTCCCTCATGCAGCCGCGCTTTGCAGCCCGTCATGGCGCCAAAGGGTCGGAGTTACAGCGTTACGTGTCTCACGTTCAAGAGATCGCCGACTTTCCGGAACAACGAGGCGTTGTGTCCGATCGACATGGCGCAATGATGGGTCGGGGCTTCTAGAAACCATTGCTCCATGTAGTCGTCCGGATGCTTTCGGAATTTGACCGGAGTTTGGGTATTGCCGATGCGCATGATCGGGCCGTCGGTCGACTCCGCCTCGCTGATAATCAGCTTCAGTCGACCGTCCCCGGTTTGCGTCACGTTCAGCGTCGTGATCGGGCCGGTACGCACTTTCGCTTCCACGGAGATGCCGGTGCCCTGCTTGCCGTGGTAAAGCCCCATGCCGCGCAGGATCGGCCGGCCGTCGGAGATCGCGATATGGAACGGGCCGTCGTGTCCGAGCAGAATCGTGCCGTCCTCGTAATCGACGACGACGATCTCGCAGAAGCTTCCGCCGGTGCCGAGGATGTCGCATATTTTCATGGCGACCGCCGTCTTCAGATCGCCTTCCCCCGAGCAAGGGATTCCCCGCGCGGTCAGGAGCGAGTGACCCACGATGAAGCCGCCCTGCAGCTTCTCGTATTCGTTGCCGGGCGCGCCGCGGTAGTAGTATGCGAGCGCGTCGAGGTCGAACTCGCGCACGAGCTTCTCCTGGGCGGCCGCCACGCGGCAAGACCACTCCAGCTGCTCTTCGGTCGGCTTCTTCGCGATCGGATCCGACGGGGAGTCGCCGCTGATGACGAACATCTCTTGCACTTCTTCCAGTTTCGCCTTCGCTTCCTGCGGCGCGACGTCCTTCAGCAGGCGGTCCAAATCGCACATCTCGAGCATCTCGACATGAAGACCCAGCTGGGCCTGCAGCATCGTGAAGTCGCTGTACATGTCGAGCATCCCGCTGTACGTATTGCCGAGAAATCCGAAACGGCTGTGGCGCAGCGTGCGCGGCACGGCGGCCGCCCGCACCCATTCTTCGATCTGCCGCCAAGCGCGCTTCGCTTCCGGACGGTCGTGCGTCGCTTCGTCCGCCAAGGAAATCGGCGGCGTGTAATCGAGCCCGAGCAGCCCGTTAACGACCCTGAAGGGGATGCCGCCGCGGTCGAACGCGTTGGAGAGCTCCGGCACCGGACACGCGCCGCAATGCGCGAGCCACTCCCCCGTCGTCGACTGCTCGTAGCTGATTCTCGCGGTCGGCTGCAGGTTGAGGATGACGACCGGCGCCTTGCATATTTGATGGATCGGCAGCACGGCGGAGCTCGTCGCGTACGTGGCCGAATGGCAGAATACCAGGTCCACGTTTTGCGCGTTCAGCCATTCGCCCGCTCTCCGGCCCTCGCCTTCGGTATCGACGAGGCCGAAGTTGAAGACGTCGCCGAACGCCGACATCCGCTTCTCGAGGAAAGCGCCGTATTCGATCAACCGCTCCCGCATGCCGGGGAATTGGCTCCAGTAAGCCCGCAAGCCGATCGAATACAGCCCGACGCGCGGTTTTCCGGCGGGCTTAATCGGCGATAATCGACTCATATGCATCACGTTCCTTCTCCGAGAAAATGTACAGAGCCCTTACCGAAAGATCGGCGCGCCGATCAACGGCATCTTCGCGGCGACGTTAACCTTTGACGGAACCAACGACTAGCCCCCGCAACATGTATTTTTGCGTGACGAAGAACAGCGCGAGCAGCGGCAGCGTGGCGAGCGAGCACATCGCGAAGATCGGGCCGTAGTCGATCGATTGGTTGTTCGCTTTGAACTGCACGATTTGCGGCATGAGCGTCATCTTGTCCGCGCTTTTCAGATACAACAGCGGACCGAACAGGTCGTTCCAGAAGCCGAAGACGTTCGTCACGACGACCGTGCCGGTCGCCGGCAGCAACAGCGGGAAAATAATTAACCAGAACGTCCGGAACCGGCCGCAGCCGTCGAGGCTAGCGGACTCCTCCAGCTCCCGCGGAATCGACTTCGTAAATCCGGCATAGAGGAACGTCGCGATCGGGATCGTCCCGGCCGTATAGAGCAGCACCAAGAACGTCCGCGTATCGATGAGATGAAGCGCGACGCCGAGCCGAAAGATCGGATACATGCTCGTTTGCATCGGGATGATCATGCCGCTCAGCAGGAAATAAAATACGACCTGAAAGCCCTTATGCGGCAGACGGGAGATCGTATACCCCGCCATCGAAGCGACGACGACGATGAGAACGATCGACCCGACGCTGACGACCAAGGTGTTCAGGAACCCTTGCAGCACGTCGACGCGCTCGAACGTCTTGGCAAAATGGCCGAGATACAGACTCGTCGGCAGCTTCAGCGGATTATAGAAATCTTCCGGCCGCTTGAAGCTGGCCATGAACATGTAGAAGATCGGATACAAGAACATCAGCGCAATGACGATCATTACGATTTCCGTAACGATGCCCGCGCGGCTGTTCGGTCCGTGAGCGGCGGCTCGCATTACAGCTCCACCTCCCGCCGGCGCGTGATCTGAATCTGAACGAACGTAACGATCATAATGAAGAGCATCAGCACGATGCCCGCGGCCATCGAATACCCGTAGGTGCCGTATTTAAACACGCTGTTGTAAATCGCCAAGGTGATCGTATATGAAGCGGTGCCCGGACCGCCGTTCGTCATGACGTACGGCAGTTCGAACAGCTTGAGGCCCCCGACGATCGTAAGGAAGATGACGACGGTGACGACGGGCATGAGCAGCGGGAACGTAATATAGCGGAATTGGCGGAACCCCGTCGCGCCGTCGATCGTCGACGCCTCGTACAGCTCCGCGGGAATGCTTTGCAGCCCGGCGAGATAGATGATGGCGCAATAGCCTAACGCCTGCCATTGGGTAAGCAGGATGATCGTCGGGAACACCGTATGAATCGTGCCGAGCCAATCCTGCACGATCCGTTCGAGCCCGAGCTGCGTCAGTACATAATTGAACGCTCCGTCATATTGCAGAATGTTCCCCCATACGACCGACGTAACGACCAAGCTGACGATGACCGGCGTGTAGAACGCCGTCCGAAGGAACGCCCTCGTCCGGAACGAACGGTTGAGCAACACGGCCAGCAGCAGCGCCAGCGGATTTTGCACCAAGATGCCGAACGCGGCCATGGCGAGCGTGTTGCGGAACGCTTGCACCATCTTGGAATCTTCGATGAGATACGCGTAATTGGCCCACCCGATAAACTTCGGAGGGCGGATGGAATCCCATTCCGTGAACGAGTAGTACACGCTGGATAAGAACGGAACGTATACGAAGACGGTGAAAATGAGCGTTGCGGGCAGCACGAACAAAGTGCCTGCAAGCAGCGCGCCGCGGTTCATTCGCATGTCATCACCTGCTTGAAGGAGAACCCAGCCGTGCGGCTGGGTTCTCGGATTTGATTACTCGGAGGGGAGAATGACGGTACTGTGATCCTTCTCCTTCAGCTTCTCCAGCTCGGCCAGATCGTCCTTGCTGAACTTGGCGCCGGATACGATCTTGGTTACGGTTTCGGCGATGCCGAGGTAGACCGAGCTCGGGATGTAGGACTCGAACCCGCCGGTCGATTCGCCCGCGCCGAGCACTTCCTTGACTTCGTTGAAGACCGGATTCGAATATTCCACTTGAATGCCGTCGATTGCCGGAATGTTGCCGTTGCCGACGTTATACGGTCCGTAGATTTCGGAGCTCAGGATAATGGCCACCAAATCCTTCGCCTGCTGCACGAGCTTTGTCTTCGCGTTGATGGACAGGTTCTGATCCACGGACGGGGCCAGGTTGTAATAACCGGAATCCGTCATCAACGGCATATAGCCGAGCTCGAACGAGGCGTGCCCTTTGGTATTGAAGTTATCCGACGCGACGCCCGGCATCCATGGCCCTTGCACGATCATGGCCGACTCGCCCTTCGTGAACATCTCCGCCGATTGCGGCCAGTCGATGCTGAGCGCCGACTTGTTGAAGTAGCCGCCGTCGACGAGCTGCTGGAACTTCTGCATGACCGCTTCGATCTCCGGGCCGTCTAGCTTCTTCGCGCCGTCGTACAACTCCTTGCCGAACGTCTTGCTGCTTTCGAAGCCGTGGGATTGGATCATAAGGCCAGCGAACAATTGCGCAGTCCAGAGGTCTTTGAAGCCGACGCCGATCGGCACCTTGCCCGCAGCCTTGATCGCTTCGCTGACTTCGACGAATTCCGTCCAGGTCGTCGGTGCCGTCAGTCCGAGCTCCTTGAACATGTCCTTGTTGTACCATACGCCGCTCGTACCTAAGCCCATCGGAGCCGCATACACCTTGCCGTCGTATTTGACGAATTTGTTCGCGCCGGGATTGATTTTGTCCGCCCATGCTTCGCCGGACAGGTCAAGCACGTATCCCGCCTCGGCGAACTGTGCGGTAAGCCCTTGCTGGAAGAAGACGTCAGGCGCGGTATCGGACGCGAGCTCCGCCTTCAGCTTGTCGAAGTATCCCGCGTCCAGCAGGACGTCCCACTGAATCGTGGCGTTCGGATATTTCTCCTTGTACGCTTTCTCGACGTCGGCGACGAACGTCTTCATGAACTCGCGTTGATCGATGAACCACGCGCCGACTCGAATCGTGAACGCTTCGTCGTTCGCGGCGGCTTGGCTGCCTCCGTCGCCCGGCTCGGGCACCGCGGGCGCTTTCGTCTCGTTCTTGTCCCCGGCGGGTTCGCTCGTCGCCGGCTCGGAGCCTCCTCCGCCGCATGCCGATAACAATAAGCTTGTTCCCAGCAGTACTGCAATCAAAATCGACCATGTCTTTTTCATCGGGTATTGACCTCCCCATAGGATTTCATCGAGCGGTGGCGCTTGCTCTGTTATCAACATATCAGGGCGGCCGTCCCAAGGGGATGCGCCGGTATTGCTTTTTCTATGCCGCATTTTACTTCCTCGCTCCGAACACGTTCCGGATCGCTTCCAAGTACCCCATGCCGTAGACCGTATCCGGCTCGAGATAGCCTCCTTCCGTCCATTCGTTCCAGGCGTAAATCGTCACCATCGGAGGCGTCGTATTCCCTTCGTCCAAATACGCCTTCGCCCGCCGCAGCGCTTTTTCGAACGCCTCCGGCGTGTTCTCCGTCAGGATCGGCGTGTACGGATACTCTCCCCGCTCGAGGGGCTTCCCTTGATCCGTGCGAGGACTCGGATCCCATCCCATGGTGACGTTCGGATGATACGGCACGCCGAATTTGTCGCGGAAGACGGGCCACAGCCCGATCGCATCCTCCGCGCACGCGGCGTAATCGGCGCCTGGGAACGCCTCCGGCTCGGCATGATGGATCCAGACGTACGACGTCACGCTGTCGACGCCTAACCGGGAGATCAGCGCCTGAACGTCGTCCCCGAGAATCGCCCGGTGCTGCTCCTGCAGTCCCCACTCCACGGCGTTCAAGTGCAGCCCGGCGTATCCCGCTCGCTCTGCCTTTCGTCGAAAGCTCTCGAGCGCGTCCGCGGCCTCCTCGATGCCGCCCAACCCCCGAACGAATGTATACATCTCGTAGATGGAGAAGTACAGCTTCCCGTCCACCGTCAAGTAATTTGGAGCATGGAAGTATTTCTCTACGATATAGTCGATCATCGCCTCGAACCGTTCGCGGCTCAGCTCGTTATGATTCGCCCACATGAGCGCGAATTTGAGGCGCTCCCTGTTCGGCGCCTGCAAATACCCTTCTTCGAGCGCCCGGTGGAGGAAGGGCCCTTGCCGCACCTTGCCGAGATCCCAATACCAGTCGTAAAGAAACGTGGTGACGCCGTGATCGGCGGCGGCGTCGATCTGCTTGCGCGACACCTCCGGATCGGATTCGTCGAGCTCCCCCCACAGCGGAACCTTAGGCTGCTGATGGCCTGGAAAGCGCGGCTTCGCTTCCCGAAGGCTGACCCACTCGGACCAACCTGCGCCCCGAATTTCCTCGTTCTGCGGATCGGGGTGCCACTGCGGAAAATAATACACGGCGACTTCGTACGGTTGATTCATGCTCGAACCTCCTCGGGCGGGTATGTTCCGGTTTCGTATTCAATCTAACGGAATCGAGCGCGCCTGGGCGATAGGAGAATTGTGCTTTTTCTATGCCGCATTTGACTTTATGGGTTTATTTATAATCGTGGGGGCTGACGCCGACCATGCGCTTGAATAGCTGGCTGAAGTGCGCCGGATCCTTGAAGCCGACCGCGTACGCGACCTCGTACGATTTCATCGAGGTGGTTTTCAGCTTGCGCTTGGCGACCTCGATTCGCTTCTCCCAAAGCAGCTCGCGGAAGTTCTTCCCCGTCTCCTTCTTGATGAGCCGGCTGAGGTACGAATAGTTCAAATACAGATGCTCGGCGAGCGAATAAAGCGAGATGTCCTCGGCATACCGCTCGTCGATGTATTGAAGCGCCTTGGCGATCGCGCTGCCCTCCGCGTGTCGCTTCGCGTCGCCGACCGCCTCCAGCATCCGGAGCAGCATGCGTTCCACGTACTTGATCAAGTCGGCGAGAATGTCGAACGACAGGATCGTCTTCCGCAGGACGACGGGATCCTCCGCCGTCAGACCGGCGCCGCTTTCCTTCATGACCTGCTCGGCCTTCTCCGCGATTTCGAGCGCGAACGTGTGCACGTCCTTCTTGCTGAGACCGAGCGACATGATTTGCCTATACGCTTGCCGCATGAAGTCCCGAACCCGGTCGCTTTCGCCGCGGCGCAGCATGTCTTCGAGCTCCGACAGGCTCGATAGTTTGCGCGTCTGCTGGTCGTCCTGCATCGCCCGCACCGCTTGAATGGAGACGATGGATTTCCCGCCGAGCAGCATGCGGTAGTCGAAGCACTGCTTCACCTCCCGCATGCCGCGCTCCAGCTCAAGGAGCGAGTCCAGCTCGGCGCTGATCGCGACGGAGACGCTGAAGGAGAATGCATTGCCGCAGGACGCCAGGATGAACCGCGCCATGCGAAACACCTCGCCTATATCCATCGGCTCGCGGGGCGAACGCTGAAAAAGGACGACGTAGACGCCGGACTGCGATAGGGAGCTCCAGCACGAGTACGGGAACGCGGACGTCACTTGTTCGATTTTCTCGCGCAGCGACAGCTTCGACAACGGACGACCCATCTGGTACAGCATGTCGGCGTTGTCGACTTCGACCGCCAGCACGACGATGCGGCGGTTCGAGAGATCCTTGGCCTGCAGCGCCGCCTCCTTCTCCTCCGTCGGCAAGGTCGGGTCAAGCATCGTTTGCAGGATCGATTCCCGTTCGTTCAGCTCCTTGCCCGCCGCCGAGGGGCTTTGCTTCATGAGACAACGCACGCTCTCGACGAGCTCCGCCGGATGGAACGGCTTCGTGATAAAGTCGGCCGCCCCGAGTTTGACCGCTTGCTTGGCATAATCGAATTCGCTGTACGCGGTAAGGAAGATGATGCTCGTCTCCGGGTTGCGCCTGCTCGCCCACTCCGCGAGCTCGATGCCGTCCATGACCGGCATGCGGATATCGGTGATCAGCACGTCGGGCATGACCCGCTGCATCAGTTCGAACGCCTCGAGGCCGTTGGCCGCCTGGCCGATCACCTCGCAGCCGAGCTCCTTCCACTCGACGAAACCCGCGATATGCTCGCGGATGGCCTTCTCGTCGTCCACGATCAACATTTTCATCGACTTCTCTCCCTCCGAATCGCTTACGATGCTTCCTCTTTCGCCGCGATCAGCAGGATCGGCAGCCGCATTCGCACCAGGGTCCCTTGCTGCAGCGAAACCAGCTCCACGGTGTACGCCTCGCCGTAATGATGTCGCAGACGGGATCTCACGTTTTCCAAACCGGTGCCGAAGCCTTTCGAATTCGGTGCGTGTTCCTTCATCCAGCCGCCGCCGTTATCTTCGACCTCCAGGATCAGATCGAAGTCCAGCTCGTACGCGCGGATCGCGATGTTGCCGAGATGCTCGATTCGGTCGATGCCGTGGATGAAGGCGTTTTCGATCAAGGGTTGGAAGATGAGCTTCGGTACCGTCACCATCCGAAGCTCGTCGGCGACGGAGATGTCGTACCGGAACCGCTCGCCGAACCGGAATTCGTGAATTTGAATGTACATTCGAACGAATTCGATCTCGACCTCTAGGGGCACGAGAGGGTTGCCCGGGGCGATGGAGAAGCGGAAGATCTCGGCGACCTTCTTCACGACGTCGGAGATATGCTCCATGGCGCCGGACTTGGACATGATGCTTATGTATTCAAGCGTGTTATACAGAAAATGGGGATTGAACTGCATCCGGATCGACTTCAGTTCGGCTTCCTTTTGAAGCAGCTCCGTCTTGTACACCTTCTCGATCAGGTCGTGGGTTCGGATGACGAGGTGGTTGAAGCTTTGGCACAGGATCGCGATCTCGTCGTCGGTGCCGATTTGGGTAACGAGCCGATAATCCCCCCGCTCCGCGCTGCGCATCAAGCGGGTCAGCGTGCGGAGCGGGTTCGTTATTCGATTGAGGATTACGTACGTGATGAGCACGACGACGACCCAAGAAACCATCGTGACGGCCGCGGCGAACAGCCCTTGGCTCCGGATCTCCCCGGTCAGCTCGTTCGTGCGCAGCTCGCTTACGTAGCTGATGCGGGCGTATCGGGACGGACGCGTTAGGACGGTCATGTCCGCCCCCCTCGGCCGCTGATACAGGCTGCCGATGCGATCGATGCGGTCGGCGGAGAGGATGACGTTGCTGCTGTTCGTGATGAATACCGAGTTCGGCGAATAACTCTCGTACAGCGTCCGGATTTTATCCGGATCGAGCATCAGCGAGATGAACCCGAGTTCCACCCCGAGCTCGCGGTCGAGCAGAAGCATATTGCAGATCATTCGCTTGCGGTCCACGAAGAACGCCCACTCCGGTGAACCTTCGCGTTCGTACGGCATAATGCTGAGCGCCAAATAATATTCTGGCGGATCCTCCGTCCCGACTGCGTAAAACCGCCCCATCCGGTTATGAATGTAAATCGAGTCGATATAGTCGCCGAGCTCCTGCTCCGTATCGGTCATTGCAACATGCAAAGCTTCAAGCACGGCGCTCTCCACGTACGTTCGATCGTCAGCCCCGAGAGGGAACTGCGTCGGATACACATCGTTTCGCAGCAGCGTATACAGCGATTTCTCTTCGGCGATCTCCGCCAACTTCTGGGCCAGCGCGCGCAGGACGCCATCGATTTTATCTGCTGTTTCCGCGAGAGACTGCGTTTCCGACTCGACTACCTTCTCTTCCAGAATGCTCTTCGAGCGCAAATAGAACGTCGTACTGATTAATGTAAGCGGTACCAAAATAAGCAACGAATAAATCAGCACCATCTTGTACAGCAGCTTGGATCGGATCCAGCGCATCATCCTTCGCATCTACGCAGCGCCCCCTCGGAATCGAGAATCGCGTTCGATCACAGCTTCCTCATGGTTGTATGAGTAATTATATTTGAGTCCCAGGGCGTTAGCAAAACTTTGCTCCCAAAAAATACATTATTTATAAAAAGGACCTGCCGCCCTCCTGTACGAGCATAAAGCGAAACCGGCAATAGCGAAGCCCGTCGAGCTCTTCGCACTCATTCCTCCAAGCACTCAGGCGGAGACTCGGTACCCACATACATGGTGTACTTGTTTGCTCCGGGATTCCATTGCGAATAACAGTCTTTACTTTTACAGAATCGCTGCATTGGCTTCGGCGAGCTCGTTACCTGTATTTTTTGCAGGAACCCGACGACCCAATCATTTATATTTATGCTTACTTATAAGTGAAGATTGCAAAAAACGCCCTCGATCGACGTGCGATCGAAGGCGTTCTCGTCGGCTTGGCAATGTCCTACTCTCCCGGGACCCTGCGGTCCAAGTACCATCGGCGCTGGAAGGCTTAACGGTCGTGTTCGGGATGGGTACGCGTGGTTCCCTTCCGCCATTATCACCAAACCTGTTTTTTCGCTGCTTTACTTCCTGAATCGCTTCAGAAAATAACAACCTTATAAAAGGTATGCAGCTAAATTGTTCAAGGAGACTTGCTCCTTGAAAACTGGATGCGAAACGATGCACATGTTACTCCGAAGTAGTTTATGCTTCCGAAGCAGCTTCCTCCGAAAGCTTTGAGGATAAGTCCTCGACCGATTAGTACTCGTCAGCTGCACGCATTGCTGCGCTTCCACCTCGAGCCTATCAACCACGTCGTCTACATGGGGTCTTCAAGCAGGGAAATCTCATCTTGAGGGGGGCTTCACGCTTAGATGCTTTCAGCGCTTATCCCTTCCGTACTTGGCTACCCAGCGATGCTCCTGGCGGAACAACTGGTACAC
>NZ_DASQMZ010000074.1:0-27398 GCF_035645235.1 Paenibacillus sp.
CCGAATGCCGCGAAGCTGCCACTTCGGCACGTCGACGGACGCCTCCACGTCGCGAACGTACAGCTGCGCCGTCTCGATCGACGCCGCCTCGCCGACGTTGCGCACCTTCGCGCGCAGCGTGAGCGCCGCCCCCGCCGGGACGACCGCCGTCTCCGGCTCGACGCGCTCGTAGGCGAAGCGCGTGTAGCTGAGACCGTATCCGAAAGGATACAGTGCCTCCTGCGTCATATACCGATACGTGCGGCCCTTCATCGAGTAGTCCCGGAAATCCGGCAGCTCCTCGGTCGAACGATAGAACGTTACAGGCAGCTTGCCGGACGGGCTGTATTCCCCGAACAGGAGCGAAGCGATCGCCCGCCCGCCCTGCGCGCCGGGGTACCAGCCCTGTACGATCGCGGGGATATGCTCGTCGGCCCACGTCAGCGCCAGCGCGCTGCCGGACAAGTTGACGAGCACGACGGGCTTGCCGACCGCGTGCACCGCCTCGAGCAGCTCCTGCTGCAAGCCCGGCAGCTCCAAGGACGCTTTGTCGCCGCTGCCGAAGTCGTTTGACTCGTGAAACTCCTCGCCTTCGATCGTCGCGTCGAGCCCGGTGACGACGACGACGACGTCCGCCCGCTGCGCCGCGGACAGCGCCTCGGCGAACCGCGTCTTCGGATGGTCGAACGCGCTCTTCTTCTTCGCGTACAGCTCGCAGCCTTCCGCGTAGTACACCCGCGCCGAACCGCCGACCGCTTCGCGGATGCCGTCGAGCACCGTGACGTATTCGGACGCCGTGCCTTCGTAATTGCCGACAAGCGCCGCCTTGCTCGCCGCGTTCGGCCCGATGACGGCGATCGACCGAACCCGTTCGCGCGAGAGCGGCAGCACGCCGTCGTTCTTCAGCAGCACCATTGTCCGCTTCGACACCTCGAGCGCGAAGGCGTTGTGCTCCGGCGAGTCGTTGACCTCGTACGGAATCGAAGCGTACGGCACATGCGCCGGGTCGTCGAACATGCCGAGCTTCATGCGCGTCATGATGAGTCGGGTTAACGCGCGGTCGAGCGTCTCCTCGGACACCATGCCGTTTTCTACCGTATGCACGAGATGCTTAAACATCGAGCCGCAATTCAGGTCGCACCCGTTGTTGATCGCGTACGCGCACGACTCCTGCTCCGTGCTCGTCACGCCGTGCCCCTCGTGGAAATCGACGATCGCCCAGCAGTCCGACACGACGTGTCCCTGAAAGCCCCATTCGCCGCGCAAAATGTCCTGCAGCAGCGTCTTGCTCCCGCAACACGGCTCCCCGTTCACGCGGTTGTACGCGCCCATGATCGCCTCGACCTTGCCTTCGACGACGCAATCGCGGAACGCCGGCAAATACGTCTCGTACAAATCCTTCTTGGAGACGACCGCGTTAAACCGGTGCCGTTCGTTCTCCGGACCGCTATGGACCGCGTAATGCTTCGCGCACGCCGCCGTCTTCAAATAACGCGGATCGTCGCCTTGCAGCCCACGAATGTACGCGACGCCGAGGCGGCCGGACAAGTACGGGTCCTCCCCGTACGTCTCGTGCCCCCGGCCCCAGCGCGGATCGCGGAAAATATTAATGTTCGGTGCCCAGAACGTCAGCCCCTTATAGATGCCGCGGTCGCCCTGGCGGGCCGCTTCATGGTGCTTCGCCCGACCTTCGGTCGCGACGACGTCGCCGACTTGCCGCAGCAGCGCCTCGTCGAACGTCGCCGCCATGCCGATCGCCTGCGGAAACATCGTGGCGGTGCCTGCGCGCGCGACGCCGTGCAGCGCCTCGTTCCACCAGTTGTACGTTTCGATCCCGAGATGCGGAATCGCGCACGATTTATGAATCATCTGCGACGCCTTCTCCCGCAGCGTCATGCGGGAGACGAGATCCTTCGCCCGCTCCTCGAAGGACAGCGATTCGTCGCGGTATGCCGGAAGTTGTTGTTGCTCTGTCATCGTCGTCGCCCCCCTACACCCGATATTGCGCCGCCGCGCCGCGGTCGTCGACGTAGTCGATGACGGTGCGCTTCGCGGTCAGATCGACGAACAGCGTGCAGCGCGAATCGCCGTTCCTCCATTCGAGCCGAACCTCGTCGTTCGCCGACGGCAGCACCTCGAACGTCCCGTTGAACGCGGGGTATTCGTTGCGGAAGCGGATAAGCGCCAGCAGCCGCTGCACGACGTCCTTGCGAAGGGACGCTTCGATTTCCTCGAGGCTGTAATTATGCCGGTTCATGGCGCGGTTCTCGCCGGTCGCTTTCACGGCGTCGTAATCGTTTTCCCCGGCTAACAAGCCTACGTAATACACCTGCGGCACGCCCGGCGCGAAAAACTGAATCGCCCGCGCCGCGAGATACGCGTCGTCGTCCCGTCCCAGCACCTCGTAATACGTGCCGCCGATCTGGTGCACGTCGAAGCCGCCCTCGCCCTTATGCTCGTCGGAGACGATGAGGCTGAGCGTCGACCCGCGCTGCACGCACAAATCCACGACCTTGCGGGCGTCGCCCACGTCGATAAAGCCCCGAAGGTCGGGAAGCACCGGGATGCCGTCGTGGCAATCCAGCATCGTGAACTGGTTGCTCGGCCGCACCTTCAGGTACGAGGTCAACGCGCGGCTGTCGCCGTTCAGCATCGTGTCGAGCACCGTGAACGGAAGAATAAAATCGTAGATCCAATAGCCGCGGTCCGCGAGCTTCTTTTGAATCTCGTAATGAGCGTGAACCTCCGGCAGCAGCTCGATGCCGAGCGAGTCGGCGAGCGACTTCATCTTGTCGAGAAATTCGAAAATGTCGGGTTCGACAAAGAAGCAGCTCGTGCCGAGCTTCTTAATGACGAAGCCGACGGCGTCGAGGCGCACGATCTTGATGTTGTTTTCCGCGAAATTCGTAAAGAAATCGGTCAAGAGGCGCATCGTCTTCTCGGAATGAATGTCGAGGTCGATCTGCTCGGACGGATTTTCGCGGCCGAACGTCGTCCATACCGACACTTCCTCGCCGCTGGGCAGCGCGAACGTCGAATACGGCTTCGGCCGGCGGAGAAATATTTTATCGATGTCCTCCTGCACCGGCACGCCGTCCTTCCACACTTTATCGAGCGTGATGAAGAGGTCGGCATGCTCCGAATCGCGCCCCTTCTCGAGGAAATCTTGAAAGTAAACGGATTTGCGAGAGATGTGATTCACCATCAGGTCGACGAGAATATCGAAGTTGTCCCCGATGCGCTTCACGTCCTCCCACGTGCCGAACGCCGGCTCGATCTCAAGATACGTCAGCGGCGCGAACCCCCGATCCCCGGAGGAGGGGAACGGCGGAAGAATATGAATGCCCCCCTTGAAAATGTCCCGAAAGTGCTGCAGCAGCACTTGATTCAAAGCCTTCAAATCGCCGCCGAGCGAGTCGGGGTATGTAATCAGCTGCACTTGATTGTTAGCCGGCATCGGTCTCGTTCATCCTCTCAATAGGACTCTTGTAGCATTGTCGACTACAAGTATACGCTATATGCGAGGGATTTTGAATAGTTCTAATCACAAATTCCTCAAAACCCAACATCAAATATAAAAGAAGAGGCGCCTCCCGCGCCGGGCGAAACGCACCCGTGCTAAAGACGCCTTAATTACCGGCTCGTTTACCCCGTCAAGCCGACGTCGTGCTGCCCGATAATGAGGGTCTGGGGCTCCAAATACGCCTTGACCGCGTTCGACTCCCCCGTAAGATCGAGTTCGATGTCGATCACCTTATGGCTTACCGTCCGCTGCTCGCGCTTGTCCAGGACGACGTCGAATTCCCGCAATCCGAAGGGGTACGTGGATACCGACCAACCGACCGCGAGCGACGAGGAAAGCACCGTGCCGTGCTCGAACAACGTCTCCGTTATAATCTCGTTGTTCATGTCGACGATCGTTACCTTCTGCAGTATCGTTGTCTGCATCGTTACTTCATGCCTCCCTGTCGACTAATGTCGTAATTCGCCTCTATCTTACCATAGACCGGCGGTCAACAGAACCCATTTTTTGGAGGGGAAGCAACGATTCGCGGTTCGGGCCGCCGCGTCGCCCCGGAGGGTGTTATCCCTTGATTCCCGTCCACGCGATGCCTTCGACGAATCTGTCCATATATTAGCAACGGCGCCTGCAACCTTCCTCCCGATACGTTCGTTTATTAACCTGCATGGCAAAGTAGAATTACCAAATATATACAGAGTTATCTAGGAGGAAGAGAGAAATGATGGTACGCAAGAGATGGAAATTGGCATTGACGTTAGCGGCGCTCGCGAGCGCCTTGACCGCTTGCACTACAGGGTTCGGCGGCGGGTCGGCGGAGACGGGGAACCCGGCGCCGGTCGCTTCGGAGCAGCCTGCCGAGCAACCGACGGAGCAGCCTGCGGCGGATCCGGCGACTTCGGGACCGGCGGAGGAATCGCCGGCCGAAGACGCGCCTGCCATGCAGCCGGCGTCGTTCGACGAGCTGCCGAAGACGGCTGAGCTGGAAATATTGCTTGAAGGCATGCCAGAGAACGTCCCGGCGACGCTGACGAAGAGCGATCAAGGATACGCCTTCTATCTAATGGAAGGATTCGACTTCGCGATGGAAGAGCCGGGGAAGGATCTTATTTTCCATAAAGAGTTTCCGGAGTATTCGACGCGCGTCGAGCTGCTGCCTGCGGATGCGAACGTCGAAGAAATCAAGGCCAACGCGGAAGAGCAGCTGAAGGCGGTCGGCGACGTCATCGAGATGAAGGATGTCGAAATTCACCCGTCGATTCGGGACCGGGCTGCGTTCTTCCTGCACGCGAGCCATGCGGAGGGCACGCGGATCGCGGCGCTCGTCGAAGGCGAAGGCGGCTTATTTCTATGCACGATGAATTTCCCGCTCGGCGAGGCGGCCGAGGGCGTCACCCCCCGCTTCATTCCGATGCTGAATTCCTTGGTCGTCGTTGCGGAGTAAGCTTCGGGCCGGGAAGACGGACGCGGACGAACGCGCGGGCGCACAAAAAGCGGGAGAGAAGGAAATCCTTCTCTCCCGCTTGGCTTCCCCGCCCTATGCCTCGTCCTTGGCGGACGCCGCGTTTGCCGCGTCGAGCATCGCCTGCCAGTTGGGGAATTTCGTCTTGCGCGCGACATGACGGTCGAACAGCTCGTCGGGAATTTCCCGAACGTCGCTTAACGTCTTCACTTGAAAATTACCGTCTTCAAGGAACGCTTTGAAGCTGTCGAACTCGGAATGTTGGCGCATGAACGCGTCGTTAAACAATCTTTCGACTTCTGCTTGCTCCGGATGCTTCGGGGCGGACCTCTGCCCTTGCAAATCCAACAGCAGTTCGTCGAACGTCATCGGCTTTTGTCTTCTCAAGCGAACACCTCAATATCGAGTTTTCCTTCATCTTAGTAACATACCTTATTCTGACGACGATGTCCAACGGGCGACTTCGTTCCGGGGGCGGAGACCGCGTGCCCAGCCGCGAAATCGACCGTCGTTCGCGCCGTTACGAGCCGCTCCCGGCGAGGCTTCGGTACAGCGCCTCCGTCGAAGGATCCGGCGGCACGCCGAGCTCTTCCCAAAGCTGGCGCTCCATCTCTTGATAATGACGGACGAGTGCCGCCCGGTCGCCTTGCCGGGCGTAACACGTCATCAGCAGCCGATGCGCTTCTTCCTCGAACGGCTCGTCGGCAAGCTGCCGCCGCAGGTGGAATACGGCCTGGGGCAATTGGTTTTCCTTCATGTAGTGCCGAACCATCGACTTCACGAGCTCCGCATACTGAAGCGAAAGCCGCTCGCGGACGGGGGCGGCCCACGGGAAACCGTCCTCCGCCAAATAAGGGCCGCGGTACAGCGCCGCCGCTTGTTCGCAGGCGACGATCGTGTCCGTTGTCACGCCCCCGATCCGTTCCATCGCGCGCTGAAACCGTTCGGCGTCGCAGTCGATGCCGTCCATCGCGAACCGGTAGCAGTCATTGCTGTAGGTCAGCAAGATTCGTTGCTCCAGCCGGGCGTCCCTGATCGTTTTCCGAATTTGATAGATGCAGGTGTGCAAGTAGGCCACGGCGCGGCTCGCGTCCATGGCGGGCCACAGATCCTCAATGATTTTCTCCTTGCGTACGCTCGCGTCCCGGTGGTGCACCAAATACGCGAACAGCTCCTTCACCTTGTTCGTGCGCCACTTGACCGTATCGGCGGCCGGGTGCACCGTGAACCCGAAGGCGCCGAAACAAGCGACGCTGCCTTCGTTCGGCGCGTCCGGCGGCTCGACCGAGGCGACGGCGGCGCTGAGCTTCCTCACCGTCTTGCGCATCCGCTCGAGCCGCACCGGCTTGAGCAGGTAGTCTACGGCGTTCACCTCGAACGCCTCTATCGCATATTGGTCGTAGGCCGTCACGAATACGATCTGCGCGCTGGCGTCCAGCTCCGCCACCGCCTCCGCCAGCTCGAGCCCCTTCATGCCGGGCATCTCGATGTCGAGGAATACGACATGAAAGCGGAGGTCCCGCATTCGGGCAAGCGCTTCCACCGGATTCGTGAACGAGGCCGCGACCTCGATTTCGCCGAACTCCGCCAATACGTCCTGCAACGCGTCGATCGCGCTTCGCTCGTCGTCGATAAGTATCGCTCTAAGCATGTTCCGCGTCGCCTCCTTCCATTGCCGGAATATGCATCGTCACCTTCGTGCCGGCGCCTTCCTCGCTGACCACCGCGAGGCCCGCGCCGTACAGCCGCTGCAGCCGCTGATGGGTATTGATCAGTCCGACCCCTCTCCCGGCGGAACGTTCCTCCGTCAGCAGCGACGCAAGACGCTCCTCCGGCATGCCGACCCCGTCGTCGCTCACCTCGATGCGAATGCGGCCGCCTTCCTTCCCGACGGTCACGGTCACGCGTCCGCCCTCCAGCCGCTGCATCGCGCCGTGTCGAATCGCATTTTCCACGAGCGGCTGCACGCTTAAGGGAGGAACCGAGCCCCTCGCCGACGCATCCACCTCGTAGACGACCTCCAACCGTTCGCCGAATCGGGCCTGCTCGATCGCGACGTAGGAGGATACGAGCTCGAGCTCCTTTTCTAACGAAACCATTCCTTCCTTACTATGAAAATCGAAACTGCCCCGAAGGAAGTGGCTGAACTCCGTCAACAGGAAACTGGCCTTCTTCGGATCCCGCGGGCAGATCCCGATAATCGTGTTTAGTGCGTTATATAGAAAATGAGGCTTGATTTGCGCCCGGAGGAACGCCAGTTCCGACTCGACGACCGCTTCGACGGAACGCTTCAGCTCGAGGAGCGTTCTCACGCGCGCCCGCAGCTCGTGCGGGTGGAACGGCTTGACTAAAAAATCGTTGGCCCCCGCCGAGAAGCCGCTTAGCAAGTCCTCGGGCTGGTTCTTCACGGTCGCCAGCAAAATCGGCAGCTCCGAGAGCGCATACCGCTCCCGGATGGCTCTGGTCGCCTCGTACCCCGAGAGCTTCGGCATCATCACATCGAGCAGCGCCAGATCGATGTCCCGGTTCCCCAGCACCGCCTCCACCGCCTCCGCGCCGTCGCGGGCGAGGACGATCCGATACGGCTCCGCCGCCAAGACGTTCGCGATGACCTGCAAATTCGTCGGATCGTCGTCCGCCGCAAGAATCGTATATCGGGCTTTCCCGTCGGAAGGCGCCGTCGCCGGAGGCAGCGCCGGCTCCTCGTAGATCGGCAACGCAGCCGCCGTCGCAGCCGCCGTCGCAGGCGTCTCCTCCTCCGCGACGGGCAAGGTGAAGGCGAATGTCGAGCCTTCGCCCGGCTTCGACCGTACCCGAATGCTGCCCCCGTTCAACTCGACGAGCCGCTTGCTGATCGTCAGGCCGAGTCCGGACCCCCGGTAGTCGCCGGCCAAGGCCGTTCCGACTTGCTCGAAGGACTCGAACAGATGCGGCAGCTTCTCCTCCGGGATGCCGATCCCGGTGTCGGAGACGCGCGTCTCGACCGCAGCGCCGATTCGCTCCGCCGCGATCGCGATCGTCCCCGTGTCGGTAAATTTAATGGCATTGCCTATAAGGTTATATAATATTTGTAGCACCCGGTTTTCGTCCGCATAGACGCGAGGGAGATCGTCCGGGATACGCAGCTCCACCCGAACCGGCTTGTCCCCCACGTAGTGGCGGAACACTTCCATATTCGCGTTCAGTATCGCCTGAAGCGATACGCCTCGCTTTACGAGCGCGATTTCGCCGTTCTTGAGCTTCGAAAAATCCATGATGTCCTGGATCAGATTGGTCAGCCGCCGCGCCACCGATACCATGACGGATAAATTGCGGCGTTGGGCCTCGTTGATCGGTCCGCTCGACCCGTCGATCATCGCTTGGGACAAATTCATAATTCCGTGCAGCGGGGTCTTCAGCTCATGCGACGTATTCGCTAAAAACTCGTCCTTCAGCCGGTCTAGCGACAGCAGCCGCTCGGACATCCGCTCGACGGTCTGGAACGCCTTCGAAAACCTTCGCGCGAGCACGATCGCCTGCACGAAGACGAGCACGAACAGTCCGAGAAGCACGATCTGTCTCTGAAGGAACTGGATCGTACTCGACGGCAAATTCCATTGCTCGGATATGTAAAACAGATTGAAGTAAATGTCGTGGAAAATCGCTAGCACGAAGAACGAGATGCCGAAGCACTGCAGTCCCGAGCCGTCGCGCCGGCGGCGCAGCGCGACGAACATGCGGGATACCAAGTACAAGCCTAGCAAAATCATAAATAGATGATAATACCGGATGAGATACGTATAGGCGCTTAGCGGCAGCGCGAACACGGAGGCTAAGAAGGCGCCGGATACGCCCAGCGTGACGCGCGCCGCGATGCCTGATATTTCCTGGGGGTACAGCTCTCGTAAATAGAGCGTCAATACCGCGGCGCCGCCGTAATACGTTACGTAAGTGAGCGTCGTGATCAGCTGCACCGTCGCGTTCGGCGCGACGTTCAGCAGAAAGATCTCGTCCACGACGAACAGCCGGAGCGCGCCGACGAAGCAGCCGAGGGCGAAATAGAGCGCCGCCCGCTCGCCGGGTCGCAGGACGAACAGCACCAGATGGTACAACCCCATAAAGAGAAACACGCCTAGCAGCAGCAAGCTAGAGGCGAGCACATTTTCCCGCAGCGCCGTCGCTTGCTCCGCCGTGCCGAGGTCCATCGCGTACCACATGCCGCCCCGGTCGTACAAATAGTTGGAAACCTGCACAACGATTTCGAATCGCTCGCCGGCAGGCTCGAAAAACACGACCTGCGGCGCATACCTCGCCTCGGCCCCCTCCGGACGATCCGACACCCGGCCGCATTCCGCGATCGTTATGCCGTCGATCATGATTTTGCAAGCCGTCGACACGTCAGGGATTTTGAGGCCTAACGTCCCCGCCTCCCCCTTCGTCGTCACCTGCAGCCGGTATGTCGCATACCCGTGCCCTGGGTAAAACCCGCCCTCCTCCCGCTCGTAATTGGTCCATACGTTCGGCACATGCACGAATTGCCGTTCCGCAGCGAGCGAAGCGTCGTTCGCGAAGTCGTCTGCGGATAGAAGCCTTCCCCAATAAAACTCCCACTCGCCTTTCAAATTGATGATCCCGTCCCGCTCGAAGCTCCAGCGGGACAAGTCCAGCACGCCTTGCTCCGGCAAGGGCTCCGGGTTCGAAGCGGACGCGCCGCCCGGGGCGAGCAAGAGGAAGGACGCCAATACGACGGACGACGCCAGCCACTCCCAAAATGTTCTCATACGGGTATCATACCATAGGAAGCATCGGCGGCGGACGCAAAAACACCCCATTGACCACATGGTCAACGCGGAGTATACTGTTGTTGACCACCCGGTCAATAGGCATCGGACAAATCTAGGTAAGGGAGGAACACGATCTGGAAGAGAAGCGTCAGCTCCTGTTGGATTTCGCGTTAGAGCACTTTGCGGCGTTCGGGTACGAGAAGGCGTCCACGAACCAGATCATCCGGCAGGCCGGCATATCGAAGGGGATCTTGTTTCATTATTTCACAAGCAAGAGGCAATTGTATCTTACGGTGCTCGATCGCGGCCTAAGCCGCATCGGCGAATTTATGAGCCGCGAAACGGCGGCCGCTCCCGCCGATTTGTTCGACCGCATCGCCGCCGTCGCCTGCGCAAAGCTGAGATTTTATATGAAGGAACCGGCGACGTATAAGCTGCTCGTCGACGCCTTCTCCTTCCCGCCCCTGGACGAGGTGAAGGACGAACTCGCGGAAAGACGACGCCGGATGGCGGAGCATGCGTCCGTACGGCTCGAGGATATCGACTGCTCGAAGCTCAGGCAAGACGTCGACCCGGCCATGGCCTTCGATCTGGTCGCGGGCGTCGCGAATTGGCTCAGCACCCGATTCATCGAGCGCCACCGGGAGCAGCCGGACGGAGGCTTGAGCCGGATGGAGGCGTTCGTCGACGAGCTGAATGCGCACCTACGGATGCTGAAGACGGGGATTTACTAAATCGAACGGAGCGTGGAACGAATGACCTTCGAACGAAAATTAAGCAAGCTGTATCAGATGGACGACCAAGCATGGGCGCGCCACGCCAATCCGTGGAGCGTATGGAGCCGCAATACCGTGCTGCCGCTGTTGATCGCCGCGTTCTGGAGCCGGGAATGGCTCGGGTACGGCGCCATCGTCCCGGTCGTGCTCGCGATCGCGTGGGCCATCGTCAATCCGCATATCTTCTCGCGGCCGGCCTCGATCGACAATTGGGCGTCCAAATGCGTCTACGGCGAACGCGTCTGGTTGAACCGGGACCGCGTGCCCGTGCCCGCCGCCCATCGCCTGGCGCCGAACATCTTAAGCGGCGTCGCCGCCGTTGGATCCCTGCTCGTCATTGCCGGCGTCGTCTTGCTCGATCCGTGGATGACGGCGCTCGGCGCGGCGTTCGTGTACGGGGGAAAGCTTTGGTTTCTGGATAGAATGGTGTGGCTGTACGAGGACATGAAGGATCATCCGGCGTACCGGGCGCTCGGAACGACGACGCCTTCCTCGCGCCCGGCCGACGGCGGCGAACGCGCCTAACGCGCGAAAGTTAAAATCCGTATATCGTCATGCCGCCGTCGACGAACAGCGTCTGCCCCGTAACGTAACTTGCCGCATCGGACGCAAGGAACGCTACCGGGCCGACCAGCTCCTCTAGGCGACCGACGCGGCCGAGCGGCGTTCGGGATTCGACGTCTTTGCGGAACGACTCGTTGGCAAGCAGCTTCTCCGTCAGCGGCGTAGGGAAATACCATGGGCCCACGGCATTGACCCGGATCCCGTATTTGCCCCATTCCAACGCGAGAATTTTCGTCATTTGGATCAGCGCGGCTTTCGTCGAGCCGTATACGACGCCGGTACGCAGCGCGGTATGCCCTGCTACGGACGCGATATTTACGATGCGCCCCGTCCCCCGCTCCTTCATATGGCCGCCGACGATTTGAGAGAGCATGAACGCCGAAGTCAAATTCGTCCCGACGATCCGATCCCACTCCTCGTCCGTCACGTCGAGCGCCGGCGTGCGAATGTTCATGCCGGCGTTGTTGACGAGCACGTCGATCTTTCCGAATCGATCGATCGCCTGCCGGACGGCCCGCTCCAAGTCCGGCCTGCGGGTCACGTCCGCCGGCAGCGGCAACGCCTCCCGCCCCGTCGAACCGCGAATCTCCCCCGCGACCGCCTCCAGATGCTCCGCCGTGCGCGATACGAGCGCTACGTCGGCTCCCGCTTCGGCGAGGCCGATCGCGAGCGCGCGGCCGATGCCCCGGCCCGCGCCCGTCACGAGCGCCGTCAGTCCGTCTAATCGATAATTCGGCAAGTACATGGGAATCCTCCGTTTTTTATTCCCATTATACCCCTGTATGCCCCCTGGCCAAAAGGAACCCAGCCGCGCTACATGTCCCTTTCCGAAATCGTTGCCCGTCCCCCTGTTGAATCAATCATTAGATTAACTATAATAGATGTATGTTAATGGAGTCGGAAGGAGCGGACCCGCCATGATCAAAGCGACCGTCGACAGCCAGTGGCTGCCGCTGTACGAAGCGCTTGCCAGCGAGGTGCGGCTGAACATGATTCGCATGCTCGCCGAAGGGCCGATGAACAACAAGGATATCGCCGAGCGGCTCGGTCTGAGCGGCGCGATCGTGTCCATGCATGTGAGGAAGCTGCAGGAAGCCGGCCTCGTCTCGTCCGAGATGGTGCGCAAGGACGGCGGTACCCACAAGATGAACGCGCTCGCCGCCGCCGGCGTCGAGGTGGCGTTCCCGCAGCCGCGGCAAGCTCCGAGGCCGTTCCACGAGGTCGCCGTTCCGGTGGGGCATTACATCGACCACGAGGTATACCCGACCTGCGGTCTCGCCACCGCCAGCCGCATCATCGGACAGTTCGACGACCCGCGTTATTTCCATGATCCCGAACGCGTGCAGGCGGGCATCCTGTGGTTCGGCCGCGGCTTTGTCGAATACCGGTTGCCGAATTATTTGCTCGCCTCCCAGCAGCTCGAGGAAATCGAAATCTCCCTCGAGCTCGGCTCAGAGGCGCCCGGCGTCGCGCGGGAGTGGCCGTCGGACATTACGTTCGCGCTGAACGGCACCGAGCTCGGCGCGTGGACGAGCCCCGGCGATTCCGGCGAAGGCCGCGGCGCGTTGACCCCGAGCTGGTGGAGCGAACGCGTCAACCAATACGGCTTTCTGAAGGTCGTCCACATTCGAGAGGACGGCACCTACTTGGACGGACAGCGGTTGTCCGGCGTCGGACTCGGCGATCTCGCCGTGCATCGCAATTATTGGACGCTGCGACTAGAGGTCAAGGCGGACGCGGCCCATGTCGGCGGGCTGACCCTGTACGGGGCCGGCTTCGGCAACTACGACCAAGACATCGTGTTCCGCACGTATTATCGACAGTTGCCGTAAAGTCGGCCTACGTCTCCGATCGATCCGCTCCTCGGAGACGCGCAGTTCGGCGCGGCAGCCCTTGCGGCCTCCGGCGTTTTCCGATACCGCAGTCATCGTTCGGCGGAAACCGTCAGCCCGAGCACCTAACCGACAGAAACCCCGGTTCGTACCCGGCTCCACGTCGTACCATGTGCCCCACTCGTCCACGATGAGACCGATGATCCGTTCGGGATCGTATTGTTCCATGATCGAGGAGTGTCTCGAAATCAACTCCTTCATATGAAGGGCCATCTTGAGCGTAACGTTCCATTCGGACGCGTCGAAGCCCGTCGCGGCCCCCTTGCTCGCCCACGTCCCCGGGATCGTTTAGTAATGAAGCGTAATATTGTCCATGAATCGCCCCGCTTGCTTCATGAGCGCCTCGAACATCATGTACTCCACCCACTCCGACATCTCTTGCACGGTACCGCTCCCGACGTTGCCGTTAATGTAAGGCTCGCAGCCCAGCAGCTCGCACAGCATCAAAAATTCGTGCGTGCCGAACCGTTTGTCCCCGACGACGCCGCCCAATGCGTATTGATCGTCCGCTTGCGCTGCGCCTTCAAGCCGATGCCGTCCTTCCAATGATACTCGTCCGCAAAACACCCGCCTGGCCAACGCAGCACGGGCACGCGAATTTTTCTCCGACCCACAGTCCTCGTAGATGCAGAGCCCGAGGTGCTCGGAGAAATGCCCAGCCCTATTTTTTTCGACATCGCTCGGCACGAATCCGCGGAAATAGATTGGCGGGCACCTTGTCATCCCTTATAATGGGTGCAACGGACTACCTATCTTAATGACATTGGCACTAGAATAAATTGCGAGGGAAAGGAGATTTGTCATGTCGGATCAGTATCTCGGCGAAATACGTATGTTTACCGGCAATTACGCGCCGAAGGATTGGGCGCTGTGCAACGGGGCGCTCCTCTCGGTATCCGAGTACAACGCGCTCTTCAGCTTAATTGGAACGACATACGGCGGCGACGGCGAGGAGACCTTCGCCTTGCCGGATTTGCGCGGAAGACTTCCGATTCATGCGGGTACGAGCGGCGCAGGCACGGTCTACCAGCTCGGCGACGCGGGCGGAACGGAAACGGAGACGTTGTCGCTGTCCCAAGTACCGGCGCACACCCATCCCGTCAACGCGAACAGAACTTCTAACCAAGCCTCTCCAGCTAACGGGTTTTGGGGAGACAGCACTGGCGTCACCAACTATCAGCCGAACGGTACCGTCGGCGGTTCGATGAACTCGTCGCTCGTGTCGTCCGTCGGCGGCGGCAATCCAGAGCATGACAACGTGATGCCGTATTTGCCGATCAATTTCATTATCGCTTTAACGGGCATCTACCCCTCACCTACATAAAATAGGAGGAAGAGCATATGGCGGATCCATTCGTCGGGGAAATTCGGATGTTCCCCTACGGCACCGTTCCGAAGGGGTGGTTGCCATGCAACGGGCAGACGCTTCAGGTTGCCCAATACCAGGCGTTGAATAGCGTAATTGGAAACCAGTTCGGCGGAGACGGGGTTCAGACGTTCCGTCTGCCGGACCTGCAGGGCCGCGTGCCGATTCATGCGGCTGCCGGAACCCCCGGCGCGGCCGGCGGCGAAGAGACGCACACCTTGACCGCCGCCGAAATCCCTGCGCACAACCATCAGGTTTATGCAAGCACGGCGAAAGCGAATTTACCTTCCCCGATCGGGAACGTGTGGGCGGTGCCCTCGGGAGGATCGCTCTATTCCAATCAGTCCAACACGACAATGCATGCCAACGCATTGTCGACCGCCGGCGAAAGTAAGCCGCATAACAATATGCAGCCTTATCTAACGTTTCAATTTTGCATCGCCGCGGATGGAATTTACCCTCCGAAACCCTGAGCAAACAGCGAGCACGTTTTTTCATTATTAATAGAATGGTGGTCGTGAAGATGGATCCGTTCATCGGAGAGATTCGCCTCTTCGCAGGCAACTTTGCTCCTGCCGGCTGGCTGCTTTGCAACGGTCAGTCCGTACCTGTCAGTCAGTACCCGAACTTATACTCCGTTATCGGCGATTTGTACGGCGGAGACGATCAATTTTTTAACGTTCCCGACTTTCGCGGCCGAGCCCCGTTGCAGCAGGGCCAAGGTTCCGGTTTAACGGAGCGCGTTTTGGCGAAGCCGGGCGGCGAAACGGCCGTCGCGTTAACCCTCGAACAGCTCCCCGTTCACGATCATAAACCTCAAGGCAGTACGAAGGTCACGGGCGGCGTCGCGGACCCGACCGGGGCGGTATGGGGCGCGGAGGCTGCAAGTCCGTTATCGGTAAAGCCTTACGCGGCAGTCTCCCCCAATCAAATGGCGCTAATGAATGCGCAAGCGCTCGGCGATGCGGGCGGCAACCTCGCGCACAACAATATGCAGCCCTATCTCGAGCTGAATTTTATTATCGCCACAGATGGGTTGTACCCCGAAAAACCATAATTTACGGTGATCGGCGCTTTGCACGGTCGCAAAGTGCCGGTACATGTAACGGAGGCGGAAAGATGTCTGGGAGCTATAAAAACTTTTTTGTGAAAACGGCCCTGTTCGCCATGCTCTTCGGCATTGCGCAACCATATTTCGGAGGCGGCGCGGCGCATGCCGAGGACATTGCGGCGTCCTTAATCGCCACCGTTGGCCAGGATTACAATGTTGAACAGATGAGTGACAACTACATCGCCGTCGGCGGAACTGGTACTATTGAAATGAGGGGATATGCGAAGTTTACGGTGTCTTCCGACAAAGATTATTCGAATGCCGAAATTACGATGAATTATTTCGACCATTTGGGTGCGGGTCTGGACACCCTCCGGATCAGCGTCGGCTCGAACGACGCTTGGACCTACGCCGGCCTGCAGTCCGGGCAGATGCCGCCCGTCCCGTCTACGGATCCCTCGCAATGGAACGATTATACGGGGTACAACTTTATCGGCGGTACAGCCACGGTCACATTTCCGGTCGGAGACTTGCTTACCGCCTCCAACATCGGCGGCGACAGTATCATAACCTTCGTCTTCTTGGACTCTTCCTATACGGCCGAGGATCACGAGGACCTCTCTGCCTTCAATACGATCAAGCTGACGAATGTAAACGACGCGGCGCCGACCAATCAGGCTCCGACCGACATCGCGCTCAGCCCGGCGAGCGTTGCGGAGAACGCGGGCGCGAACGCGGTCGTCGGCACGCTCTCGGCGGTGGATCCGGACGCGGGAGACAGCTTTACGTATGCGCTCGTCGCCGGCACAGGGGGCGACGACAACGGCAGCTTTAACATTAGCGGCAGCCAATTGCGTGCGACGAACTCGCTCGACTATGAGTCGGATAGCTCCTACAGCGTTCGCATCCAGGTAACGGACAGCGGGGGCGCCACCTTCGAGGAAGCGGTCACGATATCGGTTACGAACGTCAACGAAGCGCCGACGGATATTTCACTGACGCCGAACAGCATTGCCGAGGGGCAGGCGGCGGGGACAGCCGTCGGCACGTTGAGCGCCGTCGATCCGGACGCGGGCGACAGCTTCACGTACGAACTCGTCGCGGGCGACGGCAGTACGGACAACGCCGCGTTCACGATCGTTAACGACGAGTTGCTCGCGGACGAGACACTCGACTATGACGCGCAGGACAGCTACTCCGTCCGCGTTCGAGCGACGGATAACAGCGGACTCACGTTTTCAAAGGCGCTGACGATCACTGTGGAAGAGGTGAACGTAGCGCCGACCGATATTTCGCTCAGCGCGACGAGCATTGCGGAGAATGCGGGCGCGAACGCGGTCGTCGGTTCGTTGTCCGCGACGGACGACAACGCGAGCCAGACGTTCACGTACGCGCTCGTCACCGGCGAGGGCGACGACGACAACGGCAGCTTTACCGTCAACGGCAACGAGCTGCGGGCAGCGTCCTCGTTCGACTACGAAGCGAAGAGCTCTTACAGCGTCCTTATCCGCGTGACGGACAGCGGCTCTCCAGGGCTGACATTCGAGAAGCCGTTCACGATTACCGTAACCGACGTGAACGAAGCGCCGACGGACATCTCGCTGAGCGCATCGACCCTCGCCGAGAACGCAGGCGCCGATGCCGTCGTCGGTACGCTGTCCGCGATCGATCCCGACGCGGGCGACGCCTTCACGTACGCCCTTGTCGCCGGCGACGGCGGCGACGACAACGGCAGCTTTGCCATCGACGGCAACCAGCTGCGGACGACGAGCTCGCTCGACTTCGAGGCGAAGAACTCTTACAGCGTCCTCATCCGCGTCACGGACGACGGCTCGCCGGCTCGCTCGTACGAGGAGGCATTCACGATCACGGCGACGAACGTCAACGAGGCGCCGACCGATATCGCCTTGACGCCGAGCGGCATAGCCGAGGGGCAGGCGGCGGGCACGGCCGTCGGCACGCTGTCCGCCGTCGATCCGGACGCGGGCGACAGCTTCGCGTACGCGCTCGTCGCCGGGGATGGCGGCGAGGATAACGCCGCGTTCACGATCGTCGGCGACGAGCTGCGCGCGAACGAGACGCTGGACTACGACGAGCAGGACAGCTACGCCGTCCGCGTGCAGGCGACGGACAGCGGCGGACTCGTGTTCGAGAAGCCGCTCACGATCTCCGTTACAGAAGTGAACGAATCGCCGACGGACATCTCGCTCAGCTCGACTTCGATCGAGGAGAACGCCGGCGCGAACGCGGTCGTCGGCACGCTGTCCGCGACTGACGCGAACGCGAGCCAGACGTTCACGTACGCGCTCGTCTCCGGCGAGGGCGACGACGACAACGGAAGCTTTACCGTCAACGGCAACCAGCTGCGGGCGACGAGCTCGCTCGATTACGAAGCGCAGAGCTCCCATAGTGTTCTCATCCGCGTGACAGATAGCGGTTCGCCCGCGCTGACGTTCGACAAGGCGTTCACGATTACCGTAACCGATGTAAACGAGGCGCCGGCGGACATCACGCTCAGCTCGACGAGCGTCGCGGAGAACGTCGGCGCGAATGCGGTCGTCGGCACGCTGTCCGCGACCGACCCCGACGCGGGCGACAGCTTTACGTTCACGCTCGTCGCCGGCGACGGCGACGCCGGCAACGGCAGCTTTACCATCGACGGCGACCAATTGCGCACGACGAGCTCGCTGAATTTCGAGGCGCAGAGCGCTTACAGCGTACGTGTCCGGGTGACGGACAACGGCTCCCCGGCTCAATCCTACGAGGAGACGTTCACGATCACGGTAACGGATGTCAACGAAGCGCCGACGGATATTTCGCTGACGCCGAACAGCATTTCTGAAGGGCAGGCGGCGGGAACGGCCGTCGGCACGTTGAACGCCGCCGATCCGGACGCGGGCAGCAGCTTTACGTACGCCTTCGCCGTCGGTGACGGCGACGCGGATAACGGCGACTTTACGATTGTCGGCGACGAGCTGCGCGCGAACGATCCGCTCGATTACGATACGAAGGACAGCTACGCCGTCCGCGTTCTGGCGACGGATAACGGCGGGCTCACGTTCTCGAAGGCGCTGACGATCACCGTGGAAGAAGTGAACGTGGCGCCGACCGATATAACGCTTAGCTCGATGAGCGTAGCGGAGAACGCCGGCGCGAACGCCCTCGTCGGCACGCTGTCCGCGACGGACGCGAACGCGAGCCAGACATTCACGTACACTCTTGTCTCCGGCGAAGGCGACGACGACAACGGCAGCTTTAATATTAGCGGCAACGAGCTGCGGGCGACGTCCTCGTTCGACTACGAAGCGATGAGCTCTTACAGCGTCCTCATCCGCGTGACGGACAGCGGCTCTCCAGGGCTGACATTCGAAAAGGCGTTCACGATCGCCGTAACCGACGTGAACGAAGCGCCGACCGATCTTTCGCTCAGCGCGACGAGCGTCGCGGAGAACGCGGGCGCGGACGCCGCCGTCGGCACGCTCTCGGCGACCGACTCCGACGCCGGCAGCAGCTTCACGTACGTACTCGTCGCCGGCGACGGCGATACGGACAACGCCAGCTTTCACATCAGCGGCGAACAATTGAGCGCGACGAGCTCGCTGAACTTCGAAGCGAAGAGCTCGTACAGCGTCCGCATTCGGGTGACGGACAACGGCTCCCCGGCGCTATCCCGCGAGGAGGAGTTCACCATCACGGCGACGGACGTCAACGAGGCGCCGACGGATATTTCGCTGACGCCGAACGGCATAGCCGAGGGGCAGGCGGCGGGCACGGCCGTCGGCACGCTGTCCGCCGTCGACCCGGACGCGGGCGACAGCTTCGCGTACGCTCTCGTCGCCGGCGACGGCAGTACGGACAATGACGCGTTCACGATCGTCGGCAACGAACTGCGCGCGAACGAGACGTTCGACTTTGACGAACAAAACAGCTACGCCGTCCGCGTTCGAGCGACGGATAACGGCGGACTCGCGTTCGAGAAGCCGCTCACGATCTCCGTAACGGAAGTGAATACGGCGCCGACGGACATCTTGCTCAGCACCGCCTCGATCGAGGAGAACGCCGTCGCGAACGCGGTCGTCGGCACGCTGTCCGCGACGGACGCGAACGCGAGCAATACGTTCGCGTACGCGCTCGTCGCCGGCAACGGCGACGACGACAACGGCAGCTTTACCATCGACGGCGACGAGCTGCGGGCAACGTCCTCGTTCGACTACGAAGCGAAGAGCTCTTACAGCGTCCTCATCCGCGTGACGGACAGCGGCGCTCCGGGGCTGACGTTCGAGAAGGCGTTCACGGTGGCCGTGACCGACGTCAACGAGACACCGACCGATCTTTCGCTCAGCGCGACGAGCGTCGCGGAGAACGCGGGCCCGAACGCGGCCGTCGGCACGCTTTCGGCGGCGGATCCGGACGCGGGCAGCAGCTTTACGTACGCCCTCGTCGCCGGCGACGGCGATGCGGACAACGCCAGCTTCAACATCGACGGCGATCAATTGCGCGCGTCGAGTGCGTTCGACTTCGAGACGAAGAGTTCTTATACCGTCCGCATCCGCGTCACGGACGACGGTGCGCCGTCCCTCTCGAACGAGGCGACGTTCACGATCGCGGTGACGAACGTCAACGAAGCGCCGACGGACGTCTCGCTTAGCAACGCCAGCATTCGCGAGCAGCTTGCGGTCGGCACGACCGTCGGCACCTTCGCCGCGACCGATGCGGATGCCGGAGATACCTTCTCGTACAGCTTGGTATCCGGCGACGGCGCGACCGATAACGCCAGCTTCGCCGTCGACGGCAATACGCTGAAGACCGCCGCCGTGTTACGCCGGGGCGCGAAGGCGCAATACAGCGTTCGAATTCGCGTTACGGATGCCGGGAACGAAAGCTTCGAGAAGACGTTCGTCGTCACGCTCACCGCGGCGCCGAGCCCGCCTCCTCCGGGACGGACGAGGCAGGTCGACGTCGTCGCCGGCAACGGAGACGCTCCGGCGGCGAAAGTCGACATCACGCGGAACGAAGGTCCGAACGGTAAGCAGATCGATACGGTCGCCTTCGATCCGGGCAAAGCCGCCGAGTCGATCGACAAGGCGGTCGGCGCCGGTGCGGACGTCGTGACGATCGTCATCGATGACCTGCCCGACGCACCCGCGGACGAAGTCGTCGTGAACGTGCCGGTCGGTTCGGTTGCCGAGCTGTCCGGCAAGCAAATCAACCTGGAAATCAAGACGAACGACGTCAAGATTACCCTCTCCAAAGATGCGCTCGCATTGCTGCAGGGCGACGGGAAAGACTTGTATTTCCGCGTCGTGCCGATCAAGCAACCCGAGGAACGCGAGCAGGTGGAGACCAGGGTGCTGAATGCCGAAGAGCTAAAAAACTTGTCCCCGAGCGGCGACGTGCGGGTGCTTGGGCAGCCGATGACGATCGAGACGAATTATTCGAGCCGGCGGACGAAGCTCGAATTCCCGCTTTCCGGCGTCTCGTTGCCGGAAGACCCGGCGGAACGGCAAGCGTACCTTGAGCGACTCGCGGTATTTATCGAGCATAGCGACGGGGAGAAAGCGATCAACCGAGGCGTTATCCGGTATGACGAGGCCGGAAATCCGGTCGCGCTCGAAATCGAGATCGAGAAGTTTAGTACGTTCACGATCGTCTCGGTCGCGGAAGAAATCATTCGGAACCGGTACATCCTCGGCTACGAGGACGGAAAGTTTCACCCGGAGCGGGCGATCGCTCGCGCAGAAGTCGCGGCGATCCTTTCCCGGAACGCGGCGGACGCCGCGCCGTCGACGGGGTACTCCGGATTCCCTGACGTAGCGGCGGACCATTGGGCGCGGCCGTTCGTCGCGCACATGAAATTGTCGGGCGTCATGCGAGGCGACGAGCAGGGCTTCTTCCGCCCGCATGCGCCGATCACCCGCGCGGAGATGGCGAGCATCGTCGTCGCATGGCGGCAGCTTGAGCTCTCCAAGACGGGCGAGAGCGCGAACGACGTCGAAGGGCATTGGGCCGAGCGGTCAATCGCCGCGGCGATGCAGGCAGGCCTGATGCAAGGCTACGAGGACGGCTCCTTCCGTCCGGATCGGGCGTTGACCCGGGCGGAGGCCGTCGTCGTGTTGAACGCCTTGTTCGGACGTCCCGCATTAATCGGGCTCCCGCAGACGACCTGGCCGGACGTGCCGACGACCCATTGGGCCGCCGAAGCGATCGAAGCCGCGTCCAACTCCTATGCGGCCAGACCGCTGCCCGACGGGAAAGAGCAATTTCTAAGAAAACCATAACGCCGAACGAACGCAACCCTCCCGAGCCGCGGCTCGGGAGGGTTGCGTTGCATTAGCGGCCTTACCGCCGCCGGCGGGGCGGCGTCTTCTCGAGCACGACGTCGCTGCGGCAGACGCTCATGCAGAGCAAGCGACGATTCGCCTCCAGCTCTTGAGGCGTAATGAGGCACAGGTCAGCGTCCACCGGCTGCACGTCGCCCTCCAGCAGCTGAAACAAGCAGGTGCGGCAGGTGCCGTTGCGGCACGAATAGGGTACCTGCACCCCTTGCCGTACGGCCGCGTCGAGGATCATCTCGCCGGACCGTACGGCGAACGTCTTCTCTTCCGGCAGCAAGGTGACGCGATACGCCGTCATGGCTCGCCTGCTTCCCGCCCGCTCTCGAGCGCCGCGATCTTTGCCTGAATGCGCTCGAGGAACGGCTCGTAGTCCCATTCCTGATGCTTCTTCCCGATCCACTCGAGCCACAGCCGTCTCGTCTCCAGCTTCAAATCCTCCAGCTCGTCGATGTCCCCGTTCAGGCGGTGCAGCAGCCACTTATGCCCGTACGCCAGGTGAATGCTCTCGTCCGCCCAATCGTAGTCGAAATCCTGGGAGCTCGCCGTATCGCCGGCCGCCTCGAAGTCCGCCTTCAGCCCCGACTTCCAGCTGGGACCGTTCGTCTCGAAGGCATGCAGCAGCGCGAGGACGTACAGCTCCCCGTGTCCGCTCATGGAGATGTAGTGATCGGCCACGACCGGGTAATCGACGCCGGCTTCGAACCCCCAAGCTTTGAGGCGCTCCTCGCCCATCATGCAATGGCGGGACTCGTCGAACCCCCAGCGGGCCGAGTCCAGATAAAATTCCCACGGCATATTGTCCCACTGCCACATCGTCAGCAGCGGAATTTCCGCCGCCCAAATTTCGTTGACATGGTTAATGCCTTGCCACACCTGACGCTCGATGAACCGCTCCGGCGCCTTCGGCGGCATATGGTACGCGGCGGGGACGAACGAAGGATCCCGCCGCGGGACGAGCGGAGGAACATAAGCCGGGCGCGTCGCGATCGCCGCCGGCACCGCCCCAGCCTGCTCTTTCCCTCCGAGAAGGCCGCCGATGCCGCGCAAATACGCCGCCACGCTCCCTCGCCACGCCGCAAGCGCCTCCCGATCGACGCCGGACGCCAGCCGCTCGTACAGCGGCGTCATCTCCGCCAGCTGCTCCCGAAGGTCCGCGGGGTAACGCTTCATGAATTCGATCGTCGGCGCGTCGTCGAGCGGATCGGCATCGCGCAAGTACGCCTCGTACGCCTCGATCAACGCTTCCTTCGCGACGTAATACACGCCCGCGATCAGCTCCGCGTCATTGCCGCAACGAATGAGCGAAGACAAGAACGCCGATAACAGCGGGTCATGCCCCGTATCGACATCCCGCCGCGGATACCGCATCTCCAATACCCGGCTTCGCAGCGCATTCGCCCGCAACGAATCCTGCCAGATGTGACGGGGGAGGCGCTTTTTCAATTCCCAGTTCGCAATATGCACATGATAGCCGCCGAGGGTGCGCATCAGCTCCCGTTCGGTCACGTATAGTCGCTTCACCCATTCGGAGGCTTCCTCCACCGTGCGCTTCCCCGGCAATCCCATTACGAGCGCGCGCTCCTGCGTCATCTCGCCTGCTCCCTTCGTCTTCCCGTTGTCGTACCTTTACCTTATCAACCTCCGGGGACGAAGACCATTTACGAATGTTACGATTTTTTATATATTTGTCTTGTGACGATGCGGAAACTTTACATTTTGTTGGAGGATGACCATGGAACAGCTTTTTAATATCCCGAAAATGTACACCTCCATCCTGCTCGTCAGCCTGCATTACGCTAAGGTGCCCAAAGGCTGGTCGTACCCCGCCCACAAGCACGCCATGTTCGAGTTTCTCTATTGCGCCTCGGGGCGCATGGAGCAGTGGGTGAACGGCCAGCCTTACGCGCTTCGGGAAGGGGACGCCCTGCTCATCAAGAGCAATCTGCCCCATCATACGGCGACGCAGACGGAGGACGCGGAATACCTTGTGTTCCACTTCGACGTGGACGTGCCGGAATTGCAGGCGGTGTTTCAGATCGTGCCCGACCTGCTCATTCCGGCGCGCGAAGCGGAGGAGGAAGACAGGTCGCTGTCCGTCGCGCGTTGGGTGAAGGAATTTCTCGAGGAATGGAAGGACCCGCTCGTCCTGCATACCCGCCCCCGCGCGCCGGGCGCCGACGGCCATCCGGCGGAGCGGTCCGTCAAGCTGCTGCGCATGCAGATGCGCATTCTGGACCTGATCTGCATGCTCGCGGAGCGCTTCACGAGGGAGGCCGAGGTCGCCCTGCACGCCGACCTCACCCCCGCCCAGCGGCAGCTGGCCCGCGAAGTCGCGGCTCGGCTCGAGCTTCATGCGGGCGACCGGCTACGGATCGACGAGCTCGCCAAGGAGACCGGCTTCCACCGATCGTATATCAGCGATTGCTTTAAGAAGGTGTACGGCGTCTCCCCGCGCGACTACGTGACGAAGCTCAAGATCCGGTCGGCGAAGCAGCTGCTCCGGAACACCGACCTGACGGTATCGAACATTGCCGAGAGGCTCGGCTTTTCCTCCCCCGCCCACTTCAGCGCCTTCTTCGCGAACAACGTCGGCGAGCCGCCCCTAAAATACAGAAAGCGGCAGAGCCCGTAAGTAGCGAAAACCCCTTGGACGCCTGTGTCCAAGGGGCTTTGCTTTATGGCAGCTGCGCGAAGAGCGTCCCGTCCCGTTCCTCTACCTCGTAAGCGGCTAACTGCCGCGGCGCGTTCAGGCACTTGCCGCTTTCCCCGTCGAACGCCCAGCCATGCGCGTAGCAGAAGAAGCCGCCGCCCTCGGCCTCCACCTCGTACCCCGCATGCGGGCAAATGCGCGATAACAGTCTGAATCCGCCCTCGGACGTCCGGATCAAATAGTACGAATGATTCCCTACCGTTACCGCCGCCGGGAAAGCTGTAAAATCCGCGGCGTTGCCGATTGCCGTTCCTTCCATGTGCGCGTCTCCCCCGTCCCCGATGTATGAACCCTTACAGGTTACACGACGCCTTGTCCGTCCGCAAGAGGTTTGTAAGCGACGCAATACGGCGTTCCCGCTTCGATGTCGATCTCGTACCGGCCGTTCCCGACGTCCCGCGCCGCGCCCTCCGCGCAGACGGGCGGCTCGGCGCTGGCGAAGGCGAGGACGCCCTTGCCCGAGGCGCTCGATACGCGAATCGTCGTCCGGTCCATCTCCACCGACACGTCTCCCGCTCCGGTCGGCACCTTCCCCTTCATCCATTCAAGACCGCCTAAGTTCGGAGCGATCCGATACGTCGCGTACCCAGGCGACGTCGGCGCGACGCCGAGGAAATATTTGCCCATGAGGTATACCGGACCGGCGCCCCAGGCGTGGCAGAGACTTTTTCCGAATTTCACCCCGTACATGCCGTAGTGCGCGTCGCCCTCGAGCGAAGGGTCGTACTCCTCCCAAAACGTCGTCGCGCCGAGCTCGATCATGCCTCCCCAATAGGAAAGCAGTTCCTGCCGCACGACGTCGTGCGCTCCGCTCTCGCATAATGCGGCCAGCTCGTGGAACCTCATGTACGGCGTTCGAATGATCGGCACGTCGGGATTCAGCATGACGTTGCGGACGACCGATTCGCGCCGCTCCGGCGACAAATACCCGTAGGTCATCGCGAACATGCTCGCGTGCTTGGTCAGCGTCGGCATCGTCTCGCCGTTCACGCGGTGATGCAGCAAGCCGCCCTTCTCGTCGTCCCAGAACAGGCGAAGCGTCTTCGCCGCCGTCTCCTTCGCGAGAGCCCCGTAGGATGCTGCGGCCTCCTCGTCCCCCTGCAGCGCGGCGAACGCCGACATCGCCTCGAGGCTCCGCGCCAGCAAAATTTGAATCGTGCTGACCGCGCCGTCGTTTCGGAAATCCGCCCAATCGATGAACACCCAATCCTGTGGGCGCCCTACGACGAATCCCTCCTCGTCGCGCTGCTGCAAGCAATACGCCAGCAGGCTTTCGGCGCGATCGTAATATTGCCGGATGAACTCGCCGTCCCCCGTATAGAGGTAATAGTCGTACAGCGAAATTAACCAATAGAGGGAGTAGTCCAGAATCGTGTTGAGATGCCGCGTCAGCGGATCCTTCCCCCGCAGGGCGACGAGCGTTCTGCGCGTCACGTCCAAATCGAAGAAGCTGTAATAATTCATTAAGAACGCCTGATAAGCGTCTCCCGACCAGACCCAGCGGTCCCGCTTGATGCCGTCCAGAAAAAACTCCCGCGTATTGAGGTGCAGCGTATACAGCGACATGTCGTAAATCTCGTTCAGCTTCGGGTCCGAGCAGACGAAGGCGCCTCGGTACGACACCGGCACGTACTCGTACAACATGTCTACGCGCTCCCATCGTACGCCGGGATCCGCATGTACCCACGCGTAACGGAACGCCTTCGGTTCCCGCAGCGCGTACGTTCCGTCTTCCCCGTCCCAAGCCTTCGCCGCTTCGAATCGATCCACATTCACGCACTCGTCCGGGGACGTCGCTTCCGCCAAGGATTCCCCATAGAAAATGCTTACCGTCCCGTCGCCGCTTACGCCGCGGAACCGCAAATACCCGAACGTCTCCCGGCCGAAGTCCAAGAGCGGCTGCCCCTCGCGCAACGCGACGGAAACCGGCTCCTGCGGCGTCGTCGACAGCCGAAACCGCGACGGCGGTTCGTCCGGCGAATCGAACGTCCACGCCCCGGCGGGCTTCCAGTCGTTCTGATAGGAGGTCACCTCCCAAGCGGCGTCCGTCCGGACGGTAGGGCCGTCGACGTACAGCGCCGGCGCCTCGACGTCGTTAAATACGCTGATGCTGATTTCATGCCGTCCGGCGGGCAGCGTAACGACGGGCTCCGCCGAGCGGTAATTATCTCTCCCGTCCAGGTAGAAGGAGAACGTGCCGTCCGCCGCGATGCGGATTTGCTCCGGCTGCTCTATTTCATACGTATAACGGAATTTGACGTTCGAATAGTGCCGGTCCAACCGCCAAAACGCCGGATACATTACGCCGCGCGTCCGCCGCGCGACCGACATCTTCTCGTGCAGCCGAATTTCGAAATCGCCGGGATACCATATCCAGGTCGCCTTCCGTTCGATCCCCTGTCGCTGTTGCGCCATATTCGTTGCTTGCCCCTTTCGGTTCGTTTCTCCCTGATTGTATAATAAGCAAATAGATCGCAATGCGGGGAGAAGTGACACATATGACGGGCGAACATGCCAAATCGGGGCGAATCCGCGTCCGCTCGGCGGCTCGCGCGGCGGCGTTCCGCTCCGAGCTGTCGGAGCATTTCCATGGCGACTTTCCGCTCTTCCTGAACCGCTGGGAGGAAGGCTTCGAGCTGCGGGAACACGACCACGCTTATATCGAAATCGCGTACGTCGCCGCGGGCGAAGGCTACCATTATGCCGGCGATCGGGTCGAGCGCACGGGCAAAGGGTGCCTCTACGTTTTGCCGGTCGGGACGTCGCACGTATTTCGCCCGAGCGGGGCGTCGAAGCGCGTCAAGCTGATCGTGTACAACCTGTGCATTCGCCCCGAATTCGCGGAGGAGCTGACGGGATGGATGTCGAGGTACGGCTCCGGCGCCGGGTCGGCCTTCGCGCTCCTTACGCAAGCGCCCGGCGCGTACCTTGCGCTGCGCGACAAGCGCATGGAGCTATCAGGCTTGTTCGAGCGCATGCA
>NZ_DASQMZ010000075.1:0-57842 GCF_035645235.1 Paenibacillus sp.
TGCGCCCCCGCGGTCCGCCGCCCCGCCGGGGCGGCTCGCGACGCGCGCCGGACGGCTGCCGACGTAGCCGTACGTCTTCGCCGACCGATTCGGCCCGCGCTCCTCGTCGCCGTCTTCCCCGTCGAAGTCGGCGTCGACGTCGGCGTCGCGATCCGCCAAGAGCGACACGTTGACGCCGAACTCCTCCATGCGCCGCCGCTCGAGCCGCTGCCCGATCGACTGCTCGATGCGAGCGATCGAATTCCGATCCCTCGACGACAGCAGCGTCACCGCGACGCCGGACTGCCCGGCGCGGCCCGTGCGGCCGATGCGGTGGATGTACGTCTCCGTGTCGATCGGCACGTCGTAGTTGAACACATGCGTCACGCCCTCGACGTCAAGCCCCCGCGCGGCGACGTCCGTCGCCACGAGCACTTGCAGCTTCGCCTCGCGGAACCGCTTCATGACCGCTTCCCGTTTCGCCTGCGTCAAGTCGCCGTGCAGCTCGTCCGATTCGAAGCCGTTCGCCAGCAGCGCCTCGTTCAGCTTCTTCGCCCGGATTTTCGTCCGGCAAAACACGACCGCCAAATACGGCCGATACGTCTCGATCAGCCGGAACAGCGTCGCCTGACGCGCGCGGTCGGTCGTCTCCACGGCGATCTGCCGGATGTCGTCGAGCGTCACGTTCGCCGTCTTGATGCGGATGTCGACCGGCTTCCTCATATACGTCGCCGCCAGCTGCTTCACCGGCCCCGGCATCGTCGCCGAAAACAGCATCGTCTGCCGCTGCGAAGCGCATTGGCGGATTATGTCCTCCACTTCGCTCAAGAAGCCCATCGTCAGCATCTGATCCGCCTCGTCGAGCACAAGCATCGAAATATGCCCGAGATGCAGCGTCTCCCGGCGCAGATGGTCGAGCAGCCGACCCGGCGTCGCGACGACGATATGGCTGTCGCCGCCCAGCTTGTGCACCTGCGCGGCGACGTCCTGACCGCCGTAGATGGCAAGGACGCCGGCGCCGACGACGGACGCCAGCTTCTTCGCCTCCGCGGTAATTTGGATCGCAAGCTCCCGCGTCGGCGTCAAGACGAGCGCCTGCACGGACGCTCTTCGCGGGTCGACGACCTCCAATATCGGCAACATGAACGCCAGCGTCTTCCCCGTACCCGTCTGCGCCTGCACGATCGCGTCGTGGCCCGACAGCAGCGCCGGAATGGCTTGCTCCTGCACCGGCGTCGGCGACGTGATGCCGCCCTTCCGCAATGCTTCCGCTAGGACGCTGCGTACGCCCAGCGCCTCAAATCGATTCGTCACATTCGTTCCTCGATTCCATAAATGAAAGATTTATCTCTAGTGTACCCGATTCTACGCCGATAATGAAACTTTTCCCAAGCAGCGGCGTTAGATGAACGGAGGGAATTCGGAAAAGGGAGGTCTCGTCATGGCTGCGATCGTAAGACATGAACCGACCGGACGCAACTTCGTCCTGCTCGGCACGGGGTACGGGGCGTATCAATCAACGATGCCGGGTCTTCTGGGAGGCGCGCTCTTCCCGGACGTCCAAGAAGGAGAAATTCCGCTCGCGGCCGTGTGCGACGCCCGCGGGGCGATCCATTGGCTGCTGACCGAGGAGCTGACCGTGCTCGAAATCGACGGCGTTCCGGTCGAGCGTTACCGGGACCGGCTCGAGCCTTCGGCGTTGCGGCAGGGCGATGCCGGCGAGACGGCGGAGGAGGAGGCTTGTCCCGCCTGCGGCGCGCCGACGGGCGCGGCCGACCGGGAATGTCCGTCCTGCGGGCTGACGCTCATCCTCGAGGAAAGCTGAAGACATGCTCGAACGCGCAAGAAGAGGCCGCCGGCGGCGCATGTACATGCCCGCCGGCGGCCTCGCCGCTTCTTACATCCTTAAAGCATCCGAATCGGGAACGAGATTCGAACGGTCGTGCCGACGCCCGGCGCGCTCTCGAGCGCGATGTCGCCTTCGAAGTGGTCGAGCAGCCGCTTCGCCATATATAAGCCGATCCCCTGCCCGCCCCGCTCCTCGTTCATCTTCTCGTACTTGCGGAACAAGCGGGACAGTTGATGCTCCGTCATGCCGACGCCCTCGTCCCGGATTTCGACATGCAAGCGGTCCTCACGAACGTCCGCGAGGCACGCCACGCGCCCTCCTTCCTCGCTGTATTTAATGGCATTGCCGAGCAGATTGGAGATAATCATCCGGAAACCGATCGCATTCGCAAACAGCGTCTCCCGACCGGTTAACGAAGAGACGTACGTCAAGGAGATCCCTTGCGTCCGAGCTTTCACTTCCATAATATCGACGACGTCCCGCAGCAGCTCCTGCGCCGAGACGAGCCGGCGATGCCAAAGCGCCTCGGACGACAGCAGCTCCTCCGTATTAATGATGTGAGAAATTTCATTGTCGATCAGATCGACGTAATCGACGATCGCCTGCAGCCGCTCCCGGTCCCGTTCCGCCTCGACGTTGGCGCCGACCATACGGGCGTACGCTTTAATGACGGTGAGCGGATTGCGCACTTCATGCGAGACGACGTGCACGAAGTCGAGCTTCTGCTTGTACAGATCCGCCTCCGTCTCGATCTCGGATTGCGCGGACAGCGTCGGAAACACAAGGCCGGCATTGCGCTTATGCCGATATAAATTCGAAAGCACGAGCGCATCGTCGGTCATTAAGTATTCATGCGATTTCATGAGTTCGTTCTGAATGGCCGCCGGCACCTCGAGCGCATCGTAAGCGCATACAGTCAAATAACCGAGCTCGTTGAGCGCGAGATCCGCCTTGCACTCGTATTCATACAGCCGCTTCGCGATATCTTGTTGCCCGCGCCGCCAATCGACATGCCCCCATAGACGAAGATCGAGTTGGGTACGCAGATGGGGCCGAATCAACTGGTCCAAGCTTTCTAACACATGCTCGAAGCGAAAATCCTCGGACGTGCGGTAAAATTCGTCGCGATCGATGAAGTGCAGCAGCGATTCCAGCCTCTCTTCGCCGCAAGCCTCGGTCACCCGGGCGCGGATCGGACCGAAATCCTCCTCCCGCTCGATGAACAATACGACCTGACCGAGCTCCAAGCCTTTGCTTATGAATGCCGCCGCATTATCGGCGTAACTTTGCTTCTCTGTATGAAAATATAAAATATGCGAACCCGACGGAACCGACCATTGGCTCGTCAGCGATATGCTCCTTTTCGCGCTCATGTTGTCAACTCGCCTCCAAGTCTCTCTCGTATCGGGGGTGTCGTCTAACCATTGTACCTTATCTTAAACAGGTTGAATACGGGGAGAACAGACCGGAAAGCAAAAAAACCGCCCGGCCGAGAAACGGCCGAACGGTTCCTGTCGAAACGAATATTACAATTTTACAACGTTCTCGGCTTGCGGTCCGCGGTTGCCTTGAACGACATTGAATTCTACGCGCTGGCCTTCGTCCAAGCTCTTGTAGCCGTCGCCGACGATTGCGCTGAAGTGAACGAATACGTCATTGCCGCCTTCCACTTCGATGAAGCCGTAGCCCTTCTCTGCGTTGAACCACTTTACTGTACCTGTTTGCATGTGCTGTACCTCCAAAATTGGTTTACCCTTAACTCTTATTTCATTCCTTGGAAAGAATAAAAAAATCACATTCCGATAGGGAGTCGTGCAACAATGATCCCCATACCGAAATGTGAATTAAGGTCTCATGTTTGACGTAATTCAATGTATCACATTTGTGAACAGAAAGCAACCATATTTTTGTAAGCGCTACCGATCGAGGGACGCTACCCGTTTTCCAACCGTTTCATGAAGTCCTCTACGGCGCTGTACCCTTGCTGACGTAAGTACCAATTGTTCGCCGCCGCCTCGACGAGGCCCGCGACGTCGCGCCCCGGCTGAAGCTGAATTTCGATATGCGGAATTTTCACGTCCATGTATTCGGTGAATTTCGGCTCCAGCTCCAGCTCGTTATGCAATGCGTCATGCTCCCACTTCTTCAGCTCGATGTCGAGCACGATGCGGGTCTCGTCCTGGAATGCGCTGCGCCCGTATAAACGGGATACGTTAATCAGTCCGATGCTGCGAAGGGCGAGAAATTCTTTCGTCTTTCCGTTGTGCGTACCTAGAATCGTCTCCGGATTAATGCGCTTGAGCACGACGAGATCGTCGGCGACCAGCCGATGGCCGCGCCGAATGAGCGTATGAGCGGTTTCGCTCTTGCCGACGCCGGACTTGCCGCGCAGCAGGACGCCGATGCCCGATACGTTCACGCACACGCCATGGATCGCGATTTCCTCCGCGAGCGCCTTGGACAAATACCCGTCGAGCAGCTCCTGAAACTTGGTCGTCGCGAGCGGGGTGCGCAGCAACGGTATGCCTTCTTCCTCGCAATATTTCGTCAAATATTTAAGCCCCTCTTGATTTCGAGTGACGATAAAGCATGGCGGATGATACTTCACGATATTGCCGATGTGCAAATTCCGCTCCTCTTCCGTGAGCCGGTGCAAATAGGTAATCTCGCGGCGCCCGAGCAGCTGCACGTGCGCTTGCGGGAAATACTCGAAGAACCCGACGAACTCGAGCCCCGGTCGGTGCACCCGATTTTTCGTGATCGCGCGATCCAGCTGCGCGCCCCCCGCCAACACCTCCAAAGTGAACCGATCCGCCAACTCCTTGACCGTTACCGACTTCAGCTTCGCCAACTCCCTTGGGAACGATTTCATCTTCCTCCAAGGTAAGCGGAAACCCGTTATTCGTCAACACGGTTCACAGAATATCCGACTTTGCCGCCGGCCGCGCGGTCCTTCGGGGCGTCCCCCGCCTCCAGACGTTTGAGTCCGTCGACGGCCCCTTTCGCGATCGCGCCCATCGCAAGCAAGCTCAGCATCGAGAAGTGCGCGTTCCATTCCTTCGTTAAGTAGATGCCCGCCCATTCCGCCAGCGGAAGCACCGCGTAGGAGACTATGGCGGAGAAGGCGGCCAGCCCCGCCAAGTAACCGCGCCAGCGGGGCAGACGCTGGTAAAGAATCGTCAAGGCGATCGGCACCGCGAACAGATTGGCGGGGAGCATCGTCGGGATGATCGGCTCGAGCTGCATGCGGTAATCGTACCAATCCATCGCCGTCGCCCAATCGTCCAAATTTTTATTTAGGACATAGATGGCGCCGTAATAGGCGACCGCCGAGACGAGCCCGCGGCGGCGAAGCAGGACGACGGCGAGCGCCGCGAACAGGACGCATACGGCAAGGAAGCACCACCATTGCCAAGTGAACAGCGTGTGCTTCTCCCAAAACTCCCACCGCAGCGCCGTCAGCTCGTTCGACAGCTTGTCGATTTCCTTGCCCATCTTCTCCATTCAAATCGCTCCTTGCCCGAAAATAAAAAAAATACCCTTGCCGACGATTGGCAAAGGTAGTATTCGTATCCATGCGGTTTTATACTCGCCCGTTACGTGTCGGGGGCCCGCAAGCCGCGAGCCCAATAGATGATCGGCGTCGAGGCGACGGAGACGATCAGCTTAATTCCATATGTCGTCAGCACGATTTGCCACCAGACGTCGAGCGGAAAGCCGGCGGCGCCGAGGAACGCGATCGAGCAGAAGACCAGCGTATCTAAGAGCTGGCTGATCGCCGTACTGCCGTTGTTCCGAATCCAAAGCTGACCGGGCTTCGGGAACGCCTTCTTGAGCATCGTGAAAATTTTGACGTCCAGCAGCTGGCTGACGAAGTAGGCGGCCAGGCTGCCCAGCGCGAGCCGCGGCAGCAAGCCGAAAATCGCCTCGAGCGAAGGCTGCGCCAAATTGGAGGCGTGCGGCTCGAAGACGAGCGCCATCTGCATGATAACCGTCGAGGCAATCAAAGTGAAAATTCCGACCCACACGGCTTTCTTCGCCGCCCGTTCGCCGAATTTTTCGTTCAGCAGATCGGTCGCGAGGAAGATTGTCGCGTAGATCGTGTTGCCTAGCGTCATGACGATTCCCCCGAATTCGATCGTCTTGACGACTTGCACGTTGGCTAGGATCGTCGCGACTCCCACCCATGCGTATAGTCCGCTTCGACCGAACAACCGATAGCACAGCAGAAACAACGCGAAGTTGACGACGACGAAGGCGCCGCCCCAGAGCACATTAAACATTCATACCGTTCCTCCCCTAGTTTTGTTGACGCGGGATGGTCTCGAACCGCGGCGCCTCGAAACGGCGCAAGCCCATTATACGGGAGGAACGGCGATCGCGCCAGCTTTGCTTCGCATCGCGAGGCGTATAGTGAAGGTCGTACCGCGAATCGCCGCCTTGTCGTAAAAAAAGAGCGCCTTGGCAGGCGCTCGTCGTCTTTAGGTGATGCTCTTCTTGCCGTACTTATGGTCGGACGTATAGTTCGACAGCTGCGGCAGCATCTTCGACCCCCGCTCCATCGTCGCGCCGCATTGGGCGCAGGCCGGTTCGTCCTGGAACGCGAAATTGTCTCTCATCCAACAGTTGCAGCCGTCGTTCGAGCACGTCCAGACGTCCGTCATTTCCTCCGGAATTTCGACCGGCTGCGGCTTGCGCGAATACATAGGACCCCTCCTTGGAACGCGATGCGTCTCGTTAGAAACAAAAATCACATACCGGGACGCAATCGGGTGCACCGATGGCCTTCGCGGTATGTGAATCGCGTGTGTGTTGGTTTCTTGTCATGTCTTTACATTAACATACTGCGCAGGGAAGATCAAGGAAGAAGGCGTCTCGGGCCGTCGCCTTCCAGGCGGCGAAGCTCACGAATAACGGCGATGCAGTTCGGTTAAGACGCGCCGCATCTCGCCGCGAAGCGCCTCGGGACCGTCGACGCGGACGTCCGCGCCGTAGCCGAGAAAGAACGCCGCCGCCCACGGCACGTAAGACGCCGGCAACGGCAGCCGAACCGTCGCCGCTCCGTCGGGACGCGCGACGAGCGCCTCGGACAGCCAAGGGTCGGAGGCCGCTCGGCGGGCGCCCGCGGGCGTAAATTCGGCTTCGAGCCACGGCGCGCCCGGATCGGCTTCGCCGGCGAGCGGCCACGGCTCGAACGGCAGGTCGACGTCGGGTTTGGACGACGCCGCCGAGGAAGGCGGACCGTCTGCGGGCGCCTCGACAATTCGCGCCGACATCACCCGATCCGCCCGGAAGACGCGATGCTGCTCGCTCCGCTCGCAATACGCCTGCACGTACCACAACCCGTTCATCGCATAGACGCCGCCCGGACGAATGCGCCGCACGGCGCGCCCCGACGCGCCGTCATACTCGATTTCGATCGCCCGATCGTCGAGCGCCGCCTGCAGCAGCGCGCGAAGATGCGGCGCTTCCGCGCGGCGCGGCGGCACCCAGAACGTCAACCGCCGCTTCAACCGCTCCAGCCGATCCCGAACGTCGCGGGGCAGCTTCGAAGTAAATTTCCGAAGCGCCGAGGCCGTCTCGAGCTCGAACGGAAGCGACGCGTACCGCTGCAGCGATTGGGCGGCGAAGAAGATCGCGAGCGCCTCGTTTTCCGTAAAGTAAATCGGAGGCAGCATCTTGTCGTGCAGCACCCGGTACCCGCCGGCCGCTCCGACTTCCGAATAGAGCGGTACGCCGAGCTGCTCGAGCTCGCCCAAATCCCGCAGCATCGTGCGTCTCGATACGCCCATCGCTTCCGCCAGCTCTCGAACCGTAAACCGTCGGCGCTCGTTGACCAGCATCATCAGCTGGACGAGCCGCTGCGCCTTTTGCATCCGAATCCCCCTATTCGAATTTATATAAAATCAGTGTGCCTTCAAATTACGCCAGAAGTTGTCACTATTATGAGATACGATCGGGTTGCAAGCAAATGATTTCGTCAGCGAAAAAAGGAGAATGATCGTATGTCCGCATCCCCCGTCCTTGAACTTTGCTTCTGTACTCCAAAGCCCGGCGTTACGGACTCCGATTTCGCCGCGGCGCTGCGTGCCGCCGATGCGTATTTGGCCGGCTGCGCCGGCTTCGACCTGCGCAGAACTTTACACGCGAGCGAACCGGCGCAATGGATCGATCTCGTCTACTGGCGTTCGATCGAGACGGCCCAGGCAGCGCTGGCCGGCAGCGAGAAGGCCGAAGCGATGGCGCCGCTCGGCGCCGCGCTGGGCGACGTCTCGATGGGGCTGTACCGCCGCATCGACGAGTTGTCCGTCGGGAACGCCGCCGTACACGACGACCTTCAGCGATACGAGATTTTGACGTATCGCCTGAAGCCGACGGCATCGCCGGTCGCATACCGCGGCTTGCTTGCGCGTTACGGCGAGGAGGCCGCCGGCCTTGACGGATTCCTCGGCCGGGAGGTATACCTCGACGAGACCGAAGGCACTTGGGTGGAAATTCTACGTTTCAAGGATTCGGAAGCGATGGAGCGGCTCGCCCCGATCGTCATGGCGCTCCCGGTCGTATCGGAGATGCTGGCCGCCATCGACGAGTCCAGCGTCGTCCTGCGGGTCGGCTCGGCGGTATAACGCAAAGCAAGAAAAGGCCGTTCCCGGTCGCTTGTCGCTACCGGGAACGGCCCTTCTTCGCGTTCCGTCCTACATCTCCTTCACGGCTTGCAGCTTGCCGACCTCGAACAAGCCGATCGCTTCCGTGTACAGCATATCCGTCCATCCGGACGTAATCAGGCCGTCCTTCGTCCGCGCCACGTACGCGACGGACTCGATGCCTTCCTCCGAAATCGCGGACAGCAAATTTTTCACCAAGTATTCCGGGGTGACCGGATGATCGATTTCTACCGGATGCTTGCTCACGACGCCGCCTCCTTCCGCCGATTTCCACCGTTAATATGAGTGGACGGCGGCGGATTTATGCATGAGATCAGCTTCCGAACGCCAGCAGCGCCGACATCGCCGCGCCCATCACGACGACGGCCGGCAGCAGATTGGCGACGCGAATGCGCTGCAGCTCGAGCAGGTTGATGCCGATCCCCACGATCAGCACGCCGCCGACCGCCGACACTTCCGCCGTGACGGCCTCGATCGCCGCGGGCGCGAACTGCCCGGCGAAGCCGGCGGCGCCGAGGGCGATCGCCCCTTGGTACAGCAAGACGGGCACCGCCGAGAACAACACCCCGATGCCAAGCGTCGACGCGAAGGCGATCGAAAGAAAGCCGTCCATGATCGATTTCGCGTATAAGACGTCATGATCGTGCCGCACCCCGCTGTCGATCGAGCCGAGAATGGCCATCGCGCCGACGCAATAGACGAGGGACGCCGTCACGAACGCTTTCCCGACCGGCGACGCGCCGGGGCGCGTCGGCACGCGGCGCTCCAGCCAAGCGCCGACCTGCTCGAACCGCCGCTCGATCTGCAGCCACTCCCCGATCGCTCCGCCGGCGACGAGGCTGACGACCATCCAAACATAATGCGTCGTCTTCATCGCCATCGACAGCCCCAACACGCAAAGCGCGATCGCCATTCCCTGCACGACCGTCCGCTGAAACCGTTCGTTCATCGAAGGCAGCAGGACGCCTAAGACGGCGCCTCCGACGATCGCCGCGGCGTTGACGAAACTTCCCAAAAGCACCATCGCGTTCTTCCTCTCGTTTCCCGGCGGCTAAGCGCTCGCGGCGGCGTCGCACAGCGGCAGGGAAACCGTAACGGTCGTGCCGCGATTCGGCTCGCTGCGCACGTCGATTTCGCCCTCGAAGTAATCCGTCAGTTTCTTTACCATAAACAGACCGATGCCCTGCCCGCTCTTCTCATCGTTCATCTTCTCGTATTTTCGGAACAGCTTGCCGGTCTGCTCCGCCGTCATGCCGATGCCTTCGTCCCGCACGACGAACGTCAGCCGCCCTTCGCTCGCCTCGGCGCGCACCTCGACGCGCCCGGCCTCGCGGCTGTATTTAATCGCGTTGCTCACGAGGTTCGACAAAATCAGCTTCATCCCGACGGCGTTGGCGAACACCGTTTCATCGTTCAGCGCGATCCGTCCTACGCATTCGATGCCTTGCGTACGCGCTTTCGTGCTCATCATTTCCATCGTCTCGTCCACGACCGGACGCGCCGCCACGACGGACTTCGCCCATAGCGCATCCGTAGAGAGCATCTGCTCGGTGTTGATAATATGCGCCATCTCGTGATCGATGACGTCGACGTAATCGACGATGGACCGGAGCTTGCTCTTGCCGTCCTCGTCCAGCGCCTTCTTGCCGAGCAGCAGCGCCGCGTACGCCCGGATGACCGTGAGCGGATTGCGCACCTCGTGCGAGATGACGTGGGCGAAGTCGAGCTTTTGCTTGTACCAATCGACCTCCGATTGCAGCGCCGCGTGGACGGACAGCGACGGAAAGACGACCTTGCGCTCCTTCTTCTCGTAAAACATGGACTTGGTCAGCGTCGTATCGGTCATAAAATACTCGTGCGTTCGCAGCATCTCGTTTTGGATCGAAGCGGGCACCCTGCGCCCGTCGTAAACGCACACCCCGAGGATGCCGATCTCGTTCACGGCCGTATCGCAACGACGCTCGTATTGCTCCAATTGCTCGTAGATATCGGCCTGCGACTCCCAATGCACATGTCCCCAGGACCGCACCGTCGCCCCCGCCTCCATCAACGGAGCGAATACGCCGTCGAAGCTGCGCAGCACGTCTTTGACGTGCAGGGTGCCATGCTCGCAATAAAATGCTTTCGAATCGAAAGCGCGGACGCGCTCGAACGCCTCGGACGGCACGCGCTCGGCCAGCCGCTCGAGAATTTCGCGACGGTGCGACTCCCGCTCGATCAGCACGACATGCTGCCCTTGCATCAGCCCGGCGTACGCGAAAGCGACCGCGTTCGCGATATACCCCTCTTCGGAGTTATAAAAATATAAAATATGAGCGCCGTTCGTCACATCGATTTGATCCGTCAAGGATATTGTGTTTATCGCCATGCTGCAGCATCCTCTTTTTCCTCTGACTTCGCATATTTATATATTCAACGAAAATCGAAGGAATCCTTTGTATTTGAACGAAAAGGGCGCCTTCGCCGCGCGCGCGATTTCGCGTTATAATGGGGCAAACCGGATTGCCATGAGAAAGAGGGGCTGGGGAATGATTCGTTCGCGAAGCAACATCGTCGTCTTGGACGGGTATGCGCTCAATCCCGGAGATTTGTCTTGGGACGAGCTGCGCCGCATAGGAAAGGTCGACATCCATGACCGTACGCCGCCGGAGCTCGTCGTAGAGCGGGCGCGCGGCGCGGAGATCGTGCTGACGAATAAGACGCCGCTGCCCGCGGCGACGCTGGAGATGCTGCCGGAACTGCGATACGTCGGCGTGCTTGCGACCGGCTACGACGTGGTCGACGTCGACGCGGCGGCTTCCCGGGGCGTCGCCGTGGCGAACGTGCCCTCGTACGGCACCGCCTCGGTCGCGCAATACACGATCGGCTTGCTGCTCGAGCTGTGCCATCGCGTCGGCGCGCACGCCGAATCGACCCGCTCCGGCGATTGGTCCCGTTCGCCGGATTGGACCTATTGGCGCCATCCGCAGACGGAGCTCGAGGGCAAGACGCTCGGGCTGATCGGCGCGGGCCGCATCGGCGTGCAGGTGGGGCGCATCGCCTCGGCGCTCGGCATGAACGTCCTCGCTTATCATTATCGAAGAGAGCCCGGCGGGAGGTCGGAGGACGGATTCGAATGGGCGTCGCTCGAGGATCTGCTGCGCCGCGCCGACGTCGTCAGCCTGCATTGTCCCTTGACCGCCGACACGCGGGAGCTGATCGATCGGGAGCGGCTGGCGCTCATGAAGCCGTCCGCCTTCCTGATCAACACGGCCCGCGGCAAGCTGCTGAACGAACGGGACGTCGCGGACGCGCTCAACGAAGGGCGGCTGGCGGGCGCGGCGCTCGACGTGCTGTCCGAAGAGCCGCCCGCACCCGACCATCCGCTGCTCTCGGCGCGCCATTGCCTCGTCACGCCGCATCTCGCGTGGGCGTCGGTCGAAGCGCGGCGGCGGCTGCTCGATGCGGCCGTCGCCAACGTCCGCGCCTTCTTGTCGGGCCGTCCGACGAACCTCGTGAACCGGCCGCGTTAAGGCGCGGCGGCGCCGCCGACCGCGAGGACCGTCCCGAGCGAATACCGGCCGTCGCCCCGCCGCCCCGCCATCGCCCAGTCGACGCCGGGCCGGTCGGTCGCCGGATCGAGTATCGCAATCGTCAGCGTGTAGGCGCCCGTCGGAAGGCCAGCCGGCACGGCGAGCCGCTCCCGGAACGAACGGCTGCCCGGCATCCACTCCCGGATGTCCTCCGACGCGAGATGACGGTGGGCGATTCGTCCCTGCGCGTCGACGAGCGCCAGCTCGAGCGGCCAATCGTAATAAAACGGCGCGATGCCGTCGTTCCGGACGTCGATCTCGACCTCGGCTTCGCCGCCCGGGGTCCAAAGCGCCGGGTACGCGGCGGCTGCGACGGCGAACCGGTAGCCGATCGTCTTCAGGAAGACGTCGAGGTTGCGTCGCTCGGCGGCGTCCAGCTCCTCGATGTCGGTGCTCGGGCCGATCCAGCTCAGGTGGCTGCGCCGCGCCATGTCCAGCGTCCCGGCGAACCGGCTCGGGTCGAAATACATCCGGTCTTCGTTCGCGTAGCCGAATTCGCCGCCGCTCGGCCCGCGCCGCCAAAACTCGGGCATCGCCGGTATGAAGGCGTCCGCGAGTTGGGAGCGGTAGCCGTTTTCGAACCAATCGATAAAATCGTACGTTCCCCGCTCCGCGCCGAAGACGTCGTTATAGAGCCCTATGCCCCGCTCCGCCGCGATCGGATACGGCCTTCGCATCAGCAGCTTCTTGTCCGGGAACGCCGCGAGGTAATGCTCGACGTAAATATCCGACTCCGGCAAGGCCGGGAACGGAATTTGGAGTTCTTCGTCCATATAGGTGTGCCATTCGCCCCAATGGCCGAGGCTGCCCAGGGCGACGAACGCGACCCGCGGGTCGTCGTTGTAGCGGTCGCCCAGCGCGCGCAGCAGCCGCTCGTGGTGCCGCTGCAGCGTGACGTTCGAGTAGTTCGGGCTGAAGCCCTTGCCTACGTCCGCGTCGTACCAGACGCCGTCCCCGCCGATCTCGTCGTACAGCCAGTCCGGAATGTCCATATGGCGCTCGTCCGTACCGTAATCGAGCACGACGCGCAGGATGAAACGGACGCCCTTCGACGCGAATTCATCCATGCGGTACTTGCGCTCGACCTCTTCGAAGGCGTACGCGCCCCGTTCCGGCTCCAGCTCGCGCCACGTCAGCACCTTGTAGACCAAGCGGTGCGGCATCGGGAAATCCCCGTAGCCCGCGCTCGGGGCGAGACCCATGAACGGATTGTTCAGCACTTCGTCGCTCGCCTTCGGCGCGACGCGGATGACGGCGTCCGCGGACGCGGACAGCGTCGTCATGAGCGAACCCGAGGCTCCCGGCGACCCGAACAGCATCATCGACAAGACTAGGAGCCAAGGCAGCGAAAATAACCCTTGCACGTACGATCGCACCCTTTCCGTAACGGTTCCCGCTCATTATATCACCCGGCGCGCTTCGCCGCCGCTAGGGTTTCCCGGTCCGGGGCTCGATTTTCTCCCGCGACGACGTTCGCGAGCGACCGAAAACCATGTCATGCCCCCGGCAAAAGAAAAAAAGCCGACGCCTCATGCGCGGCTTCCTCTCGAGCGATCATCTTACGGACGGATCGAACGTACGACGGTATGGCCCGAAGCTTTCCCTCCTTCATGGAACCGGCACTTTACAAGCTTCGCGGCTTCAGCCCGCAAGTCGAGCGAATAGGTGCCGCTTGCGCCGGAGCCATCGATCCGAATGTCGTATAATCCGTCACTTCTATCGTTTACTTCCAATGCCCCTTCCGGTTCGATTTCTCCATCTGCGGAAACATACGTAAATGCCTGGATGAAAAGGACGTCGGTCCGGGAAGGCACGCGGAAGATCACGGTTTGACGATCGGATGTCGGCGGGTTGTCCGGCGTACGGGCAGAATAGGCTGTCGCGGGCTGCGAACACCAGATTCGATGCACGAGACGGCCTTGCCGAAGTTTGTAGCTCATGGCGGAAGGCCGGTCCGCAAGGATCCGTTTGTCGTTGAACCATCTCTGATCCAGCCTGCCGAACATGTCATTCGTAGGCTGCCAGTATGCATTGCCGCCCAAGCTCAACTCCCCGCTGATATGGGAAGCAAGCTCGATGTCCCGGCTTTCGGGCAATCGTACTTCGAAAATATCAAGAAGAAGCTCCTCCGTCAGCAGGTTGATGCGTCGATACGAAGCGCCATGATAGGCGGCATGATCCCATGGGCACATCTCCGGCGGAAGCGCGATGCGATCCTGCATTTTGTAATTGCCGCTCTTCCAGTCAACGGCCGTCTCCGACCAGATGCCCCAGTCCCGTTCATGGAATTGCACCAGCACGCCATCCCGGGGAGGCTGATCGGCTCCGTTCAATACGATCGTATTATGGGAATAGGTATGCTTAAACCATCCGTAATGCGCAGGCACGCCGTACGCCACCGTTCCCGGATCCTCAAGCACCGGTACGGCGCCGCAGCGGAACGATAAGCCCAGCCTGTCCATATGGTCGTGCTCGCCTCCGAAGATGCTGTGCTTAATGATCGCCTGCCACCCTTTGCGATTGGTAAGCTTCGTATAACCGCTGGCAGGAAATGAACGGCTCGCGGATGCCTTCGCCGCAAGCTGTCCCGCCGTATCGCCACCCTCGGCGAGGTCCTTCCCATACAGCAAAGCGTACAGGGAATCCCGGCTCGCAGCCGTCGTATCGTACGGGTACGCCGCTCCCCTCTCCATTCCGTACGCCGATCGAAGAAGGGCGCGATACGACTCGTCGCCGAAGCGGTCAAGCGCTATTTCATAAAAGGGAGCGTATGTGCCGATGGCTGTCGCGCTGCTTGCATCGTTCCACATCGGAAAGGAGCCATCCGGCTGAATGAAGTTCAGCGGAAAATCGAACATGCGCTTCAACACATTTCGTTGCCACAGGTCCGAAGCCGTTCCTTCGACCAGATAAGCATAATGCAGCAGAGCCTCGAGGGCATAAAAATGATAGTGAATATTCCCCTCGTACCATAAGCCTTCCTCCGAGACGCCGCGCAAAAGCTGGTCATACAAGCCGTACTCCTCCGTCAAACCGGCCGTCTGGATCGCCGGATCCTCCAGTATTACGCCAAGCGAAGCGATCGCGGACGTAATCAGAACGGCATGGTTATGAATCTGCTTTTCTTTCCGTTCGATCAGAAACCGCGCGCACGGCAAAAACAAGCCGGTTCGGATGTCCGAATCCTGTTCGGGCGTTAGATTCTTCCGAAGCAGGCTGTAGCCGACAGCCAAATCCATGATCCAATGCGCTTCGTCGAGCGTTTGGGCAAACAGCTTGCCCGGTCCATTATAAGGGATGCCGCCATGCTCCTTGTATCCTTCGTAATGCCGCGCGTACGCAAGCAAAACGCGTACGGCCTTTTCCAAACGCGCATGATCGGGATCGATCGCGTGAAGATAAGCCGTATAATAAACGCCGCGACCGATTTGGGTGTGAGCAAAGGTGACCCAGGCGCCGTTATACGGGCTGCCGGTCCACTCGGCGCTGCAGCACGAACAGCGATGCGACCGCGGCGCGCTCCAGTCGAAGCTCAATTTAGTCCCGTCATGCGGACAATAGTAGTAATGTCCCCAATCCCCTTCTTCTTGCGGACCTATCGCATAGGGGATGGCTTCCGCCTCTGCCGCTTGCCGGTACAGCCGATCGAGCGCTTCTTTGAATTGCGGGAGACCGGCGTTGCGGATGAACCTATCTTTTCTGTCCGTATTCATGAACCGTGTTCCGCCTCCTACCCTTTAATCGACCCTGCCGTCATCTGCATGAAAGATTTATTGGCAAATACGTAAATGACCAGAATCGGCAGAATGGACAGGCACGCGCCGGCCATCATGTAGTGGGTTTGCGCCGCCGCCGAGGCGCCGTAACGCAGGTTGGCAAGGCCCACCGTCAGCGTCTGAAGATCGACCTGGCTCATGGTAAATACCAGCGGAAGAATATATTCGTTCCAAGCCGCCCGGAAGGTAAATAAAGCTGCTACCCCAAGACCGGGCGCCAGAAGCGGCAGAATGATTCGCCAGTAGGTGCCGAACAGCGAGCTCCCGTCGATTTTGGCGGCTTCATCCATTTCTCTTGGAATCGTGCTGAAAAAGGCCAAGAGGATGAAAAAAATATAAGCATGCCCGCTGACAAGCAAGATCACGACGCCCCAAAGCGACGTTTGGAGGTTCAGGGACACCATCAGCTTGAATTGGGGATGCAGGACCAAGGGACCGACCGAGATAAACATCGTAGATGCCTGAATCGCGACAAATAGCTTTTTACCGGGGAAACTCAATCGGTTCACGGCGTATGCGGCCATCGAGGCTACCAGCAATGTGCCGAACGTCGTCGCCAGGCTGACGAAAAGACTGTTCCAGGTGAAACGGGAAAAGCCCGCCTGCTTCCATGCCTCTACGTAATTCGATACATGCCAGGTCGACGGAAGAATCGTAGCTCCCGCCGTAAGCTCGGCATTCGATTTAAAGGAACCCAGTAACGCGATCAGAACCGGAAAAATCGTAAATAGAACCAGAACCATCAGGAATATCCAAAGGATCAGCCTGCCCGGGCGAAATGATCCGGACAGGAATGACGCCGGTTTTTTCGTTGTTGCCAATGCCCATTCTCTCATCCCGTCTTCCTCCTATTCGTGGCGCCGCCGAGTAGCCGATCCTCAATAGATACGGTTCAGCCTCCTGGACAGATAGAAATAGCCGAACGTAATGGCTCCTACGATCAAGCCGGAGACGAAGCCGACTGCGCTCCCGTATCCGATTTGCTGCAGCAGAACCGTGCTTGCGGAAGGTGTAGGGAACAACAAACGGTATAGGTAGAGGAACATGACCTCGGTTTTCCCGATGGGTCCGCCGTCCGTCAACAGCATGATGCTTTCGTAACTTTTTAAGGAATTGATAATCAAAAGCATAATAACCATCTGAAGAACAGGTCCAAGCATTGGAATGGTGATGTACCAGAATCGCTGAATCGCATTTGCGCCGTCCAATGAAGCGCTTTCGTTCACTTCGTTCGAAATGCCCTGGAGCCCGGCAAGAAACAACAGCATATAATTGCCGAGCGCACCCCACACCGCAATGATGATAGCGGTCAACATGGCATAATCCGGTCCGAGCCAATTTATACCTTTGGAAACGATATGAAATTTGAGAAGAAACTGATTCAAAATCCCGTTATACGAGTTGAAAATAATGAAGAATACTACGGCAATCACGGAGGAACTTATGATCGTGGGCATAAAATAGATGGCCCGGAGCAATTGTCTGCCCTTCAGCGCTTGATTCAGGATCACGGCCATGATGAGCGAAAGCGGCAAGGTGACGATCATTTTCCCGCCCGCATAAACGAAGGTGTTGCTTACCGAATGCCAGAATAACTGATCCGAAGCCAACGTGCGGAAGTTGTCCAAGCCGATAAACCGGGGCACGCCGAAGCCTTTGTAATCGTAAAACATGTAGCGCATCACCCAGAATAACGGATATACCGTAAACATAAGGGTGAGCAGCAGGCTTGGGAACGCGAAGAGCGTCCCGGACAACTTCATTTTCCATTGCTTCAAATTAATCCACCTTTCCCTCATGCGACGTTAGTACCTTCATTGTAATCCAGTTATCCTTTCGGGATAATGCGGCAAGCCCAACTTGAAGGGCAACTATTATGCGTTATTTGCATCGGAACGGGGAAAGGGCCAGGAGTTGCTCCTGACCCTTCCCCCGCCGAATCGGCTTACTTGACATACATCTTTTGTAGATTTTTCGGATCGAAGGTCGGATCGGCCTTAATCTTGACTTCTCCCGATGCGATCGCCGCGTCGAGCGCCTCGTTGTAACGCTTATTGAGATCCTCGACAATTTTGTCCAGGTCTCCGCCCTCAAGCATGTATCGGAAGAAGGCTTCCTGATAAGTCGTGCCTTGTACGGCGACGGTCGGCTGGATCGGCCAAGTTCCGTCGTACTGCGTCGGGAGGAAGCCTTCGATCCCGTAAATATCCGCGGATTTGGCCTTCTCCAGAATGGAAGGGACCATAGAGAAACCGAAACCGTTCTCCTGGAAATCTTGCAGTATCTGGTCTCCGTAAATAAAGTTCAGAAATTTCCAGGCCTCTTCCTTGTGTTTGCTTTCGCTGCTGATACCGAGCCATTGACCGCCTAGGAAACCGGTTGCGCCTTTAACCGTGCCGTCCGTTGTCGGAACCGGTGCGGCAGCCCACTCGATTTTGGCGGGGAATTGGTTCTTGTAAACGCCCGGCTCGGCGGAATAGGAAATGTACATCCCTATTTTTCCTTCCGCGAATTGTGCGCGCAGCGGGTCGATATCGAGCGACTCCATGCCGGGCAGCGTGCTGCCGTCGTCCACCATTTGCTTGAAGGCTTCGATCGCCGGCTTGAAACCGCTTACGTCGAATCGGCCGGTTTTAAAATCAAAACCGTAACCGCCGTATCCGTTCGCTTCAGTGATAACGCGCGCCGAGCGGTCGATCGCACTGGCCGGACTTTTAAAGTTAAGCGCAAACCCGTAAGCTCCGCTATCCTTGCCCGCCTCGGTCAGTTTCTTCGCTACCTCGACCATTTCATCCAGCGTGGCAGGGGGCTTGCTGATGCCCGCTTTCTCAAACAGGTCTTTGTTATAAACCAATCTCATGGTAGAACCGTAATTCGGAAGGCTGTAAATCTTACCGTCAAACCGATTCAGATTGTCCAAGATCGGGAACTTTGCCTTCTGCTCCTCGCTCAAATACCCGTCGAGCGACTCGAGATACCCTTTCTTGTAGAACGTCTGGATCGTATTTTCCTTTACCCGAAGAATGTCGGGGGATTGGGCGCTGGCAAAGGAAAGGTCGATCGCTTGGTTATAATCTTCCGTCTTGACCACGTACTCCACTTCGATATCAGGGTTGGCCGCATTGAACTCCGCGATCTTCCCCTTCATGTAATCGGCATCCGGACGATCGTTCGTCCAGAAGACCAGCTTCGTCTTCTCTTTCGGCTCCTTCGCGTCGGTTGCAGCCGTATCCGTATTCTTGCCGCCTTCGTTATTTGCCGGCGCGGCATTGTCCTTCCCGTCATCTCCGCCGCTGCCCGAATTGCCGCAGGCGGACAGGACGATCGCGAGAGTGATGCATAACCAGAGAATTCCATACTTTCTCAACATGCTTAGTACCCTCCTCTATAATGTCTATCGGCTCTTGATCGATGAACCGAACGGGATCGCATAGCCGTCTTTCGGTTCATGCCCCCAGTATGAGGGATGCGGCCCGACCTGTACATGCGGCAACACGAAGAATAAGGGCAACTATTCGCTTCACTTTCGTTACCGCCCGGCCTTGCCCAGGAAGGATTCCTTGAACTCCGACGGCGTCATGCCCGTCTGCTTCTTAAAAACCTCGCTGAAATAACGGCGGTGCTCATAGCTTAACTCCTCGGCGATTTCCTGGACCTGATAGTTTTCGACGAGCATCACTTTGGCCCTCTCGATGCGCTCCTGGGTGACGTATTGTTGGAATGTCGTGCCCGTCACCTTCTTGAACAAATTCGAAAAGTAGCCGATGCTCAGATTTACTTGCTTCGCGCAGATTTCGACAGTCAATGCCTTGCCCAAATTCGACTGGATATAGGCGATTGCTTGACGAATTACTTGCTTCGACTCGCTGACTCGCTCTTTCTCCATCCACTCGCAGCCCTGTCGGCACAAATCGACCAGCAGCTCCCTGAGCTCCTGCATGGAGAGTTCTCCGTTCCTTCCTTCCCGAAGCCTATGTTCGAGCTCGGAAAGACGGGTGTCGGACAGCTGCTCCAACAGTACCCGGTACATCATGAAAGCCAATTCCTGGCATACGCTTCTCACATATTCCGGTTTATGATAAGACGAACCGAACAGATCGCCGATCAGCTGCTCTAACAGCGCCATACTTTTCTCCCGATTCCCCGATCGCATGGCGAAAAGCAGCTCGCGTTCCGTTTCCAAGGAATATTTGGGGAGCCCCTTCGCGTCCTTGGCGGTCTGATCGAAGCTAAGGACGCCGTTGCCTCCCGTGTAGAAATGGTAGGAGAGCGCGTTTAAAGCCTGCAGGAAGGAATCCGGAAGCTGCCCGAGCTCTTCCACCTTTCTGCCGATTCCGATCGAAATCGTGAATCGCGTATATTTGGCGATATGCGCACAGCAAGCTTCCGCGATCCTGGAGGCGAGGTCGACGTCTTCGCAATTCAGCACGCACACATGTCGGTTCGTACCTTCGCGAAATACGATTCCTGCCGTAAAGCTATTTATGGTTTCCTCCAGAATATTTTGAAGCGCAAATCGGACCAGTTCCACCTCTTGCGTAGGCAGCATTCCGAAATTTTCCGCAAACCGGTCGATCTCTACAATCATGACGACAAGATTTTCCGGCTTCAGCGGAATCTTGAGGAATGCCCATCTTTTCTCATTGCTTTGAGCATTGCCGCTTCGATGATGGATGAGCATGTTCATGTATTCCTGCCTCAGCAGCGGTAAGCTCTCTTTGAGGCGTTTCTCCATAGCGTCGACCTCCAGCCTGCCCTTCCGCTCCTCCAGCCACACGTCTCGGGCCCCCACTACGACCCGGATAATTTCCGCAATGGAAAACGGCTTCTGGAGGAAATCGTACGCGCCCAACCGGATCGCCTGCTGCGCATAGGTAAATTCGGAGTACCCGCTGAGCATAATTACCTTACTGTGTGGCAGCGCTTCCAACACGCGACGCATCATTTCCAACCCGTCCAGCTTCGGCATGCGTACGTCCGTCATGACGATGTCGGGTTGTACCCTTCTAATCAGCTCGAGGCCTTCCTGACCGTTAATCGCGGTTCCGGCGACTTCGATGCCGTAGGCCTCCCAATCGATTTTGGTCGAGATCATATCGATAACGCTGCGAATATCGTCTATGACGCATAGCTTAATCTTGTCCTCCCGCATCGGTATCCTCCTCTTTACTTATAGGCAGATACAGTACGACTTCCGTCCCGATTCCCGCCTCGCCATGCAACTCCATCTTCGCTTCGCCGTTGTAATACAGCTGTAGACGCGCGGTAATGTTCCGCAAGGCGTACCCGCGCTTCCTCTCGCCTGCCGTCCGCATGACGCGTTCTACCTCTTGGGTATCCATTCCGCAGCCATTGTCCTTGACGGAAACGATCAGCAAGCCCTCGAGCCCGGTTATGGTGATGTCTATCAACCCGCCGGTATTGAGATCCCCGAAGCCATGCAGGATCGAATTCTCGACCAACGGTTGAAAAATTAATTTCAACACGCGCGTATTCATTCGTACCTCGTCCCCGATACGAATCTTGCAATCGAACAGCTGCTCATAGCACACCTGCTGAATCGCTATATATTGCTTTACGTGCGCGAGTTCGTCCTCGAGCGTGACCATGTCTCTGCCGCTGCTGAGCCCCAATTGGAACATTTGGGATAACGAGAGAATCATTTCGTTCACCTGGTCATTGTGGCCGAGCACCGACTTGCAATAAACGGTGTTAAGGGCGTTATAAAGAAAGTGGGGGTCCATTTGCGCGGTCAGCGCTTTGATCTCGGCCTTCCGCTTCTCGTTCTCATTGTGCTTGAGATTATGAATCAATACGTTGATCTCATCCAGCATGCGATTGAACCTCATGCCGACCTGGGCGACTTCGTCCTGATATTTGGTCTCAAAGCGCATGGCAAGATCGGAATTCTCGACCTTCTTAATGACATTACTGAGTTCGTAGAGGGGCCTTAACAGCAGCTTAGTCAGGCGATTGGAGAAAAGAAAGGAAAGCAAAAGCGCAACCAGAAGCGCATAGAGCGTCGATCGCTGGATTCCCTTCATATCCTCCAGCAGTTGTTGCTTGGACTGCATGCCAAGCAGCTTCCATTCTTCCCCGACATCGAGTCCGACGTGGTTTACAAGATAATCTTGACCATTCAATTCGTAGAAAAAATAACCTCTATCATCCGAACGCAGCCGGTCGAAGAACGATGGTTTATGTTCCAACCCCTGCCCCGCATACCAGTCGGAGTGAAATATTTCCTGACCCTTATCGTTGACGAACATATAATGCATACCCGTTGCGGAAGCATTGCCGGTAGTTAACTGCTGCAAATCGGACCCCTTCACATTGACTACGATATACACGCCGCTTTCCTGGCTCGGGACTTCGCCGATCGTCCCGAAGACGAGGGACACCACCTGCTCGCGGCCGGAAAAAAACGGGTCCTCATGCAGCGGCACCCAGATGGCGCGGTTCGCTTGATCGACGTCCCGGTACATTCCGCTATCGAAGAAAGAATTTTCTGACTTTCGAAAGTAGGTGGTCGGATAGAAGTCTCCTATCGGCGTGGCGACGAGGATCGACTGAATGAAGGCATCGTTAAATTTAATTTGCGAGAAGACCAGCTGAAGCGCCGACAAGTGCTGATAATAACGGCTCCTGTCGGCTGCGGCGACGTCTGTCATCATCCGCTTGAACGGATCGCTGATGGTTAGCGACATCATGGACATGGTGATGCTTTTCAGCCGTTGATCCAAAACCCTAGCCGTCTTGTTTACCGTATCCTCGCTAAGGCGAAAAGCGTTCCGCTGGATAACCTGGGAGGCGATGAAATAGGAGATGGTGCCGTTGGCGGATACCGTCAGTGTAATTAGAAGCACGAAGGATAACCAAATTCTTCTCTGAAAGGAAAGACCGTAAATCCATGCCTTCATAGGTCTCCTCTTCTCCTGCGCATCGGGCTCCTACAAGCCGTCAGCGGCGTTGATCAGTGCCTTAATATATCCGACCGCATAAGCCCAGGCCATCATTTGGCCGGCATCGTCTCCTGTCAGCCGGGGCACATGATCCGGATTGATGCATCCGTCGTAGCCGGTCTTTCGGAGTTCCATCAAAATCCTGAACATATTCATATCGCCGTCGTCCAACATAGACTCTTCGAACCCGCCGACCGTCGGAAGACTCCCCCTCACATTGCGAAAGTGAACGCTGAAGATTCTGCCCTTGCGCCCAAACTGGCGAATCTCGTCCAGGACAAGCGACGATCCGCCGGCCTGCGCACGGGTTCCTACGCAATAGATGAAGCCGACGGACTTGCTTGGGAACGCGTCGATAATCCGGTGGAACCCGAGACTATTAAACGGGGTTTCCGGGTTCGGCGTGTCCGACGGGTGCATGGCCAGCTGGAGATCGTATGCCTCGGCGAGAGGAACGAGCTCGCGGTACGCCTCGCAAAACCGTTCCCAATAGAAGGAGAGCTCTTCATGCGTAGGAACCGCAGGGTTTTTCCGAAGGCGCTCTCCCCGGGCTACGGAGCCTCCTCTATGCAGCGCATCGTATGGCTCCATGATGCCCGTGAAGCTATCCCCGGCAAATCGCTGACGAACGACCGGAATGCGCGCTTCACCGAACACCTTCACGGCATTGCACGCATTCTCCAGCTCCTTCTCGCAGCCGGGACGGTTCAACATGAACGCCTCCGTAAGGTCCGGCAGGGTGACCCGATTCAATTGCAAGCCGTAAGCGGCGATTCTCCGTTTAATGCGCAGTACCTCGTCCAGATCCGGGTACCCCTGCTCCCGAACGCCGGGCCAGACCGACCCGCTTGTGATATCGATACAGTCGACGCCGAGTTGCGACAGCTGCGTCAGGTACAATTCATCGGGCTTGCCGTCCCTGAGGAAATGCCCGGGTGCCGTGAGCGATACTTTTAACATATCTCAACCTTCTTCCCCGTTATCTTAGCGCGTTCAGGTCCGTCCTGCGCAAGCTCCAGCCTTTACCGCCGGGGGCTTGTGCGACCGCTCCCCGCTCCTTCAGCCGGTGTAATCCCGCATGGAAGCACGCCTGAAGCGCCTGATCCGCTTCCTCTTTCCAGCGGCCGAGCCTGCCGCGCGATTGCAGGATGAGCGCGGGAATATCCAGAAAGCCATCCGCCCGCTCCAGCTTCTCGAGCAAATAACTTTCGACCCGGTATACGAAATCGCGGCTGCCGTCCAGAAAGCCGGCTACTTGCTCTTTCCCGGCAATCAGCGGAAAATGCGAGGCCATCAACACCTCCGCGTCCAAGCCGCGGATTTTCTCGATCGTCCGCAGATAGGCTTCGGCATCGAAATAAATCGGAGGCAGCGACGGTTCGCCGCCGACATCCGGAATCCATTCGCCAAGCGCCGCATCCGTAATGATCGCGGTACGCTGAAGAGGCAGATGAACGATGAGATGGCCGGCGGAATGGCCGGGGGCGTGGTACAGATGAACCGGTATATTGTCGTTCCTCATACCCGAAGGGAAGCCGAACCTTAGCTCGCCGTCGAATGTCACATCGATGGCGGGCATGCCCTCGATGGCGCGGAGCGGCTCGAGTTCCTGCTTCTGGGCGATCAACAACGCTTCGGGCGCCCGCCTTTTAATGGCGATTGTGCCCCCGCGATGATCGTAATCGGCGTGGGTGACGATAATGGCGCCGATCGCCGACGGATGCAGCCCATGCTCCTCCATGTACGGAAAAAGCAGCGATTCCGGCGTATCTGGCGCGCCCGTATCGACTAGGAGCATGCGGCCATTGCGCTCAATGATATGCTGATATAAATTTCTGCCTTTGTACGTGGTATGGATCCGATGTACGTTCGGTACGATCTTCGCCACGATTCCGCCTCCTCCTATGCCGGTTTCTGAAACATTCCGATATCCAAAAGGGCCGGCAGCGGGAAAGTTTCCGACTCCATCCGATCGTTCTCGGTAATTTTGACCACCGCTCGCTCCGACAATGCGATGACCGAATGCCACGTATTTCGGTGGAGGCAGACGGGCGCGTCGAGTAAGAAGGCTTCCATCCTCTCAGGCGTCTCATATTGCGCGACCAGGATTACGCATATGCCCGAAAGCGGCTCGAACGATTCTCTGGAATTGGCATGAGCGCCGAGACAATCGACCGGCCTCCTGGTCAGTTGACTGACGGCGATGCGCCACCCGAGTTCATCCGGCTCGCGAATAACGACCTGAAACGCTCCCTCTGCCGGATCGGGAGCGATAAGATCGCCGTAAGGAGCAAACGCGGCGCGGGATAAATTCCGAATTTCCAATGTCATGCCCTGTTTCCCCCTCCTTTTACCTGGGACAAAAACTGCCTGCTCCATTCCGCCATGGCCGGAGTAACCGCGGTGACCAAATAGTGTGCGCCCCATTCGATCGCCAGCCGCGTACGCTCCGCCGTTCCTACATAGGTCCCGGCGATTTTCCCCCGGGCCGCGATGGTCCGTATACATTTCTCGATAACCGACAAAACTTCGGGATGATTGGGGTGATGGGCGTAACCCATGGATATCGCCAAATCTCCGGGCCCTACGAAATATACGTCCGCCCCCTCCGTCTCCAGCATATCGTCCAAATTTGCGACGGCCTCCACGGTTTCGACGTGCACCGTTACGACGCCTTCCCGGTTGGATCGAGCGAGATAGTCCGCCTTATCCGGATGCAGTCCATAGGCGGCGGCCCGGGGCAGGAATGCGACTCCCCTGTGTCCTGCAGGCGGAAACAGAGCCGAACGCACGACCTCCTCGACCTCCCGCCTCGTGTTCGTCATCGGGACCTGAACGCCGTTCGCTCCGCTGTCCAGCGCTTTCTGAATGTACTCCGGCCTGTTTCTCGGCACTCTAGCGACGGCGGGCACTCCGGCGCAGTGGGCTGCCCGGATCATATCCTCTTGTATGCCTTGATCTATCGCGCCGTGCTCATTATCGATCAGGATGAAATCGAATCCCATCGAAGCGATATATTCGGTCAGGGAAGACGATGGAAATGTCGCGAAGCAGCCGATAAGCGGCTCTTCTATCAACCGTTCCTTCCAGCCGTTTCGCATCATGATTTTCGTGCCCCGTTAATTTCGACGTTGGCCAACCGTTCCGTAACCCGCACAATGCTGGAGTGATCGTCCTCCCCCAGCCCCTGCGCGATACAGCTCTTGTACATCTCGTGTACAAGGCCGGAGATCGCGAGCGGAACGTCCAAGGATTTGCTAAGCTCCAGCGCGAGCCCCAAATCTTTGTACTGCAGCTTGCTTTTAAACCCGGGCCTGAAATCCCGCTTAAGCACCTGCGGCGCGCGGACATCCAGCGCCCAGCATCGCGCAGCGCCCATAGACAGCACGTCGACGATTTTCTGCGGATCGACGCCGGCCTTCGTGCCGAGGACCAAGGCCTCGCCCATGGCCGCAAGGGTAGAAGCCGCCAAAATTTGGTTGCACGCTTTCACGACTTGGCCGGCGGAATGATGACCTACATGCACCACATTCTTGCCCAGCACTTCGAAAATAGGAAGACACCGCTCGAACGTCTCCGCTTCGCCTCCGACCATAATGGAAAGCGTCCCCTCTACGGCGCCTTTCTCCCCCCCGCTGACGGGCGCGTCCAGCATGCGCGCTCCCGTCTCCCCGATGCGTTCCGCCAGCTCCAGCGTTGCCTGCGGGGAGATGGTACTCATATCGACCGCAATTTTCCCCGGTCTGAGGGAGTGGATTATGCCTTTCGGCCCGAGAATCACTTCCTGGACGTCTGCGGTATTCGATACCATGGTAATGACGATATCCGCCCGGTCCGCGGCGTCCGCCGGCGTTTCGCAGACCGATGCTCCTTCCCCCGCCAGCTCCTCTACCGCCTGACGACTGCGGTTATATACGTGTACGGAATACCCTGCCGCAAGCAGGTTGCGAACCATGGGTCTGCCCATAATGCCCAGACCGATAAACCCGATTATCGGCTTCATTGGAATCCCCCTGCCTTCTGTTTGTTGTTCCTTGAAAGGTTCGCCGCCTAAGACACCGGACGGATATTGCGCGATACCGAGTAACCGCCATCCACGACGATCGTCGAGCCGTTGGCCGCCCGATGGAGCGGATTGCATAGGAAGACGCACATTTCGGCGATTTCACGGTCGGTTATATAAGGCAGCAGCGGGGCATGATCGTCCCGGTGCGCTTCTCTCAGCTGCTCCACGTAAGCCTGTTCCTCCGGCGTTTCCCTCCAGCCGAACACTACATTGTTGACCTGGATGCCGGATGACGCCCATTCCAGGGCCGCCACTCTGGACAAATTGTTCAGCGCAGCCTGCCCCGAGGAGCAATAGGAGAATCGGCCAGTCGGAACGATCGAGGTAATGTGCGACAGAACGACGATGCGTCCCGGGATCCGCGCTCCGAGCATCGCCGCGCCTACCGTCCGCAGCCAGCGCATGCCCCCCTCCAGTTCCTCTCGGATGTCGTGAAACAAATCGTCATCGCCGAGGATGGCGGTCGCCGCGACGGGCTTGGGCATATAGAAGAATACGCCGATACCGCCATGGTCGGCGACGGACGCCGACACCGCATCGCGGATTTCCTCTTCCCCCGCCGCTTCACTTACCAACACGCCGCCGCCGCGCGCCTCGAACGCATGGGTAAGCGCGCCGGTCAGCCCGGGTTGCCGCTTCCCGTAAGCGATCATCACCTGTTGCCATTCTTTATCCACACCCATCCTCCTCTGCGCCGTACCGCGTCATAAGTTCGCCCCATGCGCCACCATAAATTTCCTGATCTCACCGACGTCAACCTGTTTCGGGGCGACCCGCTCCCTAATCGCGGAATACGCCGCGTAACCGGCTGCGAAGCCTTCCTCGAAGCATTGGGCCGTTACCCGCGCCGAAGCCAGCGCTTCATGCTCCGCGGAAATACACCGGCCGACCGTAAGCAGCTGCTCGACCCCTCTGGGAAGCATGACCTCATACGGAATCTCGTAGTAATCGTCATTCAGATACGCGATCTTCACCTCTTCGCCGTGGGCTTCGATCGGCCAGGCGCTTCGGGCGATCGCCGTCCTGAACTTGCGTGCGTTCAGAATATCGTCGTTCTTCAGGACATATTCGCCGAGAATCGTACGAGTCTGTCGGATCCCGATCTGCACGGCGCTATCAATGATATAGGACTCTTTGAAGCCCGGGACGAGATCCCGCAGGAAGCGTTCATATTCCCGGATCTGGCGTCTGCCTTCAAATTCGCTCCATGTGAGGTCCTCCGTCACGGTCCCGTTAACGACGCCGTTCCCGGGCTTGGCGATTCGAGTGGCGTTGATCAACGCTTCGTTCCTGCGAGGCATGGGCAGCAGGTATACGTGACGTCGGGGAAGCTCGTAGTTGCCGCTCGATACCTGCTCGCCGATAAGCGCTTCCACCTCGGCCGGAGACATGCGGGAAGCGAGCTTCCAATCGACTCCGCCCATGCGAAAGATCATGGTCGGGAACTGAACGAACCCGTCCTTGCCGAACAGGCAGGGCGCTCCGGCCCTGGCGGCGACATCCCCGTCTCCCGTGGCGTCGATGAACACCTTGCCGCGAATCGCCCTTCTCCCCTCTTTGTTCTCGATGACGATGCCGCTAAGCCGGCCTTCGTCCATGATGACATCGGCAAACCAAGTGTGGAAAAGGACGTGCACGCCAGCTCCCCGGATCAACGCATCCGCCGTTTCCTTCCAGGACAGGGGATCGTGCACGCAGAGCGCGGTATGTCCGAAGGGTACAGGTTCGGCGATTCCGTCCTTGCTCTTCAGGAGGTTGACGAATCGTCCTGCAAAACCGTCCACGATCTGCTCCAGTCTGTTCGTCCGGGAGGAGCTGTACAGTCCGCACACCGTCCCCGACAAGCCGGCAACGCTCATGCCCCCGAAAAACCCGTAGCGCTCGATCACCATCGTGCGCATTCCCTGCTCCGCTGCCGTCACCGCCGCCGCTACGCCGGAAGGGCCGCCGCCGATTACGACGACGTCCATTTCCGCGATTACGGGAATCGCTCTGGCTGTTTCCATGTGCAGCTTTGACCCCATGCGATTCTCTCCTTTCCGGCTGACTATAGGAGACACTTGATAAACGCGCCGGCATCCACCTTGATGAACGCTCCGGTAATTGCCCTGCCGCTTTCCCCGCACAGATAACTTACGGCCTGCCCTACATCCCTCGGCGTCGCCTGGAACCCGAGCGGAAGCGTCTCCAGCGCCTTGCGCCTGCCTTCCTCGCTCTGCTGCCCCGGCTTGGACAAATTAATGTCCGTATCGATCCATCCCGGCAGCACCTGATTGACTGTGATACCGTATGGGGCGAGCTCCAGCGCCATGGACTGGGTGAGGTGGTCCATTCCCGCTTTCGTGGCGGAATAGATACCCATAGTTAGCGAAGGGCGCTTGGACTGCAGGGAGGAAATCTGGATGATCCGCCCTCCCTCTCCGCGAAGCCGCATCGCCCGGGCAGCGCGCCTGCTGCAGGCCAGCGTCGCTCCAAGATTCAGGTTGATCATAGCCTGGAAGTTCTCGTCCGTAATTTCGGCCACGCGTTCCCAGTAACATACCCCTGCATTATTCACTAGAATATCGATCCGGCCGAATGCCGCTTCGGCCTCATCCATGAAGCGCTCGACCTGAGTCGGCTGGCCGAGGTCGGCCTGAATGGCGCAGGCCCTTCTTCCCATGAGCCTCAACTCTTCAGCAATCTGAAGGGCTTCGGCTTCCTTGGAGCGATAATGCAGAACGATATCGGCGCCGTCCTCCGCCAGCGACTCCACAATGCCTCTGCCGATCCCGCGCAGATTGCCGGAACCCGTTACGACAGCTACTTTACCGGCCAGTTTCATGCTTCCCCTCCTACCCATTGCTTCCGATTTCCGGCTTGATCCGACGCTTCCCGAGCACGGCGCCGCCGGAAATCGGTTGTACGAGCTGCGCGTAAAGCGCAAGCCAACCGGTCTGAATCGGGTTGATCTCCGGCTTCCAAGCCGAGAGCCGGCTGCGAAGCTCCTCTTCGCTCACCTGCATGGTCAGCGTCCGGTTCGCGAGGTCGATGGTGATCGTATCGCCTTGGGATACGACGGCAAGCGGTCCGCCCTCCGCCGCTTCCGGCATAATTTGACCGACGACGATGCCCCGATTGAGGCCGGAGAGCTCTCCATCGGTCAGAACCGCTACCTCGTGAGCCATGCCGGCGCCGTTAAGCGCCGCCACGAAGCTTGCGGCGAATACGGTACCCGGACCGCCCTTCGGTCCCATCCCTCGGAGAACGATGACCTCTCCTGCGCGAATTTTTCCGTTGCCGAGCGCTTCGATCGCCTCGTCTTCCGTGTCGAAAATATTCGCGGGTCCCTCGAATCGATCGAGATCGGAAGCGATGGCCGACAGCTTGACGATCGAGCCCTCGGGCGCGAGATTTCCCCTGAAAATAGCGATGCCCGGCCTCAAGCTGTGCGGCTTCTGCAGCGGACGGATCACCTCGGGGTTTCCGACCTCCATTCCCTCGAGATTCTCGCCGACCGTCCTTCCGGTCGATGTCCTGGCGTCGAGGTGAAGCTTATCCGCCAATCGCTTCATCAGTGCCGGCGTTCCGCCGGCGGCCTCCAGGTCCTCCGTACGGTACGGGCCGTTCGGGCGCACGGTAACCAGCAGCGGGATATCCTTCGCCAGTTCTTCGAACAACTCCACCACTTGAAGGTCCAGCTCCGCTTCCGTGGCGACCGCCGCCAGATGGCGGACGGAATTGACCGATCCGCCGAGCGCCAGATCGACGGTAACGACATTCTCGAAGGCTTCCCGCGTGAGAATCTGACGCGGGCGCAAATCTTCCTGCACCATCGCGACGATTCGCTCGCCGGATTTGCGGGCATATTCGTACAGCTTGCGGCTGCCCGCGAGTACGGGCGAGTTGCCCGGCAAAGTCATCCCCAGCGCTTCCGCCAAGATATGCATGGTGTTCGCGGTGCCGAGCCCCGCGCACACGCCGGGAGTCTGGATGGCGGCGTCCGCCATTTCCGTCAGTTGCTCGAGCGACATTTTGCCGGCCTCGACGGCGCCGATCGATTCGTATACGTCGTCGATATCGACTTCTTTGCCGTGGCACAGCCCTCCGATTTGGTATCCGCATGTGAGCAGCAGCGTCGGAATATTGAGCCTGCCGGCCGCCATCAGGTGAGCCGGGGTCGTCTTGTCGCAGGAAGATAGACAGATCATCCCGTCCAGGAGCGCCCCTTCGACGGTCACTTCGATTTCGTTGACGATGAGGTCGCGCGTGGGCATCAGGTAACGGGCTTTTTTTCCGGCACTGGTCACGAAATCGCTGGACGCCACCGTACGCACCTCGAATGGCAGCCCCCCTGCGTCGCGAATCGCCTGCTGAACGACCTTCGAAACATCGTCCAAGTGTATGAAACAGCTCGACAGCGTCGAGGACGAATTGATTACGGCGATTTTGGGCTTCTCGAAATCCGCTTCCCGAATCCCCATGCTCTTCCACTGCGCTCTCCGAACGGCCCATCTGGTCGTACCCGGTTCGAAATTACTGCGAAGCATCGGATCAGCTCCTATAATGAATTATCTCTTGCTGCGAAACAGCCGCGATTCGTGACCGAGTCTTATCCTGGATCCGAGTCGGAGGATATCCCCTTTTTATCCGCGGCGTGTTTGCGGTAGTCCCTTGGAGAAATGCCGGTTTTTTTCTTGAAAGCCTTTTCAAAATGAGGTACTGTTCCGAACCCCGATGCGTAACAAACCTCCGTAATAGGCAGTTGCGTCGTTGACAGCAGCGATTTGGCAAACTGGAGTCGAAGCTCCTGGACGTATAGTTTGAATGTCGTTCCGGTTTGTTTCGAAAAGCATTCGCTGAAATAATTGTGCGACAGTCCCGAATACGAGGCCACATCCGCAAGCGCAAGCGTTTCGCGGAAATGGATCTGGATGTAAATCAACGCTTTGCGGACGGACGGATGGATGGAGCTGCCCGCGGGAATCAGCTCCGTTTCCGAACGGGAGCGGCTCCGGCGAAACAGATCGATCAACAAACGCTCAATGCAGCCCTGAACGACATAAGCCGAGCCGGCCTGGCGCGTCTGCGATTCCTCCCACAGCCTGTTATATTCCAGTTCGATAAGGGAAGCGCTTGGTTCGTCGAACTTGCACGTATGGGTCGTCTCGTGTTCGAAGAGAAGCTCGAACAGTTCGTTCCGAAGGAAGGGCAGGGCGAAAATCAGGTTGTACACATGCATCGTTAGACCTGGATCGGGGATTAGGTTATGGAAATCGGCAGGCGTAAGAAGGAATGCGTCTCCGCGGGAAATCCGGTGAGAAACGCCGTTCAGCACGTGGGTCCCCGTTCCCGAGATGATAAAGGCCATTTCATAAAATTCATGCCAGTGCGTCGAAATCGTCTTGCCGGCGACCAGTTCCTGTCTAAACAGCCGGTAAGGCGCCGACAACGTCAGGTATTGTTCATTCATCAGTCGATCCGGCGTATTGTATGCACTCACCATGTAACCCCCTAGTCGGGCTGCCTAGCGGCTACCTGCGACCGTTCGATCCGGACGGCTTCTAATTATTCAACGACTGGACGTTGGCAAACGGATTTCCCGCTATATCTTTTCCCCGGGCCAGCCAGATCTTATGGTTCGGGTTCATTTCCGGATATACCTTTAATTCCGTCGAGAAGTAACGCATGGTATATCCGCAGCGTCTGTAAGGACTTTTGTTCGGCGCGGCGCCATGAATGATCCGGGAGTCGTGCAAGGAGCATTCGCCGGGCTCGAGTTCAAAATAGACGGCTTTGCTTTCGTCCGCGCTCTTAATTTCGGTGCTGAAAATATTATCATTCTCGTCTACCTGTTCATATTCGGAGAACCCGTTAGTGTGCGTACCGGGAATCACGCGCATGCATCCGTTCTCTTTCCAGCTGCGATCGATCGCCAGCCATACGGTCACAATCTTGTCAAAGCTGCTGACCCGACCGTTCCAGTAGGCGGAATCCTCATGCCAGGGCGTTTGCTTGCCGATGTAAGGCTCCTTGCAGATAAAATGGCTTGACCATAGACCGATATTGGGCCCGATCAGCGGCTCGACCAAGTCGAGCACTTCCTCGCTGAGCAGAAATTTCAGGAGCCTCTCGTCGCGGAAGTGCGGCGTATCCAACTCGCTGTTCAATCGTCTTCCGACCTGTTCCCACTGTTCCTCGAAAATGCTCGTTAGCTCCCTTAATTTCTCCGGTCCGAACAATTGTTTTCTGTATAACAGATATCCATCCTGCCAATATCGGTCCGCTTCCTCCGCCGACAGCCTGCTTTCCGTTCCCTGCGACACAGCTGATGTCCCCCTTCGAATACAGGATGGTAGGTCTACAACCATTGTATATGGGAGGCCAATTCATTACTTCTCTCGATTACGGAATAAGTATGCTTTTTTTCCGGTCTGATCTCCGATCGATTGTCCGGGGGCCCCCCGATTTTTGAAAACGCAAAAAAACCCGCAAAATGGTCACTTTTCTCAAAGTGTCCGTTTTGCGGGTTTCGCATGAAGAAAATAACATACGACGAGGCTGTTCGGGTGCCCCGGTTGTTGTCGAGGCGGCCGATGATCGCGGACGCGTTCCCTTCGAGCGGACGCGTTCCCTTCGAGCGGACGCGCCTACATCCGGGATGTCCCGTCCGGTCTAGACCCGACCTTCGTTCGCTTCGTCTTCGGCCGATAGCCGACCTGCTCGTGCAGCGCGTCTTTCACCTCCGGCGGAAGCTCGTTCCAATGCATGTCGAGCAGCGCCCCTTCCATCGCGTACAAGGCGACGATGTTGACGCCGTCGTGCTTCTCCCGGATACGCCAATACGCCTCGACCGATCCGACCGCCGCCAACTCCTCCAGCGTCGTTATGCCGACGCTCGCGAGCCACCGGGCGCCGACGTCGCCCATATTCCGAATTCGCTTGCCGTTCGCTCCGATCATGCCGTCTACCTCGCGCCGGCGCCTACGCCGCCTTCCGGACCGGCGTCCGCGTCGAGCTCGATCACGTCGCGCGATTCGTGAACTTGCGGGCGGCCGCACGCCGGGCAAAAGCGTGCGTCGACCGGCACCGCCTTGCCGCAGACGCACGCCTTCTCGTTGCGCAGGTAGCGCATCTGCCGCTCCAGCGTCGCGATCGTCTCCTTCAGGTCGCGGACGACGCCGCACCACTCCGCCACGCGCGCCTCCGCGAGGGACGGATCGCCGGCCGCGCGCGCTTCGTACACTTCCTGCCCGATCAAATTCAAATATTTATCGATCTCCCGCTTGCGGACCGTCACCTGCGCGGCGAGCTTCGTCATCTCGACCGTCTGCTGCGCGACGTCGGCCGCCTTGGACGCGCCCGACTTCAACTTCTTCAGTAAGTCCATCGGCCTCGCTCCTCATTCGCTCTTTCCTCCATTATCGGAAGGCGGGCAGGCCGTTGTCAATCGGACCTCGGTCTAGGCGCCGAAACACCCCATACGCCTCCGCCGCCGGCGGCGGGACGATGGGGTGCTCCGAGTTTTTTGCGGGAGCGCCTGTTTTGCGGGACGACTTGGCCGCGTAACGCGGCGCCGGGCCAGCCGTTCCGCGGGACGCCCGCCGCGTCCATCCGCCGGCGCCGGGCCGTTTACGCGGGACGCCCGCCGCTTTGCCGGACGATCTGGTCGGCGATGCTCTTCACCATCGGGCAGCCGATAAGCTGCGGCTTCTTTAGACAAGTTAACTTCAGCGCGCCGGTCGTTTGGTTCCACGTAAAGTGAAACTGTACCGTCACGCCCGCTTTGCGGATCGAAAACTCGCCGGACGGCGCATTCGGGATATGAAAACCTTCCTTCTGCGCCATTGAACGGAGCGTTCGGAATACCTCCGGGGTCACGCTCGTATACTTCCACGGGTCGCACGCTGCCAACGTCGTACCTCCTCTTCTTCGTTGCATCGGGTACTACAAGGTATTCCGGCGCCCGGCGTTTCATGTACGGATGAGGCAAGGTCGGGGCGTTTCTGCCGACGTACCGGAGTTCTCCGCTAACTCCCCCCGTTACCGCCGTTTTTCCCCCGACATACCGGAGTTCTCCGCTAACTCGCCCCGTTACCGCCGTTTTTCCGCCGACTTACCGGAATTCTCCGCTAACTCGCCCCGTTACCGCCGTTTTTCCGCTGACTTACCGGAGTTCTCCGCTAACTCCCCCCGTTTCCGCCGTCTTTCCGCCGACTTACCGGAGTTCTCCGCTAACTCCCCCCGTTTCCGCCCGACGTACCGGAAGGCCCCGGCGATTGGGAACCTACGACCTGCACTAGAGGAGGCGCGCCCATACCGACGACCCTACCGAAATAAAAGACGACCCCCGCCCGGCGTTCCGGTCGAAGGTCGTCCCTATTGCACGCTAAATAATTAACACGACGTCGCGCTCGATGCCGTCGTCCCGCAGCTCGACGAACGGCTCGTCCGACGGCGCGGCCGGATGGCCGTCGACCGTCAGCTGCGGAGCCGCCGCCGGCTCCCCGGCTGGGCGGCGCCGCACCGCGATGCGATACCGCGTCTCCCCGAACCGGTACGTCGCCTCGTAGCCCGGCCATTCGGACGGGATTTGCGGGTCGAGGTATAACCGATCGCCCCGGCGGCGGATGCCGAGGATCCACTCGACGCCCACCTGATACATCCAGCCGGAGGCGCCGGTATACCAGGTCCATCCGGCATGCCCCTCATGCGGCGGGGCCGTGTATACGTCGGCCGCCACCGCGTACGGCTCCCCGACATATCGGCGCACCTCTTGCTCCGTGCGCGTATGGTTGATCGGGTTCAGCATATGGAACAGCTCGAACGCCTTGTCGCCCTTCCCGAGCTGCGCCCACGCCATAATGCTCCACAAGACGCCGTGGGTATACTGGGCGCCGTTCTCCCGGATGCCGGGCGGATACCCTTGGATATAGCCCGGGCTCGGCTCCGTGTTGTCGAACGCCGGCGTCAATAACCGCACGACGGCCAACTCCCGGTCGACGAGCTCGCGGTCGAAGGAAGCCATCGCCTGCGCCGCCCGCTCCCGCGGCGCGGCGCCCGAGATGACCGACCACGATTGCGCGATCGCGTCGATGCGGCATTCGTCGTTTTCGATCGAGCCCAGCCACGTGCCTTCGTCCGTGCTCGCCCGGCGGAACCACTGCCCGTCCCAGCCGTGCGACGAGGCCGCTTCGGCCAATCTTTCGCGGGCCGCGCGATACGCCTCGGCGCGCTCCGTTTCGCCGCGGGAGGCCGCCATCGGCTCGAAGCGCCGCAGCACGTCGCATAAGAACCATGCCAGCCACACGCTCTCGCCGCGTCCTTCGTCGCCGACGAGATTCATGCCGTCGTTCCAGTCGCCGACGCCGATGAGCGGCAGGCCGTGCGTGCCGACGCGGGACAGCGCCTTTTCGATCGCTCGAACGCAATGCTCGTACACCGTCCCTACGTTGCCGGAGCGGCGCGTCTCCTCGTACCGCTCGTGCTCCCCTTCCCGCAGCGGCTCGCTCGTCAGGAACGGCGCGGTCTCCGCGAGCAGCGTCTCGTCGCCGGTATGCTCGACGTACCGGGAGACGACGTACGGAAGCCACAAGAGGTCGTCCGAAAACAGCGTTCGAATGCCGCGCTCCGTCTCCTCGTGCCACCAATGCTGCACGTCGCCCTCTTCATATTGATGGGCGGCGTGAATGAGCACCTGCTTGCGGGTCAGCTCCGGCATCGTATGCAGCATCGCGAGCGAATCCTGCAGCTGATCGCGGAAGCCGTACGCCCCGCCGGCTTGATAAAACGCCGTCCGCGCCCACATCCGGCACGCGAGCGACTGATACAGCAGCCATCCGTTCAGCATCGTATCCATCTCCGGCGAAGGCGTGCGAACCTCGATTTGCCCGAGCGTCCGGTCCCAGAACGAGGCCGCCTCCGCGAAGGCGTGCTCGCAGACGGCCGGGTCCGCGTATTTCGTCGCCAGCGCGGCCGCTTCCTCGGCGGACGCCGCGCAGCCGAGCAGGACGTACATGTCCCGCGACTCGCCGGCGTCGAGCTCGAATTTCCGCTGCACGGCGCCGCAAGAAGCGTAGCTGACGCCCGTGCGGCCGGAAAGCCGCTTCCGCTCCAGCGCCGCCGGACGCTCCGCGCCGCGGACGCGCCCGACGAATTCGAGCTGGTCGCCCGTCCACGACAGCTCCGGTTCGGCCGGCGGCGCCGGCTTCCGCGCCGCGGTCGAGGCGCCCTCGAAGACGCCGAGGAACGCGGTCGCCTCGCGGAACGTCTCTTGATACGCGTTGCGCGCCGTCAAAATTTGCGCTTCCGCGTCCCAATCCGTGACGATGTACGTCGCGTTGGCGTGGCGCTGCACGCCGAGCACCCATTCCGCGTAATACGTCAGCGAGAGGCGGCGCGGCGCGGCGCCTTCGTTGCGAACGCGCACCTTTACGATCTTCACCGGATCCTCGAGCGGCACGAAGACGGTCGTCTCCTGACGCAGCCCGTCGCGCGCATGATCGAAGCGGCTGAAGCCCCGGCCGTGCGTAGCGACGTACGGCGGCGGCGGGGACCCGTCGGCTGGTCGAAAGCCCGCGGCCGGCGTCGCCGTCCAGCTGCTCCCGGTTTCCTCGTCCCGCACGTAAGCGAGCTCCGTCGGCGGGTCCAGCACCGGGTCGTTCGACCACGGCGTCAGCTTGCATTCCCGGCTGTTCCGCCACCAGGTATAGCCGGTCCCGAGCTCGGAAACCAAGGTGCCGAAGCGCGGGTTCGCCAAGACGTTGATCCACGGCGCCGGCAAGTAGTTGCCGTTCTTGAGCACGATCCGGTACGCCTTCCCGTCCTCGGTGAAGCCGCCCCACCCGTTGGCAAAGCGAAGCTGCTCCGCCCGCGGCTCCGCGGGCGGCGCGGCGCGTTCGGCCGGCCGGGCGCGGCCGGCGGCTTCGACCGGCAGCGGCTCGAGGGGCGCCGGCCACGCGTCGGCCGGCTCCGTCCGCGGCAGCCGCAGCTGCGCGGCGAGGCTCGGCCCGCCGGCTCGCAGCGCGACGCGGGCGACGGCGAACAACAGCGTGCGGCCCTCTTCCGGCAGCGTGCTCGCCGGGATGACATGAATGCCGGCGGCGCCGGCGCCGAACCGGTCGACGCCGTGCTTGACAGCGCGTTGGAGCGCATCCTGCAGCTCTTGGTAATAGCCGCCGGCCGATTCGTTCAGCAGCACCAGGTCGAACGAAAGTCCGAGCCGGCGCAAATATTCGTGGCCCGTGAGCAAATGCAGAACGAACGGCAGCTGGCTGCGGTTGTCGATGCTCGCCAGCGCCACCGGACGATCCCCGGAGACGCCGAACGCCCAGAGGCCGGATTGTCCTTTCGCGTTGCCGCGAATGCGCTCCGCCCGATCGCCCCGAAGCGGCGGCGTATACAACACCTGCCCCGCCAGCTTCTGAAACAGCACCGCTTCCTTATGCGATAGATGCAAGTTGCGCAGCTCGATGCGCGTGCGGTTCCATGCCATTCGGAAGGCGCGGTCGGCTTCCGGCCCTCCGGCCAGGCGCACCGCGGCGCTCGTCGCGCCTCCCCTCGTCCCGTCGACGGCGGTGATCGCGATCAGGCGCACCGGCTTGCCCGGCTCGACGCGGACGCGGCGGCGCATCACGAACGCCGGATCGGCCACCGAGCCCGCCTTTCCGGCGAGACGCGTGCGAATCGCTTGCGGTTCCGCGAGGCCGTGTCCGCGGCCGACGAAGGCGGCGCGGTCGGTTTCGAACTCGACCGGCCCGAGCGAGGCGCCTTCCGCGACGGCGAGCGTATGCGCGGCCCACAGCGTCTTATCCTTCGCTTCGCGCGGACGGCGCCCGGCGACCAGACAGCCCGTCGCCTCGTCGAACGCCGTGCGAACGAACAGCTTGCTGAACGCCGGATGCGCGTCGTCGGCGATCGGATGGGCAAGCGACAGCTCCGCGAACGTCGTCACCTCGAGCACCTTCGCTTCGTCGCCGAGGCAGGCGAGCGTCAGCCGGCGCACCTCCGCGTTCGCCTCCGGCGAGACGCAAATTTCCATCGTCGTGCGCACGTCCCCGTCGACCCGGACGAACGACGCCCGCTCCAGCTCGAAGGAGACGAGCATCTCGTCCGGCTCCGTCCTGCACGGCTGGTAAGAGGCGGACCACAACCGATCCGAAGCGACGTCCCGAACGTAGACGTAGGAACCCCAAGGATCTTTGACCGGGTCTTCGCGCCAACGCGTCACGGCCCGCTCCTCATACCGGCTGAAGCCGGTGCCAGCGTTGGTGACGACGGTCGTGAAGGTGCCGTTGGACAGCACGCACGCCTCGGGCGTCCGCGTCAGCGCGGTCGTATACTCGCGCACCTCCGCCGGATCCGGGGCGAGCCGTTCGTGCGGCTCGTGCACCCGGCGCAGCGCCGGATGCTTGATGAGCGCCGGCTTCGCCGGCAGCCGCTCCTGCAGCAGCAGCTCCGCCGCGCGCACCTCTTTGTCGCGATGAAACCGGTCGATCATCGTGCGCTTGAGCAGAAGATTCGACAGCGTTAGGAAGCTCATGCCTTGGTGGTGCGCCATGAAGCTTTGGATCACCACATGCTTCTTGCCCTCGGGCATGCGCTTCGGCGTAAAGTCGAGCGCCTCGTAGTAGCCGTACTTCCCGCGCGCCCCGAGCGCCTCCATGCGCTTCAGCGACGCGAGGCTTTCCCGCTTCGCGTACGGCATCGCCATGACCGTCGCGTACGGCGCCAGCACCAAATCTTCCTCGAGGCCCCGCTTAAAACCGAGGCCCGGCACGCCGAACGCGCGGTACTGGTAATTGAGCTGATGGTCGTACGCGAAGAAGCCGGACTCCGAAATGCCGAACGGCACGTTCCGCTGCCGCGCGTACTCGATCTGCCGCCCGACGACCGCCTTGTAAGTGCTGTCCCATACCGTATTCCGATACGTGCGCATCAGCAGCCACGGCATCAAATACTCGAACATCGTGCCGGACCAGGACAGCAGCGTCGGCCGGCCGGCGGCTTTCGTCATCGTGCGGCCGAGCGCGTTCCAATGCGAGACGGATACTTGGCCGAGGGCGATCGCCACGAAGCTCGCCTGCCGCGCCTCGGACGCCATCAAGTCGTAGAGCACTGTGTCCCGCTCTTGGCGGGAGACGTGATACCCGAGCGAAAATAAATTCGACTTCGCGTCGAACAGCGGCCGGAAGTTCGTGCAATGCGCGAGCGCGTTCAGCCGCGCGGCCAAGCGGCCGCCGCGCTCCGCCAGCGCCTCGCTCTTCTTGCCGCCGCGCGCGCCCGCGTTCGGCGCGATCTCTTCGGCGAACGCCACGCGGAACGCGTCGTCGCGCAGCCGCTGGCCGCCCCCCGCCGCGTCCGTCGTCCCGCCCCCGGCGAGCTCGGCTTGCAGCCATTCCGTAAGCCCCTCCCGCACCGCCATCAAACAGGCGACGAAGTTGCCGGAGTCGACCGTGGAAACGTAAATCGGGTGCAGCGGCGCGAGCGTCTCGGTGTCGTACCAGTTGTACAAGTGGCCTTCCCACTTCTCCATCCGCTCCAGCGTCTCGACCGTCCGCTCCAACCGCTCGACGAGCCCTTCGGTGTCGATGAAGCCGAAATCCCGCGCCGCGACCGCGCACGTCATGTACAGCCCGATGTTCGTCGGCGACGTCCGGTGCGCGATGCCATTGGCCGGCTCGATCTGCACGTTGTCCGGCGGCAGCCAGTTGTCCCCCGCCGTCACGTAGTCCTCATAGAACGTCCAGATATCCCGGGCGAGCGCGCGGAGCTCTTCCTCCTCCGCGTCGGTGAACGCCACCGTCTCTTGCGAGAGCGGACGATCGAGCCAGCGGACGACGAGCGGCGCGGCCAGCCAGAGCGCCGTAAGCGCGAAGCCGGCCGCGACGACCGTCCCGCCGCCGCCCCAGACGGCCGCCGCCCCCGTCGCGAGCGCGACCGCGGCGCCGGCGCCGAGCCCGACCAGCGGCGAAGCGCCGCGGGCGGCGCTCCGCTCCACCTCGGCTTGGCTCACCCATTCGAGCAGACGCCGCTTCGAGACGAACAGCCGATAGAGCGTGCGCACGATCGCATCCAGCATGAGCACGCCTTGATACGGGAGCGTGATCAAGGCGACCGCCGCGTGACCGAAGGCGACCCCGAGGCTGCTGGGCCGGCGAACGATCGCGAGCGGCGCGAGCAGCTGCCGGAAGACCGGCAGGAGCAGCGTCGCGAGCACCGCCGCGTACCAGCGGAGCGTCGAGCCCGGCAAGGCCGGCGCCAAGAGCAGGACCGCGGACAACCCGGGCGCGACGAGGCTGCGGCGGAGGTTATCGACGATCTGCCAGCGCGTGAGCGCCGACAGGTCGATCGGGACGAGCTCGCCGCGCCGGTCGAAGCCCTTCGCCCGGAGCCACGGCAGCAGCTGCCAGTCGCCGCGCACCCAGCGGTGAAGCCGCTTCTGATGCGCGCGGAACGTGGCGGGATGGTCGTCGATCAGCTCGATGTCGGAAAGAAGACCCGCCCGCAGAAAGCCCCCCTCGAGCAAGTCGTGGCTTAAGACCCGATTTTCGGGAATGCGATCGCACAGAACGGCGTGGAACGCCTCCAGGTCGAAAATGCCTTTGCCGGTAAAGATGCCTTGCCCGAGCGCGTCCTGATACGGATCCGATACCGCGAACGCGTACGGATCGATGCCGGGGTCGCCCGACCAGAGCGCGGCCAACCGGGAGCGCTGCACGCTCTCGTGGCTCATGCCGATGCGAGGCTGCAGCACGCCGTACCCTTCGACGACGCGCGTGCCGGTATTGTTCAGGCGCGGCCGGTTATACGGCAGGTGCATCGCGCCGATCATGCGCTTGGCGCTTTCGAGCGGAAGCTGCGTGTCCGCGTCCAGCGTAATGACGTAGCGGACGCCTTCGAGGGCGGCGACGTCGCCGACGACGAAGCTGTACGTCGTATCCTTGCGGCCCTTCAAGAGCTCGACGAATTCGACCAGCTTGCCTCGCTTGCGCTCCCAGCCCATCCATACCCGTTCGATGTCGTTCCAGATGCGCCGGCGATGGAACAAATAAAACGACGTTTCGGCATACGTCCGGTTCAGCCGTTCGATCTCGGCTTGCGCCGCCTTAAGCACGAGCCGGTCCTGCGGCTCCTCTTCCGCCGCGCCGTCCTTAAAGTCGCTGAGCACGGCGAATCGAAGATTCGGATCGCGGTTCGCCAAGTAATGCAGCTCGAGCCGATCGACGATCCCCTTCACCTCTTCGATCGTCGACCAGATGACGGGGATGACGACGATCGTCGACGCCTCCGCCGGCACGCCTTGAGAGAAGTCGTATCGAAGCATGCGCACCGGCCGCTTCGCCCGTTCGATCAGCCAATGCGCCGCCGCGACGGCCCACTCGCTCGCGGGCAGCGCCAGCGCGAGCAGCGCCGCCGCCCAGGCGAGCGGCGTCCACCCGGCGCCGCCGGCGCTCGTCCAAACGGCGAGCAGCGCCAGCGCCGCCGCGAACGTCGCCCCGAGCAGGCGGAAGTACGTCCGCGTCGGACGGCGCAGCAGCCGGTGCTCCGGCAGGGAGCCGGTCTTGCCGCAAGCCTTGAGCGCCTCGCGCAGCTCCGCGATCCCGTCCGCCTCGAGCAAATAATACGCGGCGTTCGTTCGGCGAGAGCGCGGCCGCGCCTCGGAGCCCGGACCCTCCGCCTCGTATGCGGCGTTCGCCAGCTCGACCGCCTGCGTCGCGGCCAAGTTTTCCGGGACGCGCAGCCGGAGCGCCAGCTTCTCGACGCGCCGGCGCAGCGTATCCCGGCTCGCGTCGTCCATGCGGGGGTAGTCGCCCGCCTTCTCGCCCCGAAGCGTATGATCCACGAGGCACAGCCGCTCGAACATCTCGTTGCCGCGCAGGCGGGACAGCTGCCGCAGGCTGCCCATCAGATTTCCGGTCGTCACTTGATACGCCGCTTGCAGCTGGAATTCGTAAGAGAGGATCGAATCCAAGCTGTCCGGGCCGTTTTCGAGCTTGCAGACGAGCCACTCGCCGACGTTGGCCATATCCTCCGCGTGCTCGCGCAAATGCTGCACGAGGTGCACGGTCATCGCGCCGGACAGCGGCATCTGCTGACCGGCGTCCTCGAGCGCCGTCTTCAAGCGTTCGGCCGTCAGCTCGGACGGCTTGATGCCGGCGAGCACCCGCTCGACGAGCTTGCAGATCGCCCGCCGCTCGCGTACGGTCTCCATCAGCTCCGCCAGCCGGCGAATGATTTCGATTTTCAAAAACAGCGGAATCGCCCACGCCTCGGCGATTTTCAGGACGGACACTTCCTGATACGAATTTACGAACGACACGAACGATTCCTCGTTCCATTGTCCGTCCGTGTGCTCCAAATAGGCGGAGCAAATCGCGGAAACTCGCAGCTGACCCTTCTTGCTTATGTACGGTAACGCCCTTACGAGCGAGGAGGAGCGTTCCTCCCGGATCGACAGCGCTTCGGCTTCGATAAATTCCGCATGGTCGAGCAGCCACTCCTCGGCCGGCTGGGTGCAGGTGCCTCGGTCCTCATGCAATGTTTTGACGAAGTCGCGCAGCCGGTCGAGATCCGACTCGATGCCGTCCCACACGCGAGAGGACGAGGTGCGCTTCATGAAGGGGTCGTGTTGTAGGGCGAGCTTATGCGATTCTTGCCTCATCTGTTCGTCGTTCAAAAACATGCAGACCTCCAAACGAGCAGGATGGTAAAAAAGTGAACTTCATTACCATTCCTCATTTGGAGGCATTTTATGACAAGAATATGGAAAAAAATCGTCGAACGCCGGCGAAACGCTAATTCCCTTCCCTATCCCGATCGGGTTCGGAGCCGCAGGCTCCGCCGTTCGCATGGTCGATGCCCCAGCGGCACATGACCGCCAGCACCGGCTCCAGCGTCCGCCCGTAGTCGGTTACCGAATACTCCACCCTCGGGGGAACCTCGGGGTATGCGATGCGCTCGACGAGCCGCTCGCCCTCCAGCTCCCGGAGCTGTACCGACAGCGTGCCGTGCGTTACCCCGGGAAGCCTGCGCTTCAGCTCGCCGAAGCGCATCGTTCCTTCCCGGATGAGAAAATGCAAAATCAGCGGCTTCCACTTCCCGCCGATCGCCTGCAGCGTCGCCACGATGCCGTTCGTCTCCAACGAATTCCCGCCTTGTTGCGGCATGCGTCCATCCCCTTCTCTCCGTTCGCATTCTTATATCGTTATTATTCCAAAATCGCCGTCGAAAAGGTAGAGTCCCTTTTTTCGTACTAAGGACGAAAAAAGAGCGTACTTTTCAGCCCCCCGCGCCTAACGGATAATCGAACAGAAATCCTATATAGAACCGAAAGGGGAAGAAAAACATGACAACACAGCGTCATCGCCGCACCGCGGCGTTAGCCTTGTTGTGCGCGGCCCAAACGATGATTTTGACGGACACGTCGATCGTGAACGTCGCGCTGCCGGCGATCGAAAGCGACATGGGCGCTTCGACCATGGAACTGCAATGGGTCGTGACGGCGTACACGTTATTATTCGGCGGCTTTATGCTGCTCGGAGGGCGAGCGGGCGACTTATGGGGGATGCGCAACCTGCTGATCGTCGGCATGAGCGTCTTTACGCTGGCTTCGATCCTCGGGGGCCTCGCGACTACGACCGGGACGCTCATCGCCGCCCGGGCGCTGCAAGGGCTGGGAGCGGCGCTGACCGCGCCGTCGATCATCTCGCTCGTCTCCGTCTTATACCCGGAAGACAGGGAGCGAAATAAGGCGCTCAGCATCGTCGGCGCCGTCAACGCGGTCGGGTTTTCGCTCGGCCTGATCTTGGGCGGCGTACTGACGGACAGCCTCGGGTGGCAGGCGGTCTTCTACGTCAACGTGCCCATCGGCGTCGCCTTCCTCGCGCTTGCGCCGGTGCTGCTTCCGCGCAACGAACGGCTTCGTCAGCCGCTCGACGTCCCGGGGGCGATCACCGCGACCGCAGGCTTGTCGCTGTTCGTGCTGGCGCTGTCGCTCGCGGAGCGCTACGGCCTGTACTCTCCGCCCGTGCTCGGGCTGCTGGCCGCCGCGGCGCTCGTACTCGCCGCCTTCGTTCGCATCGAGGGGCGGTCCGCGCATCCGCTCGTGCCGCTCCGCTTCTTCCGCAATCGTACCGCGGCCGGCGCGAACCTCGCCACCGCCGTATTCGGCGCCATCATCGCCCCGATGTTTTTCTTCCTGACGCTGTATTTGCAAAACGCGCTCGGCCTCGGCTCGCTGCTGACGGGCCTCGCGTTCCTGCCGCACTCGCTGGTCGTCTTGTTCGCCGCGGGCGCGACGGAGAAGCTGGTTCGCCGATACGGCGCTAAGTCGGTATTGATCGGCGGCATGCTTTCGTTCGGGGCCGGCTTCGCGCTGCTGACGGGCATCGGACCGGAGGGCGGATATTGGACCGCGGTGCTGCCCGGCACGTTGCTCGTCGGGCTCGGCGTCGCGACGATCATCGTCGCGGCCGTCATCGCGGCGACGTCAGGGGCGGCGCCGCAAGAGCAAGGCCTCGCTTCGGGCGTGTGGAACACCGCCATTCCCGTCGGTTCGGCGATCGGCATGGCAAGCCTGACGCTCGTCGCGCAGATGCGCGTCTCCGACTTGGCGGGGAGCGGCGTCGACGCGGCGCTCGCCGAGGTGGAGGGGTTCCGAGCAGCGTTCTTCGGCTCGTTCGCCTTCCTCGCGCTCGGCTTCGCGGCCGTCGCGCTGCTGATGAAGCGCCAGGCGGCAGAGCCGCAGCCGGGGCCCCAGCGGGAGCCGCACGCCGGAACGACGCCGGCGAACGCGGCGGAACGCGGTTGAACCGAGCGGAACGCGGTTGAACCGAGCGGAACGCGCAACGGAAAAGCCCTCGACTTCCGGAAGGAAGTCGAGGGCTTTCGTTCGCGTTATCGGCCGAGGCCTTGCTTGACCCAGCGGGCGACCTCGACGGTGCGCCGCGCTTGATGCAGTACGCCCGCCTTCACATCGTCGATCATCTTGTTGTTCTGATCGACGGTGACGCTCGTCCCGTACGGGTTGCCGCCGGAGGCGAACACCGAGCTGTCCGTGTATCCCGGCGCCGCGACGATCGCGCCCCAATGGTACATCGTCGTGTAGAGCGACAAGATCGTCGCCTCTTGGCCGCCGTGCGGGTTTTGCGCGGAGCTCATCGCGCTGACGACTTTATTCGCCGTCTTCCCCTGGAACCACAGTCCGCCGGTCGTATCGAGGAACTGCTTCATCTGCGCGGGCAGGTTGCCGAAGCGCGTCGGCACGCTGAAGATAATCGCGTCCGCCCACTCGATGTCCGACAAGGCGACCTCGGGCACGTCCTTCGTCGCCTCCAGATGCGAAGCCCAAGCCGGATTCGATTGCACGACCGAGCTCGGCGCCAGCTCCGGCACCTTCACGATTTTCGCTTCGGCTCCCGCCTCGCGCGCGCCTTCGGCCGCCCACTGGGCCAAGGTATAATTCGTGCCGGTGGAGCTGTAATAAATGACCGCAAGATTAATGTTGGACATGAAAACCGCACCTCTTCATCAAATATTTTTTATGGAGCACAAGGTGTATTATGAAGATCGAAAAAAAGCTTGAAAAGTACGCACTTTAAAGTGGTATAGTATCCTCAAGGAAACCATCGACAGGAAAGAAGGGACATCGCGATGGAGCGAATGGGGCAATGCGAGGGCGCGAAATCGGCCTTGGACGTCATCAGCGGCAAGTGGAAGCCGTCGATCTTGTATTTGTTGTCACAGCATGAGACGATCCGCTTCAACGAGTTGATGCGGCTCATCCCCGATATTACGCAAAAGATGCTCACCGCCAACCTGCGGGAGCTCGAAGAACATCATCTTGTCGAGCGAACCGTCTACGCGGAGGTTCCGCCTCGGGTAGAATATGCGCTGACGGAGCACGGCCGCAGCGCGATTCCGCTCGTCGATTCGCTTCAGCAATGGGGGAATCGCCATCGGAGCGGGCTGGAAGCGCGATAATTTTCATCAAACAACGAAGAAGAGCAGGCTGCCGTTCTCGGTAGCCTGCTCTTCTTCGTCGTTCACTCGCGGTCGAACAGCTTGCTTACGAGCTGCGTTCGATTCGAGACGCCCAGCTTGTGGAAGATCGAAGTAAGATGCTTCTTTACGGTAATTTCGCTGAGGAACAGCCGCGAGGCGACGTCCGCGTTCTTCAGCCCTTTGCCGATGAGCGCGACGATCTCGGCTTCCCGCTCCGTGAGCATGGACAAGTCGGCCTCGGTTCGAGGACCCGGCTCGGGCGGCGCGTCGAGCCCGAGCTGCGCCATCGTCTTGCGAAGATATTCATGCAGCCGCGGCCCCCTCGTGTCCAGGTAATAGGTGTACGCGGGCGTACGGCCGTCGTAATCGGTATGGACCGCCTCCGCGGTCTCGCAGCCGAGCCGGCGATGCACCTCGCGGAAGAACGGCAGCGGCGGCGGCGAACCGGCGATAAAGCCGCCGGTCAGCATGAGCGTAATGAAATGCAGGCCCGCGTCCGCCCGCAGCGCCTCGTCGCCGAAATCCGCGACGTCGATGCCGTAGACGAACAAGCCGTATTGGGAGTCGGCCGGCACGCGCATGGCGTCCAGTTGCCCTTTGTCCAAGCTGCGGAAATACGCAGAGGACAACGGTTTATCCAGCAAGAAATCCAACGTCTTCTCGTGGATCGGAATGACGACGGACAGGCCGACCAGCTCGCCCGACGGCTTTCGCAGCAGCCGAATCTGTACGCGATGCAGCGCGCGCAGCTCCGCCAGATGCAGATGTTTGACCGGAAACAAGCTCTGCTCGGGGGTAATGACGAATTCTTTCGGCGCGCCCGTCTCCGGGTCCGCGTACGGAATGCGGGCTTCCTTCGGAGACGCCTTGCGTCGAGCCAAATACGCCTCCGCCTCTGCCGCGTTCGACTCGTCCAGCGGCTCGAACGCATGCGGGGAAGCCGTCTGATAAAAAAATTTGCGGATTAAGTGATCGCCCACATAATAAAACGCCTCCGCGGCTTCCCAGCCCGCTCCCCGAGTCAAGCCCGCGCTCCGCCCGACGGCCCGATAGAAATAAGCTGCCCCTCGTCTCCAGACGGCGTTGAACGTCTCCGGCGCCCGCGTCCGAAGCTCTTCGGAAACCGCCGCGCGGACGAGATCGTGCAGCATCCACCCGCGGGACACCCGCCGCACGAACGAGAGCGAGACCAGCTCGTGGAACTGCTCCGCCGTCACCGGTCGATCCGCCGCAAAGCTAAGGATTTCTTGGTTGAAGTGCCGGAGCACCGCGGCGGCTTCGACGAGCGAACGAAGCTCGGGCCCGGGCACTTCCCGAAGCCATTCGCCGGCGACGAACGGGAACACCTCCTCGTCCTGCAATCGTACTTCCTCTCCGACCGTCGCGGCGTGCGCGGCGAGCGACAGCGACAGCGGGTGGCCTCTCGTCTTGTTCCAGATCGCCCGGATTCGCGCGTCGTCCCGAATGCCGTGGCTCTCCAAATACGACTTCGCGTCGTCGAACGCGAGCTCGGTCAGCGGCGTCCATAGGATCATCTGGCGCCAGGCCGGCGACAGCTTCCAAGCGCCCTGCAATGGATACCGCCCCGCTACGGCGAACAAGACGGAAGCGTCGATCCGCGGCAAAAATTGCTCGCGAATCCATTCGTCGAGCGCCCCGAGCTCCTCATACGTATCGAAGGCGAGCACCGTCGGCCGGTCGGCCGCGGCGGCGTTCAGGCGGCGAATCGCATCGGCCGCCGAACGCGCCGCGTCCTCCTCCACCTCGAGAGGCCCGGCGTCCGGACCCTCCAGCAGCCTGCTCAGCCGGGCGCACAGCGACTGCGGCGTATGCAGAAAATCCCGGCTGTCCAGCAAGAGATAGCGGAAGCCGGATTCTTCGGCGATCCGGCGGTATTCGTCCAGCAGGAAGCTCTTCCCCATCCCGCCGATACCGTAAATATTAATTAATCGCTTCTCGGGCGACGCCCCGGACAACAGCCGGCGGAATCGATCGATTTCTTCTCGCCTGCCCGCCATGAACTTCCGTTCGAAGGCGCCGATCTGAAAGCCCGTGCCGGTTTCGGACATGCCTCTGTCCCCCTTGAATCGACGAATTATACAAAAGTATAGGGTCGTTTTATATTATAGGATAATTTCACCGCCCCCGGAAGGATGGTACCTTGAGGAACGGAACGAAATTCCGACGACTTTTTCCGAGGAGGTATGGGATTTGAAAAGCCACGCAAGAAGAGAGGCCGGCAATACGTATTTTTCGCTCGGCACCCGAGCGACGTTCTTGCTGCAGGGCGCGGATACGGGGAACCGGTTTTCGCTGATCGAGTTTTTGCTCGTGAAAGGGGCCGACACGCCGCCGCACACGCATCTGAACGAGGACGAACATTACTATGTCCTGGAAGGCGACATCACGGTGCAGGTCGGCGACGAGACGATTCGCGCCACGGCGGGCACGTACGTGTACCTGCCGAAGGACGTAAAGCACGCCTACCGCGTCGAGTCGGAGCAGGCTAGGCTGCTGGTAGGCATCTTCCCGGCCGGATTCGAGCAATTTTTCCTCGCGAACGGGACGCCGGCCGATCCGGACGCGGTGCCGCCCGCGCCGCAAGGGCCGCCGAGCGAAGAACAAATTCGCGCCATGGTCGAGGAAGCGGCGAAGTACGGCATCGTATTTTAATTTTTAAAAGAGAGGGAGAGAAACAATCATGATGAAAAAGTGGCTTATCGCATCTATCGCGTTATTCGGTGTTTGGAGCGGCGGCGCATCCGCCCACGGCACGGTTCCCCAGGCCGCCGCGGCGAAGCACGAGACGCTGACGGTCGTCGTCAACGGCGTCGAGGTATCGTCGGAGGCGAATCACGTCACGGCGGACGGAAAGATGTACGTGTCGATCCAGGCGTTCGCCGGGCTGTTCGACGCTTCGTTCGAGCTGAAGAACGGGAACAAAGAGGCTGTATTGTTCGGGAAAACCGTTCCGAACGTACGCATGGCGCAGGGCGTGCCGACCGCATGGGTGCGGGACTTGGCCGCGGCCGTCGGCGCGCAGCAGGTCACGCACGACGCATCCCGCAACGAAATTTACGTCCTGGCGCTGCCGGCCGGGTCGATCAAGGTATCCGATACGGTGCCGGCGATGGGCGAGCATTGGGGCAACCCGCAGGCGGGCGAGCTGCCGATCGGGCCGTTCTACGGCGTCCATAACGGCAGGCTCGTATTCCTCGAGTACATGATCGATCAGAACGATTTCGAATCGGGTAAAAACCACGTGAACTTGAAGGGCATGAAGGGCGTGCCTTCGCCGTCGGTCGTACAGGTCGACGTCGAATTCCAGCCGGCCGGACATCCGGGCTTCGAGACGCCTCATTACGATATTCACCTCTACTTCATCTCCGACGCGGAGCAGCAGCAGATCCAGTAAGAGGTACAGGAGAGGGGATCGTCAAACATGTTTTGGTTGCAAACGCTCGTCGCGATCCATGTACTGTCCGCGCTGATCGGCATCGGGCCGACCTTCCTGCTGCACGCGCTCATTCGCGCCGGGCAGACGCCGGCGCAGCTGCGCCACTCGCTGGCGCTCATGAGCGTCGCCGAGCGGTTCCCGAAGGTCGGCGGCCCCTTGGCGGTACTCAGCGGCATATTGCTCGTCGCGTTATACGATTACGGCGGGTTCGGGCAGCTGTGGCTGGCCGGTTCGCTCGCCTTGTTCGTGCTCATCCAAATCGTCGTCGTCGGCGTCGCCGGACGGCAGCTGAAGCCCGCGGTCGAGTGGAAACGCGGCGACGGCGACGGGCGGAGCGGCTCGGACGTCCCCCCGTCGATCGAAGCGTCGCTTCGGAGCGCCCGCGGGTCGCTGTGGGTCGCCCACGCGTTGGCCGTCGCGCTGTTCCTGCTTATGATCTTAAAGCCGACGACGCCGCTCTGGTAGCCGGACGGCAAACAAACCCCCGCTCGCACCTTTCGCGAGCGGGGGTTTCCGCATGAGGGCCGCTTATTCCCTCGACAGCTCCAACAGCTTGTTCATCGTATTCCAATTCCGCGTCGTCGTCCGCTTGCCGCCCAGCTTCATCATGCGCTCGCCGAGCGGCGACTCCAGCACGTTGCCTCGAAAACGAAAATACACGTCCCGCCCCCGCGCCTCGTATTCGTCGTCCGTCTCGACGCCGCCGAGCGCCGCCGCCAGCGCGTCCGCCGCGAGCGGCTCCTGCAGGAGGGCGAACATGACGCGCTTGCCCTCCTCCGGCGCGTCGACCGGGTACGGGCATTCCGCCATCAGCCGCTCCAGCTCCGCGAACGACCGCACGACCGCGTCCATCGGCTTGCCGCCGAGCATCCGCGAGACGACGGCTTCGACCCGCTCCCGCACGCGCGCCTCGTCCTCGTCCGCCTCCAGCAAGACGTTCCCGCTCTGAATGTACGTGCGCACCCGCGCGAAGCCGTCCTGCGCCAGCGCGTCCCGCAGCTCCGCCATCTTCACGACGTTATTTCCTCCGACGTTGATGCCCCGCAATAGCGCGATGTACCCGGTCATGCGTGGGAGCCCCCTTTTCCGGAAAACGTTCCTAATGTCTTCGCTTGTAATACGTGATCGCGAGCGCGACCGCCAGCACGGAGCCCTTCACGATGTCCATCGCGTAATACGGCACGGACAGCATGATCAGTCCGTTGGACAAGATGCCGATCAGCACCGCGCCGGCGAACGTGCCGAACGCGTTCGGCTTGCCCGCGCCGAGGACGGAGAAGCCGATGAAGGCGGCGGCGACGGCGTCCATCAAGTACGGACCGCCCGCGTTCACCTCGGCGTTCATGACGCGCGCGCCGAGCACGATGCCGCCGATACCGGCGAACAGCGCCGAGATCAGGTAAGCGACAAGGCGGTACTTGCCGACCGCGATGCCCGACAGCTTCGCCGCTTCGGGGTTGCCGCCGATCATGTACAGGTAGCGGCCATGCTTCGTATAGGTAAGGAACAGATGCACCGTAAGCACGGCGAGCAGCATAATCAGGATGATCCACGGCACCTGCCCGAGCTTGCCGAACGCATCCGGGATGTCGCCGGTCGCGAAGTCGCCGCTCGGCAAAATCATATTCTCCGAGATCGTGGCCCCTCTCGAATACGTGAGCGCCACGCCCTGGAACACGAACATCGTCGCTAGCGTCATCAGCATGTCCTGAATTTTAAAGTTAATGACGAGGAACGCGTTCACGAGTCCGACGACGAGACAGAACAGCAGCGCGACGGCGATGCCGACGCCCGTCATCTGGCCGTACCAGACGAACATCGAGATGACGATCGCGTTCGCGAGCGACGCCGTCGAGCCGACGGATAAGTCGAAGCCGCCGACCGCGAGCGAGACGGTGAGTCCGATCGCGATAATCGTGACGATCGAGATCGATCGAAGGATCGTTACGATGTTAGAGCCGCTAAGGAAATTGTCCGTCGCCGCGCCGAACACGGCGATCAGCAGCAGGATCGTGACCAGCGTCCCGTATTTATAAAGCCATTCGAAAAAGCGATGTCCCGCCGTACTCATGATAGCGTCCCTCCCGTGCTGTACAGCATTAACTCTTCCTCGCCCGCCTGCCGCATGTCCAGCTCCTTCACGATCGCGCCGTCGTACATGACGTACGCCCGATCGGTCAGCCCAACGATCTCCGACATCTCGCTAGAGGCGTATAGAATGCACTTTCCGCGCGCGGCGAGCGCCGCGATGAGCTCGTAGATGTCCCGCTTCGCCCCGACGTCGACCCCTTTCGTCGGTTCGTCGAAGACGTACACCTCGGCATCCGCGAGCAGCCACTTGCCGATCGCGATCTTCTGCTGATTGCCGCCCGACAAGTTGCGCACCTTCGCCTGCTCGTTCGGCGTCTTGACGCCCAGCCGCTCGATCAGGCCGCGGGCGGCTTCTTTCACTTTGCGCGCGCTCACCCATAGGCCGCCCGACGTGAAGCGGGACAGCGTCGCCGCGGTCAAGTTCGCCGCGACCGACTCGTCCACGAACACGCCTTCCCGGCGGCGCTCCTCCGGCACGAGCGCGAGGCCTGCCTTCACCGCCTCGTGCGGCGAGCGGACGTGCAGCTTGCGCCCGTTTAGCGTCATATCGCCGGACGAGGAGTCGGAAGCGCCGAACAGCGCGCGGCACAGCTCCGTCTTCCCGGCGCCGACGAGCCCGGCGATGCCGACGATTTCGCCCGCGCGCACCGCAAGGTCGACGCCCTTCACCTTGTCGCCGTCCCGAACGCCCTTCGCTTCGAACCGCACGTCGCCGACCGTTCGGGTGTTTTTTTTCGGAAACTGCCCGCCGAGCTTGGCGCCGAGCATATGCTCCACGACTTGCGCTTGCGTCAGGTTCCGAATTTCGTCGCGCAGGACGAGCTTGCCGTCGCGCATGATCGTGATATCCTCGCAGATCTCGTAAAGCTCCGGCAGCCGGTGCGAGATGAAGACGATGCCGACGCCCTCGGCCTTCAGCTGCCGCACGAGCGCGAACAGCCGCTCCGTCTCCGCGCCGCTGAGCGGCGCCGTCGGCTCGTCCAGCACGAGAAATCGGCACTTCCTCGATAACGCGCGCGCGATCAACACCATCTGCTTTTCCGCGAGCGTCAGCTCTTGCACGAGCCTGCGCGTCGGCATGCGAACGCGCAGCCGCTCTAGGACGGCTCCCGCGTCGCGGTGCAGCGCCGCCCAATCGACGATTTGCCGCCCGTCCATGTCGTGCGCGAGACGCTCAAGCATGACGTTCTCGCCGACGGAGAGGCTCGGTACGAGCGCGGTGTCCACCTCTTGATAGACGATCTGTACGCCGAGCTCCTTCGCGTCCTTCGGGGATCGGATGCGAGCGACGGTCCCGTCGATGCGGATGTCGCCCGCGTAATGGTTGTATGCGCCGGAGAGCACCTTCATCAGCGTCGACTTGCCGGCCCCGTTCGCGCCGATAAGCGCATGGGCGCGGCCGGTCTCCGCGCGAAAGTCGACGTCCTGCAGCGCCTGTACGCCGGGGAACGCGATCGAGATGCCGGTCATCTCTAAGATGCTAGACTTCGAGTCTTTCAAGGATATACACCTACCGCTCCGAACAGGATAGAGCGCCCTCATCCGCAGGGACAAGGGCGCTTCGATATTCAATGCTCTATTATATCATGATTCTATCGTTATTTGGCGTTCGCTTCTTTTAGCGATTTCATCCAATCCTCGAGGAACGCGTCCGTCGTGCCCCAGCCCGGAATAATATCCGCGAGGGTAACCATGTTGACCGGCTCGGCGGACTTGTTCAGCGTCTCTTGGTCGATCAGCGCCGCTTCGAGGTTGTACGTCGCAGGCGTCTCCTCGCCGGCCAGCTTCTTGGCGAGCAGGCGGAGGTTTACCGCGCCGATCATCTTCGGATCGACCGCGGCCGTGGCGACCCACGGGCTGTTTTCTTCCTGCATCAGCTGCAGGTCGGCGTTCGAGACGTCGATGCCGTAAATCTTAATTTCCGTCCGGCCCGCCTCGACGAGCGCCCGCGCCGCGCCGCTCGCGAACGCGTCCCACGTCGCGAAGATCGCGTCGATCTCGCCCTTCGGATATTTCGCCAGCATCGCGGCGACCGCGTTCTGCGTCTCTACGGACGTGTTCGCGTTCGCGACGCCGAAGCGTTCGAGTTCTTTGATGCCCGGGTATTTCGCCAGCGTCGCTTGATACACCGTATTGCGGCGCACCATCGGCGGGAAGCCGTCGACCCACAGGTAGACGATCTTCGCTTCTTCGCCTTGCTCCTTCACGAGCTGATCGAGCGCGAATTGCGCGAGCGCCTCGTCGTCCTGCGACGTAAGCGTGACGCCCTCGACCGACGACAAGTCGCCGACGGAGTCGAACGCGACGACCGGGATGCCCTTGTCCGTCAGCTTCTTCACCGCTTCGACCGTCGCCGGGTCGTCGCCGTGCGAGATGACGACGCCGTCGTAGTCGCCGTTCGCCGCTTGGTCGAGCGCGTCGAGGAACTTCGCCGTGTCGCCGTTCGCCGTGAACGTGTCGACCGTAAAGCCGAGCGATTCGCCCTCTTGCTTGGCGCCCGCGAGGAACTGCGCCGTATGATCGTCGCCGCCGATTTTGCGGATGACGTTAATTTTGATGTCGCCCTTCTCGGCGAGCGCCGCCGGAAGATTGTCGACCGCTGCGTTGCCGCCCGAAGCTGCGCCGCCCGATCCGCTCGTGCCGTCTTGGCCGCAGGCGGTCAAAGCGATGCTGGATGCGAGGACGATCGTCGTCAAATACCCGAACTTTCTCTTGATGTTCATACTCTCTTTACCCCCATGTTTTTCAATTACGAGTAATCCTATCGGATTTTCAAAAAATCGTCAATAGATTTATAGGAACGCGTTTTCGAAGTCGTTTTCGCGACTGCATAGCCCTTTTCCGATTCACGAACAATACAGGTATCCCGACGGGAAGGAGGGATGCCGCGATGGCCAAGCAGCAAGGCACGCCTTGCAAAACACGCGCACGCGCACGTCGGACCGGAAGAGCCATACCCCGAAGAGCAAATAATCCGAAATCCGCGAGGAGGATGCTGCATGCTTGACCAATTGGAAAGCAATTACGATTGCGCGAACGCCGGCGACGACTTGCCGAGGCTGCTCGCCGAGCTGGACCGAATGAAGTCGGGCGCCGGGGACGAACCGTCGAAGGGCGATATCGAGGCGATGAACCGGCTGGAAAATCAAATCGCCTTCATCCGCAACAAATGCGCCATCCGCTGACGCGATGACGCGAGGGGTTGTCCGAACGCAGCGATCCGAGACCGCTAGCTGCTTTCGGGCGGCCCCTTTCTTTCCTTCCACGCGCACGGGAAGAGCCGCTCCGCGTCGCAGTCGCGACGACGGATGCGGCTCTTCGCTTGCCGAGAAAGCAGGGTGCTGTTATGCCGATTAGTACGCTAGAGCAAACAAACCGTCGATATGCGACAAGTACCGCGCGTTGCTCGCCTTCTTCATGAGCGACGCGGGCGCGCCCTTCAGCTCGATGCCGTTCTCGCCGACGGCGCCGATGCCGTCCTTGCGGCCGAGGCTCGCGAGCGTGCCGGAGAAGACCGGCGCGAACGGGCGCATCGAGGTTCCGCGGAAGCTCGCCGCGATGTTGGCGCCGACGAGCTCGCCCATCTGCCACGCGAGCTGCGCCGTCGGCGGATACGGCCGTCCCTCGGGTCCGAACACGACCGCGCAATCGCCGGCGAGAAATACGTCCGGATGCGAAACCGATTGGAGGTATTCGTTGACCGATGCGCGGCCGCGATTCACCTCGATGCCGCAATTCGCGACGAGCGTATGCCCCTGCACGCCACCGGTCCATACGAGCGTATTGGTTTCGATCGTGCGGCCGTCCTTCAGCGTGACGACGGAGCCGTTCACCTCGGTGATCGGCAGGCTCGTCAGAAACTTAACGCCCCTGTTTTCCAAGCTGGTCACCGCGCGCTGGATCAGCTCCGGCGAAAACATCGGGAGAATCGTCGGCATCGCCTCGACGAGATATAACGAGACGTCCTCGAAGTCGACGCCCGCCTCCCGGCAGTAGCCCGGCAGTTCGTCCGCGAGCTCGCCCACGAGCTCGGTGCCCGTCAGCCCTCCGCCGCCGATGACGAACGTGACGTCCGCCTTGTTTTTGGAGACGCGGTACGCGCGAAGCCGCTCTTTCACATGCGCGAAGATGCGGTTCGCCTCCGCCGCCGACTTCAGCGTAAAGCTGTTTTCCTTCAGGCCCGGAATGCCGAAGAAATTCGTCTCGCTCCCGAGGGCGAGCACGAGAACGTCATAGCCGTACGACGTTCCGTCTTCCAAGGCCACCTTGCGGTTATCCGGATCGATCGATTCCACGGCGCCGATCTTCACGTCGATCGCTTTGCCCTTGAACAGCTTCGAAAGCGGCAGCGCGACGGCCTTCTCGGACACGTTGCCCGCCGCGAGGCGATGCAGCTCGGTAATGATCTGATGCGAATCGAATTTGTTGACGACCGTAATCTTCGCTTCTTCCGCGGTCAGACGCTCGCGGGCCGACAACGCGCTCAGCAAGCCGCCGTAGCCGGCTCCGAGAATGACGATATGCTTCTGTTTGCTCATAGTCTCTTCGCCCCCTACCCCTGTCTCTTTCGCTCGCCGACGATGTCCAAGTACGCTTGGCCGATGCGCAGCATCCGCTGCAGCTCGGGATCCTTCAGCAGCTTCAAGAGACCGAACACGCCGATCGTCTCGGTTTGCGTCTCCGCCCGATCGGTCGCCTCGATGGCCGCCGACGCGATAAACTTCGCCTTCTCTTCGATCGGCTTCAACACCTCTTGCAGGCCGCCGATCGTATCTTGGATCAGCACCCGGTCGGTAGCGACCTTCTGCGCCAAGTCGTATGTTTTGGTCAGCAACGTCGACAGCTCCGCCAGCTTCGGCAAGTTGTCTGCGAGCGCGACGAGCGCATCCTGCACCTCCGGTCTCGACAACCGCTCCAATACGTCCGGCCGAAGCGCGAATTCCGGCTTCGATGCCGCCGCCTGCTCCGCGTTGAGCACGCTTGTTTCCATGGCTACTCCACTCCCTTGTTGTATGTAGATCCGCCGCCTCGCCGTTCGTTCGACCGCCCCTGTAAAGTTTTGTTTGTTTGTGAAAAACTTCACATTCCTGCGCCCTCGAATGCGCCGAATCTTTGCTTTCTCAAGCCTGAGGTTATTCTATTACAGAACTGCTGCGCTCGCATTAGTTATGTGAAAATTATCACATAAATCATTTTTATAGGGGTGAGAAGGAATATCGTTCCCGGGGCCCTCCATGGCCGGCGGCGGCGAGATAGTCGGAGTTTCTCCGACTATCCAGCCCTCCACGGTCCACGGCAGCGATATAGTCGGAGTTTCTCCGACTATCCAACCCTCCACGGCCCGCGGCGGCGAGATAGTCGGAGTTTCTCCGACTATCCAACCCCTCACGGCCCGCGGCGGCGATATAGTCGGATTTTCTCCGACTATCCAACCCCTCACGG
>NZ_DASQMZ010000076.1:0-41163 GCF_035645235.1 Paenibacillus sp.
ATGCCGTATTTGCCGAGCTCGATCGCCATGCCCTTCGTCAGCATATGCGCCGCCGCCTTCGACGACTGGTAATGCGGAATGACCGGGCTCGTCACGACGAGGCTCGCCGTCGACAATACGTTCACGATCTTGCCGTAGCCCTTCTCGATCATCTTGCCCGCAGCCAGCTGGGAGCATAGGAAAATCGACTTTACGTTCGTATTGTACGTCCGGTCCCAGGTTTCCTCCTGGATTTTAAGGAACGATTCGAACGGCGCGATGCCCGCATTGTTGACCAGGATTTCAACGTCCCCGAGCTCCCGCTCCACCTGCTCGAACATCGCGACGACCTGCGCCTTGCTGCCGACGTCCGCCTGCACGACGGTCGCCTTGACGCCGAGCGCCCTCGCCTTCGCCGCCACGTTCTCTGCCAGCGGCTTCGACCGGTCGGAGGCGTAATTCACGGCGACGTGCGCGCCTTCTTCCGCCAGCCGATACACGATCGCTTCCCCGATGCCGCGGCTGCCGCCCGTCACGAGCGCGACGCGGCCTTGCAATCTCTTCGTCATGATATCCCGCTCCCCCTCTATAGACTCGGGCCGATCCGGTTGATGCTGAACTCCTGATGACCGAGAATCTCCGCCTTCGTCAGCTTCCCGTCCGCGACCTCGACGATTTCTCTCCAGATCGCTTCGCCCGCTTCCTCGAGGCTGATCTCTCCGGTCAGCATGCCGGAGACGTCGACGTCCATGTTGTCGCTCATCTTCTCGTACATGCGGCGGTTGCCGGTGATCTTAATGACCGGCACGACCGCCGCGCCGGTCGGCGTTCCGCGCCCCGTCGTAAAGCAGACGATGTGCGCGCCGCCCGCCGCCATGCCGGAGACGCATTCGATGTCGTTGCCCGGTGAATCCATGAAATACAGGCCGCCCTCTGGAATATCCTCGGCATACTCGATGACGCCGCGAATCGGCGCCGTGCCGCATTTGCTGATGCAGCCGAGCGACTTCTCTTCGATCGTCGACAGCCCGCCCGCGATGTTGCCCGGGCTCGGGTTGCCGCCGCGCATGTCGGCGCCCATGCGCTCGACTTCCTTTTCGAACCGGTCCACGATTTCATACAGCTTCGCCTTCGTCTCCGGCGTCGCGCACCGCTCGGCGAGCACATGCTCCGCGCCGATAATTTCCGTCGTCTCGCCGATGACGATACCGCCGCCTTGGGCAATGAGCGCATCCGCCGCCGCGCCGAGCGCCGGGTTCGACGCAAGGCCGCTCGTCGCGTCCGAGCCGCCGCACTTGACGCCCACTTTCAGCTTCGACAGCGGCACCGGCACCTTCGGCTGCGCGTCGAGCTGCGCCTTGAGCTTCTTCGCCAGCTCCGCGCCGTGCTGGATCGCCTTCACCGAGCCGCCGACGGACTGAATATCGAAAAACTCGACCGGCTTGCCCGTCTTCTTGATCTCCTCGGTGAGCGCGACCGGATCGACGACCTCGCAGCCGAGGCTGATGATCAGCACCGCGCCGACGTTCGGGTTTTTGCCCGTGCCGGCGAGCACGTCGAACGTACGCGATTTATCCGCGCCGATCTGGCTACAGCCGTGCTGATGCGGAATGGCCACCGCGTCCGGCACGAGCTGCGCGATACGGCTGCACACCTGGTTCGAGCAGATGACCGTCGGAATGATGAGCAGATGATTGCGGATGCCGATATCTCCGTTCGGTCTCTCATAGCCCATGATCGTCGCGGTCGCGAAATTCGCCCCTGCGTTCGTCTTTGTGCTTGTGCTCATGCGCTCTCCCCCTTGCCCGCTTGATCGCCGCGGCCGCGTATGCCTTCGATATTATGAACGTGCACGTGGCTGCCGACGGGAATCGATGCGGTCGCGCGCCCGATCGTCTCGCCGTATTTCTTGACGTGCGTCCCCTCCGGGATGTCGACGAGCGCCACCTTATGCCCGAACGCCACATCCTCCTTAAGCGTTACCTGTAAGCGCTCTCCGGCGAACGCGAAGCTCAGCGTCTCTCCCGCCTTCGCGTCCCGCAGCATCGTCGCCACATGGTCGTTCGCGTGCATCTTGATCGCGTCCGCCCCGGCCTGGATGTCACCAGCCATCCTGAATCCGCCACCTTTTCCTCAGAAAATGTTACCGATAACCCTAACCTACCAAGGATTCTCCTTGCTGTCAATTCAAATCTTCCTATACAATAAAGACTATGATTCCAAGGACGGGAGGATGCGCGTGGTTACGATCTACGATATTGCGAAGCAGGCGAACGTCTCCGCCATGACCGTCTCGAGAGTTATCAATAACACCGGCCGCATCAGCGCCGCGACGCGCGAGCGCGTGAAAGCCGTCATGGCCGAGCTCAATTACGTGCCCAATTCGATGGCGCGCAGCCTCGTCAAGCAAGAGACGAAGATGCTGTCGCTGCTTATTACGGACATAACGAATCCGTTCTATACGACGCTCGCGCGAGGCGCGGAGGATATGGCCAAGCGGAACGGCTACAAACTGCTCTTCGGCAACAGCGACGAGGATTACGGGAAGGAACGCGATTACGTGGATATGGTGCTGTCGACGCGCGTGGACGGCGTTCTGTTCGCGCCTGCGGGGGACGGCTCCGCGGAGCATCTGCGTCTGTTGCAGCGGCACGGCGTGCCGTTCGTGCTGCTCGACCGGGAGGTGCCGGACGTCGCGGCCGATCAGGTGCTCGGCGACAGCCGGGAGGGCGCAAGACGGCTCGTCGAGCATCTGCTTTCGCTCGGCCATACGCGCATCGCGATGGTCGGCGGGCGGCAGGACGTGTCGACGGCGCGGCTTCGGTACGCCGGGTACGCGGACGCGCTCAAGCTCGGCGACGTACCGTTCGATCCGGCGCTCGTCTTCGAGGTCGGTTATACGTCGTTCGAGGCCGGCGGGCTCGTCGACGCGCTGTTGTCGGCGGAACGGCCGCCGACGGCCGTGTTCGCGGCGAACAACTTTCTGGCGCTGGCCGTCATACGCGCTCTGCGTAATCGGGGCGTACGCGTGCCGGAGGACTTGTCGGTCGTCTGCTTCGACGACTTCGGCGAGGCGATCGTCCTCGATCCGTTCCTGACCGTCGCGCAGCAGCCCGCCTACGAGTTCGGGTCGCTCGGCATGCAGCTGCTCATCGAACGCATCGGAGGCGCGGCCGGCGCCGCGCCTCGGAAAATCGTATTGCCGTCGGAGCTCGTCGTTCGGCAGTCGGCCCGCTCGTTATTAAGCGTATAGCCGGAACCATGCGCTCGCGAGCGGCACGAACACGCTCGTGTACCCGTGCCCTTCGCCGGACAGCATTGTGAGCGAGCGGGTGCCCGGCAGCCGTTCGAAGAGCGCCTGAATCGTCTCCGGGGGGCAGATGTCGTCCGCCTCGCCCGCCGTCAGCAGCACCGGCAGCGTCAGGCGCCGCGCGTGGTTCATCGTGTCGACGAAGCCGAGCCCGCGCCATCCGGCTTCGGGCGACGTCCGTTCGAGCCCGATCGGAGCCCTGCGGTACGCCCCTCGAGCGTCGGCCAACGGGAAATGCGTCAGGAACGGTTCGTCCGCCGCCACGGCGCGCGCGCCGCGATCCCGGTACATCGAGCCGAGCAGGAGCGCCCCGCCCCCGCCTTGGCTCGTACCGAAAAACGAAACGCGGTTCGGCTGCACGCTCGGCTGCTTCATCGCCCACTCGATCGCCGCGACGCAGTTCGCGAGCCAGATGCGGTAGCCGGCTTGCCCGGCGCTTGCGATCGTGTCCGGCAGCACCGGCCAATCGTTCTCCGTGCGCAACCGCGACTGCGGCCCGTCCGGCGTGACGTAGCCGAGCGGATTGATATGCAGCACGTTGTACCCGGCCGCCACGAGCTCCGGATGCGCGCTCATCTCGGCGCCGTAGCCCGGCACGTGGACGAGCAGCGGCGCCGGGCCTGCGTGCGCCGGCTGCCAGTAGGCGTAGAACGGTTCCATCCCCTGCGGCTCGAACCGCACGTAACGGAAGTGTTTTCCGAACTGCGGCGTGCCGAACGTCTCGCGAAACCCCGTCGCTTGAACGACCTCCGCCTTGCACGGCGTCTCGTCGTTCAGCCGGAAGATCGACTCGACCCACGCGTCGACCTCTTCGGCCCCAGGGTAATGCGGGTGCAGCTTTCTGTCGTCCCCCCTCATGCGCCTTTCCCCTCTTCAATACCGTAGAACGCCGCGCAATTGCCGCCGAACAGCTTCGCTCGGTCTTCCTCGCTCCAATACTTTGTCGCCTCGTCGACGAGGTCGAACGTCGTCCCGTAGTCCGCGGCGAGCAGGCACACCGGCCAATCCGAGCCGAACATGACCCTCGACGGCCCGAACGCCTCAAGCGCCGTCTCCAGGTACGGGCGAATGTCTTCGGGCGTCCAAGCGCCGTGGTCCGCCTCCGTGACCATGCCGGAAATTTTGCAATGGACGTTGCCGCACGCAGCCAACTCCCGAATGAGCTTCGTCCACGGCTCGGCGAGCCCGTTTTTGATGTCCGGCTTCGCGATATGATCGACGACGAACGGCTGGTTCGGGAAGCGGCGAGCGAACTCGATCGCGGCCGGCAGCTGCCGGTGATAAATGAGAATGTCGTACGTGAGCCCGTAATCGGCCAGCCGCGAGACACCTCGGCAGAAATCGTCCCTTAACAGGAAGGCGTCGTCCGACTCGCCCTGCACGATATGCCGCACGCCCTTAAACTTCGGATGCCGCGCGTACCGCTCGAGCTGCGCTTCGACGTCCGGCGACCGGAGATCGACCCAGCCGACGACCGCTTTGACGAAATCGTGCTCGTCCGCCAGCTTTAACAGGTAGTCGTTCTCTTCGAGCGACTGCCTCGCCTGCACCGCTACGGCGCCGTCGATGCCCCGGCTCTTCAGCAGCGACGCGAGCTCCTCCGGACCGAAACTGCGGCTGATCGGGCTGTCGGGCCCGCCGGTCCAGCTGTATTCGACCGGATCGTACGTCCAGAAATGTTGATGCGCGTCCAATTTCACGATCGGAAGTCCCTCCTCGTTGGGGTGAGTTATCGGTAACAATACCACCTATTTTAGCATGGAAGCGCTGTCCTGTCTCTTCCATCGCCTCGCTGCCCTCGACGAATTCGGCAGACAAGCACCTCGGACGTTATCCGCGGCCGGAACGGCAGGAACCAAACGAGGGGCGGGCAGTCTGCGAGGCGCCGACCGCGAGCGGCAGCGGCTTGCCCGGAAGAGAAAATTGCGCTTTAAGGATTCCATAGTTATCCTTCCCCCGCCGGACGAAGGCCAGCGTATATTTCTGGCCGGCAACGGACAAGATACGGGGTACTCGATTTCAGAAGGGGCTTGGGAAGGATGGCGTTCTTACTTAATATGCAAAGGATTTCGAAGCTCGCTCTCGCGGGGGCGCTCTGCGTCGGCTTCGCGGCGGCCGCGGCGCCGGCGCGGGCCGCCGCGTTCGCGCCGAGCGAAGCGACGGACGACGCCCCGCGGCGCGTGGCGATCGTCATCGACGATTTCGGCAACGCGATGGACGGCACGAAAGAAATGCTGGAGCTGCCCGTGCCGATTACGGTCGCGGTCATGCCGTTCCTGCCGACGACGAAGCGGGACGCGGAGGCGGCGCACCGGGCCGGGCACGAGGTAATCGTGCATCTGCCGATGGAGCCGGTGCGCGGCAAGCGGAGCTGGCTCGGTCCCGGCGCGATTACGACGGATTTGTCCGACATGGAAATCCGCAACCGCGTCGCCGCCGCGATCGACGACGTGCCGCATGCGCGCGGCGTTAACAACCATATGGGCTCGAAAGCGACGGCCGATGCGCGGGTGATGCGCATCGTCATGGAGGTGTGCCGGGAGCGAGGACTGTATTACCTCGACAGCCGGACAAGTCCGCGAAGCAAGGCGCCGGAGGAGGCTGAGCGGTTCGGGGTGCCGCTTATTAGCAACGACTTGTTCCTGGATGACACGTATACGTCCGCTCACGTATACAAGCAGTTGAGGATGCTGGAGCGGAAGCTCGAACGGCAGTCCGACTCGATCGTTATCGGCCACGTCGGGCCGCCGGGCCGCATTACGTCGGCGGCGCTGCGCGCCGCGATTCCGCGGCTGCAGCGGGACGCGCGATTCGTTCGCGTCTCCGAGCTGCTGCCGCTGCCGGAACCGTTATGGCGCTGGTAACGAGCGTCTGGAACGAACGAGGGCCGAGCGTCGCAAATTGCGACGCTCGGCCCGTTTTCGGCTTACATAAGCTTATTGTTTGTTGAATGTCTCGGTCAGCACCGGGACGATTTGCGACTTGCGGGAGACGACGCCCTTGAGCACCGCCGTGTTGTTCGACAGCGTCACGCCATACGCTTTCTCGACGGCGTCCGCTTTCTTGCCGAGCGCGATGCCGACGGAATCGTTGTTGAGAATGTCCGTCACGACGAACAGGAACAAGTCGAGGCCTTTGTCCGCAATGATTTGGGCGAGGGCCGCTTCGACTTCCGCTTGGCGGGACAGCACGTCGTTCACGTCGACCGCGTTCACCTGCGCGATCTCGACCTTCGAGCCGCCCATCGTGAATTCCTTCGCGTCGAGCGAGATGAGCTGCGCGACCGTCTTGTCGCTTAAGTCGGCGCCCGCCTTCAGCATGTCGAGGCCGTATTTCTCGGCATCTACGCCGGCGATGGCGGCAAGCTCCTTCGCCGCGGCGACGTCTTGTTCCGTGCACGTCGGCGACTTGAACAGCAGCGAGTCGGAGATGATGGCGGAAAGCATGAGGCCGGCGACGTTTTGCGGCACGGATTTGCCGTTTTCCTTATATAACTTCAGAAGAATCGTAGCCGTGCAGCCGACCGGCTCCGCGCGGTAGTACAACGGGCCGCTCGTCTCGAAGTTCGCGATGCGGTGATGGTCGATGACCTCGAGCACCTGCACCTGATCGATGTCCGATACGCTCTGCTGACGCTCGTTGTGGTCAACGAGGATGACGCCCTTGACTTCGTTCGCGACCGTCTCGACGAGACGCGGCGCTTCGAAACCGAACTTGTCGAGCGCGAATTGGGTTTCGCCGCCGACGGCGCCGAGGCGGACGGCTTCGACGTTGTCGCCTAATTGGGTCTTTAGATCGGCATAGGCGATCGCCGAGCAGATCGTGTCCGTGTCTGGGTTTTTGTGTCCGAAAATCAGCTTTTTGTCCATTATGTACTCCTTTGCCCCGAGGGATGTCATTGGGAAAAATTATAGCGGCTTTGTAACGCTCAAGCAACAGTATACAACGAATTCATTATTATTCCTACCTGCTTAATAGGAATTACATAAAATATTCAAAATTTCACCGTACCGCGGCGACGAGACGGCGGAACGCGCCTTTGCGAACCTCGCACCCGTCGTACGCGTCGAACCCGGCGCGCCGCAACGATTCGCTTACGTCCTCGGTCGCCACGACGACCGCGCGGGCGGCGATGCGGCGAACCGCGGCCAACAGCTCGTCTCGCTCGTGCGCCTGCAGCGCGGAGCATAGATTATACGGCAGGTCTACGATCGCCGCGTCGTACGCTCCCGTCAAATCGCGGGCGTCGGCGATGCGAACGACGTTCGGATAGCCATAGAACGTTAAATTTTCCCGGGCGCCTAGGACCGCCAGCGGATTCACGTCGGAACCGACGATATCCAGGCCCATGGACAGCGCTTCGAGCAAGACGGTGCCGATGCCGCAGCACGGATCGATCGCCTTTGTCCCCTGCAGCTTCGGCGCCGCGACATTCACGACGGCCCGCGCGAGCCTCGCCCCGAGCGCGGTGGAATATTGCCTGGGCTTTTCTGCATGCCGCCGCCAGGCGCCGTCGTTTTCCGTCAGCGGCCCGAACGCCCAACGTCCGTCCGGCAGCCGCGCGACGCCGAACCGCTCCGCGGGCGTCCGCATGTCCGCCGTCCCCCGCACCGCGCCGCCGACGATGCGCTCGGCTTCGCGCCGATCCGCATAGGGAATCGTCTCGTCCGTCTTGGCGAAGACGACCTTGAACGACGGAGCGGCGACGCCTGCCCCCCGTGCGAGCTCCGCCAGCTCGGTCGGCGAGGCCGCGAGCAGCCGAACGTCGAGGCGGCTTTTCAGAAACGGGCTGCGTCCCGGCTCCAGTTCCCGGCTTGCGACGAATGCTCCCGTCCCCGCCGGGACGGCGTCGGCGAACAGCGACCGGCGCTCCAGCGCGCATAGCGCTTCCTCGTCCTCATGACATGCATACGTGTAGATGCGCTTCAAGCTTTCTTCCTCTCCCCTCGATCCGCCCCCCTCACTGTAGCACATCCGGGTCCTGCTTCGTATCTATGTATACGACTCCCTGTTCGTCCACTTGCATGAACGCGACGTCCTCCACCCGCCCGACGTTCGCATTACGGAGCTGCGCTTGCATCCAAGCCTCGTCCTTCTTCGCCTCCTCCAGGCTGTTCGGCAACAGCTTTCCGTCGACGATAATCGCTTGCGGACGCCCCCGGCTCGGCTTCGCGACGCCGACGTCCTCCCGCGTCGCGGGCAGCGTCGACGCCTTACGCAGCACGGACAGCGTGCCGTCGACCTCGAAGTACGCGAGCTCCACCTCGTCCAAATAAAACACGCTGTTCTTCCGGAGCAGCTGCAGCAAGCCGTCGACCGTGAGGCGCGATTTCTCCATCCCTTCTTCCAAGATCCGCCCGTTGCGGATCACCATCGTCGGCTCGGAATCGAGCAACTTGCGCCCCAAGAAGCTCTTCAGCGACACGAAATCCGACGCCAGCGCCAACGCGCAAAATACGGACGCGCCGACCAGCATCGCGCCGAACGGCACCGAACGGTTAAACATCATATTCGCGCCGATCGAGCCGATGGCTACGCCGGCGACGAAATCGAAAAACGTCATCTGCGAAATAATTTTCTTGCCCAAGATCCGGGCCCAGACGAGCAGCGCGATAAATACGACCGCCGCCCGTCCCGCGATTTCCCACCAAATCATACGACAACCCCCCGCTCATTCCACGCTTTACCACTTTCTACTTCCCCATTGTGCCCTGGACGAGCCGAATTCAAGCCTCGGTCGCTATTGTCGAAAACGAAGTTGTACATACAAGTGTGACCGATGCTATACTGAGGAGCAGCGAGCGTCCTAGATTTGTTATTGGAGGCCGATTTTGAGCTTCCGAGGTGCGGGGGCTCGTAACGTTCACACGGGAAAATGTAAGCGATTCCGATAGAGATGCCGGCCTCATGGTCGCGCGGACGCTATTATGGCCAAACCCCCATCCGAAGGAGGAACATGAACATGACAGCTCGCAAGACGTATGCGATCGGCGTCGACTACGGCACGGAATCCGGGCGCGCGGTGCTCGTGGATCTCGGCGACGGCACGGAGGTCGCGGACCATGTCACGCCGTACCCGCACGGCGTCATCGACGAGACGCTGCCGGAATCCGGCGTGCGCCTCGGCTACGAATGGGCGCTGCAGCACCCGAACGACTATTTGGACGTATTGAAGCGCTCCGTCCCCGAGGTCATTAAGGCTTCCGGCGTCGACCCGGCCGACGTCATCGGGCTCGGCATCGACTTTACGGCCTGCACGATGCTGCCCGTCGACGCGTCTGGCGTACCGCTCTGCTTTAAGCCGGAGTGGAAAAACAACCCGCACAGCTGGGTGAAGCTGTGGAAGCACCATGCCGCGCAGGACGAGGCGAACAAAATCAATGCGATCGCGAAGGCGCGCGGCGAAGCGTTCCTGCCGCGCTACGGCGGCAAAATTTCGTCCGAATGGATGATCGCCAAAGCTTGGCAAATTCTTGACGAGGCGCCGGACGTATACGAGACGGCCGACCGGTTCATGGAGGCGGCGGACTGGGTCGTGAACCAGATGACCGGCAGCTTCGCGCGCAACAGCTGCACCGCCGGATACAAAGCGATCTGGCATAAGAAGGAAGGGTATCCGAGCAAGGAATTTTTTAAAGCGCTCGATCCGCGGCTCGAGCGCATCGCCGAGACGAAGCTGCGCGGCGACGTCGTGCCGCTCGGCACGAAGGCCGGCGAGCTGACGGAAGCGATGGCCGCCGCGATGGGCCTTCCGCCGGGCATCGCGGTCGCCGTCGGCAACGTGGACGCGCACGCGGCCGTGCCGGGCGTCGGCGTCGTCTCCCCGGGCAAGCTCGTCATGGCGATGGGCACGTCGATCTGCCATCTGCTGCTCGGCGAAGAGGAACGCGAGGTCGAAGGCATGTGCGGCGTCGTCGAAGACGGCATCATCCCGGGTTACCTCGGTTACGAAGCCGGCCAGTCCGCCGTCGGCGACATCTTCGCCTGGTTCGTCGACGAATGCGTGCCTGCTTACGTTCAGGAAGCCGCGAAGGCGGAAGGCGTGAACGTGCACGCCTGGCTCGAGCAGCGGGCAGCCGCTTATAAGCCCGGCGAGATCGGCCTCGTCGCCCTCGACTGGTGGAACGGCAACCGCTCCGTGCTCGTCGATACGGAGCTTAGCGGCTTGTTCCTCGGCCTTACGCTGTCGACGAAGCCGGAAGCGATGTACCGCGCTCTGCTCGAGGCGACCGCATTCGGCACGCGAAAGATCGTCGACGCGTTCCACTCGAACGGCATACCGGTCGAGGAGCTGTACGCCTGCGGCGGCCTGCCGCAGAAGAACCGCCTCTTGATGCAAATTTATGCGGACGTCACGAACCGCGAAATCAAAGTCGCGGATTCGAAACAGACGCCGGCGCTCGGCGCGGCGATGTTCGGCGCCGTCGCGGCCGGCGCGGCGCAAGGCGGCTACGACAACATCGTGGACGCCGCGAAGCGGATGGCCCGCGTGCGCGAGGAGACGTTCAAGCCGATCCCGGATAACGTAGCGGTGTACGAGAAGCTGTACCAAGAATACAACGCGCTGCACGATTATTTCGGCCGCGGCGCCAACGACGTCATGAAACGGCTGAAGGCGATCCGCGACTGGCATGGAAATTGAAATAAACCTGTTGTATGATATAGCTTCAAGCGACGAAAGCCTGGGACGGCGACAGACCCAGGCTTTCGTTATGCTCGTCCTGATCTTACGGAGGAATGCCAAGATGTATCACGCAGTAACCCGCAAGGCGAAAATTCGACTGTTCCTTACGATCATGTGGCCGATCCTCGTTACGCAAGTCGGTTATCATGCCATGAACTTATTCGACACGATCATGTCCGGACGAGCCGGCACCGACGACCTCGCGGGCGTCGCCATCGGGGCCAATCTTTGGATGCCGGCGTTCGTCGCGCTGACGGGGGTGCTGCTGGCCGTCACCCCGATCGTCTCCCAGCTCGTCGGCGCGGGAAGGCCGGAGCGCATCGCGTCTTCCGTCATGCAGGCGGTCTATCTCTCCGCCGCGATCGGAGCGCTCGTCATCGGGCTCGGCGCGGTCGCCGTCGAACCGATCCTGGACGCCATGCGCCTCGACGGGGCGGTGCACGACATCGCGAAGCGGTATTTGGTCGGGCTGTCATGGGGCATTTTGCCGCTCTTCGTCTCCGGCGTCATCCGCAATTACTTCGACGCTCAAGGTTACACGAGGGTGACGATGGCAATCGTCTTGTTCGCCGTGCCTTGCAACATCGCGATAAATTACGTGCTCATCTTCGGCAAGCTCGGCTTTCCCCGCATGGGCGGCGTCGGTGCCGGCTACGCGACGGCGGTCACGTATTGGATCGTGCTGGCGATCAGCCTCTGGTTTTGCTTCCGCCTCGACGCCGTTCGCGGGCAAGGCCTGTTCCGCCGCTGGCCGGCGCCGTCGTTACGCGCCTTCAAGGAGCTGCTGTCCGTCGGCGTGCCTATCGGTCTCTCTATCTTCTTCGAAGCGAGCATCTTCGCGGTCGTGACGCTGCTGATGGGCTCGACCTTCGACACCGCGACGATCGCTTCCCACCAAGCGGCGATCACGTTCGCGGGCATGATGTTCATGTTGCCGCTCAGCATCTCGATGGCGCTGACGATTCTCGTCGGGTTCGAGGTCGGCGCCGGGCGGACGGCGGACGCGAAGCAGTACAGCCGCATCGGCGTAACCGCCGCGATCGGCATTATCGCGGCCGCAGCCGTCGCGCTCTATTTCAACCGCGGCTTCGTAGCCTCCTGGTTTACCTCGTCGCCGGACGTCGCGAGCCTCACGGCGCAATTTCTCGTCTTCGTCATCTTCTTTCAGCTCTCGGACGCCGCTCAGGCGTCGCTGCAGGGCGCGCTTCGCGGTTACAAGGACGTGACCGTGCCGTTCGTGACGGCGCTCGTCGCGTATTGGGGCATCGGCATTCCGACCGGTTATGCGTTGTCCTGGACGACGCTCGGCCCGTTCGGGTATTGGATCGGCATTACGGCGGGGCTGACGGTCGCCGCGGCGGGCTTCGCCGTTCGCCTCCGGCTCGTACAGCGCCGCGCGGCCAGCGCGCTAGGCCGCTAGCGCGGTGCCCCGATGACCGATCCGCCCATCGCGAATCGCTCCTCGAACGCGCTGCCGCGAATCGCGTCGATCCGGACGCCGCCGGACAAAGGCGAGGCGGTATGGATCATGCGCCCGTCGCCGAGGTATAACCCGACATGATTGATCATCCCTTCGCTCGCGGCCGCGGCGGCCTCCGCCCCGGTCGCCGCGAAAAATAGCAAATCCCCCGGCTTTGCGTCGCCCAACCGGTCGAACGTGCGCGGCGAGTGCGCGAGGACGTACTCCGCCTGGGCCCGCGAGTCGCGCGGCAAATCGATGCCGAGCGCCTCGAGATACACCCAATGCACGAAGTCCGAGCTGTCGAACGTCGTGGGCTCTTCCCGGTCCGAGCCGTATTCGTACGGCGCGCCTTCGTATGCCGTCGCCGTCCGCAGCACGCGCTCGATCGCGTCGCCCCCCGCCGCGGAAGCCGCAGCCATCGGCCGACGTCCGCCGAGGACCGGACTGCGGGCGTCGGCCGCATACGGATCGTCGATGCCGGCATCCCCGATTCGCTGCCACCGATCCCCCTCCGCCGCTCGCGCTTCGGCCGCCCCGTCCGCGCCGCTCATGCGCAGCGCTCCGCCTTCGGCCCCTTCGCCGATCCAGCGGTTCGCGCGGCTTTGCAGCAGCGCCCGCTCATCCTTCAAATACTGACTGCCCTCTATCGCCGCATCGTCCCGCACCTCTCCGGCACAGCCCGCGCCCGCGGCGAACGCGATCGCGAACAAGACAGGCATGGCTATCGTTTTCCGCATATAGGAAAAAGCACCCCACTCCAAAGTTCATCTGGTGTAGGATGCCCCTTCTTAAATTGTTTATTTATGGAACCCTCCCAGTCTTCCGTCTCGCAACGTACCGAGAGGATGCGCACATTAGCGCATTCGCGCGCCGATCGCTGCGGCAAGGTGGCGGATATGCCGGAATCGGATCGTATCGCTGAGCGACAACAAGCAGAAGTATAACGCCAAAGCGGCGCTCATCGAGCCGATCGTCGCCCATAACATCGTCGCGCCGGATTCGATCATCCCTTCGTATAGGAGCTGGCCCGCGATCGCCATGGCGATCATGCAGATGCCGACCTTTACGTATTTCCGAATGTCCATGTAAAATCCGATGACGCTCGAGATCGACATGAAGTTCAGGATCGTTAAGACGACCATGCCGAAGCCGAGCCCGTACGCGATGCCGACGATGCCGAATTCGCTGCCGAACACGAACAGCGCCAACGCCTTGAACGCCGTGGCGACGATGTAATTCCACATCGAAGCGTTCGCCCGGCCGAGACCGAGCAGGATCGCGTGCAGCGGCGCGTCGAAATAATGCAGGAAGAATAGCGGCGCCAATATTTTCAGCAGCGGCCCCGCCTCCGGCGCATTGTAAATGAGCGTCGTCAGCGGCGTCGCCCATTCGAACAGCACGACCGTGCTCGGCGCGCCGACGAGCAGGGCGATGCGCATCGCCTGCTCCATCCGCGCGTGCATCAAGAGCCCGTTCTTATTCGCCGCCGCTTCGCTGATCGCCGGAATGAGCGCCGTCGACAGCGAGTGGGTGACGAAGCTCGGCATAAACAGCAGCGGGAAGGCGTAGCCTGCCAACATGCCGAACTGCTTCGTCGCCAGCGCCGTGCCGACCCCGGCCAACGCGAGACTTTTCGTGATCAGCATCGGCTGGAACGCGCCATAGATCGAATGAATCGCGCCGTGACCGGTCGTCGGGAGTCCCATCTGAAGCAGCTCCCCAAGCGTCCGTCGGCCGTGGCGGAGCCGATCGAGATAAGATTCCCGGGCCTCCCCCTTCACGCGGTACGCCCGGTAGCACGCCGAGAGAAACAGCAACTGCGTCGCCTCGCCCGCGACGGCCGCCAGCATCGCGCCGGCCGCGGCGTAGGCGATGCCGTACGGCATTAAAATATGTACGAGAGCCAGGACGCACGCGAGCTGTACCGTATTGTCCAAAATGTCCGAGGCCGCGATCGTCGTCATCCGCTGCTTGCCGCGGAAATAGCCCTTTAATACGGCGGAGACGGCGACGATCGGCGCGATCGGCGTAATCGCCAGCATCGCGTAATACGCACGCGGATCCGTCAGCAACAGCGACGCGATCCATTCCGCCCCGATCAGCGAGAACGCCGTCAGAATGACGCTAAGGGTGCCCGTTACGAGCACCGAGACAAATAAAATTCTTTTGATCTTGGTTTGATCGCCCCGCGCGTCCGCCTCCGCGACGAACTTCGAGATCGCCACCGGAAGCCCGAGCTCCGTGACCGTAATGACGAGCGGCACGAGCGGATGCGCCATCATGAGCAGCCCGATGCCCTCCGCGCCGAGAATGCGGGCCAGAAACATTCCGCTGACGAAGCCGAGAATGCGGTTGACGAAGGCGGCGGCGGATAAGACGAACGTACCGCGTAAGAATGATTGCTGAGCCATGCGCACCTCTCCGTTTCGTGAATACTTCATTGTATTCAAGATTCGGAAAAGCATGCGAACAAGCATAGGCGCGTCCGACGGGACGCAACGGGATTAGATTTTCAGACGCATGCGGGTTAACCGCACAATGAGCCGCCAGCCGATGAGAAGCCCCGCGATCCCGCCGATGTAATACGACACCAAAGGCGTGCCGATGCGAAGCAGCAAAGAACCGATCAAGGCGCACAGGAGGGCGAAGCAGGTTACGAAGCCGACCTGCAGCGTACGCTCCCACACGGGAAACAGCATCAGCTTCCCGTTGTTTTCCGTCCGGTTCCGCTCGTAGGCGGCCGCGCCGAACGCCGTGCCCGCCAGCAGCAGGATCGCCAGCACGCCGTACCGCAGCGGATGGAATTCGTCGAACGGCAAAACCATGTAGGTGATGAAAAACAGAAAGCCTTCCATGTACCAATAATGCTCGAAATGTTGATCCGCGACGCCGTGCATCGCCAGGAACGCATGAAGCAAGAACAGAATGCCGCCGGGCAGCAGCCACATCAGGAGCGATAAGGCCGCTTGGGAGGCGACGCTGCCCGTGATCGAGCCGAGGAACAGCGCCAGCGAGTAGGCGGCGCTCACCGCAAGCGTCGAGTAGACGAACTGCGCGGCGTGATAGCCGAGATCGAAATACGGCGCGATCGGCGAAGCGGCCACAACGATCATGTCGATCCCGGTGCCGAACGCCGTGGCGCCGGCGATGCCCGTTACGCCGACGAGCCACTTGGCGGCAAACAGGCGCCGACGGGAGTAGGGCAGCGAAAACAGCAATTCCTGCGTCCCGTTCCTCCGCTCCCCGCCGAGCTGTATAAGCGCGAGCGCCAACGCCGCCAGCGTGAGAAGCAGCCGGGCGCCCATCTCGAGGGAGCCGTCGTCGTAAGGGCCGTGCAACCATTGCGGCAGGCGGGCCAAATCTCTAAATAGCTCCGCTTCGGGGGCGAAGACCCAGCGGTTCATCCGCTGCAGCCCGAGCGCCAAGAAATGGGCGATCGGCATAAGCCACAAGATCCATCGCGCGCTTTTGTACTCCCGAATCCACAACGCTTTATCGATCATCGGCATACCCTCCGAATTTCCATTCATATACGTCGTCCAGCTTCGCGGGCAGCGGCTCGCGGATGAGCGTCCGGTACGCGTCCAACCTCTCAAGCGCCTCCCCGGCCGGATCGACGAGCACCGTGTATACGCGGCCGACATGCTCCAACACCCGAACGCCGGGCAAGGCGAGCCACTCCTCCGGCGCATCCCCCTCGAACGCGAGCTGCAGCTTGCTCACGGCGCCGTCAAGCGCTTCCTCCGTACCGAACGACTCGATCCGGCCGTTCTTCATCAGCAGCAGCCGATCCGTCATCCGTTCGAGCTCCTCCAGGAGGTGCGAAGAGACGACGAGCGTACGCCCTTCCGACGCCGCGTCCACCAGCATCGACAATACCTGCTTCTTCGCGATCGGATCGACGCCGTTCGTCGGCTCGTCGAGCAGCACGTATGGAGCTCTGGTAGATAAGCCCAGCGCGATGCTGAACAGCATGCGCATGCCTTTGGACAACTGGCGCACGCTTGCGGCGGAGGGAAGATCCAGCCGGCGCAGCGTGGCCTCGAAATAAGTCCGGTCGAACGCGGGATACACCTGGGCGAGCCATCCCGCCGCCTCGGACGGCGTATAGCCGAACCACGCCTCCGGAGAGTCGGGGACGAAGACGAGCTCGCGCTTTGCTTCCTGCACCCGGTGTATCGGCTTCCCGTCGAGCTCGACGACGCCCGCGTCCGGATCGAGGATGCCCGCCATCGTCTTCAGCAGCGTCGTCTTGCCCGCGCCGTTGCGTCCGATCAGGCCGGCGACGATGCCCGGCTCCAGCGTAAAGTCGATGCCGCGCAGCACCGGCCGACCTTCGATCGTCTTCGTAATCGCGTTAACCGTCAACATCGGAGGTCCCCCAATATTCGTCGATTTCTTGCCGTACCCATGCTTCGAAGCCGCTTCGGCTCATGCCTAGATGCTTGGCCTCCACGACGATTCGCTTGAGCGACGAGCGCAGCTCCTCCGCGCGCTCCCGTTCCATGCCGGGCGCCGAAGCCGGCGCCGCCGCGAACGTGCCCTTGCCGCGAACGGTGACGATCACGCCTTGCCGTTCGAGCTCCTGATACGCCTTGGCCACCGTATTCGGGTTGACGAGCAGCGCGGCGGACATCTCGCGAACGGAGGGAATTTTATCGCCCTCCCGGAGGATCCCTTTCGCGATTTGCTCCTTCAGCCGCTGAACGATGCTTTCGTAAATCGGCAGCATAAGGTTGCAGCTCCCTCGACTGTAATGTGTGTACTATATCAGATAATACACGCGTTCCCGGTCGATGTCGAGCTTTTTCCCAAACCCTGCTATACTAACGTCGACGCACCACACGTGTTTGGAGGAACGCCGATGTCCCCGATCGAGCTTGATCGAGACGCGCGTACGGCCCGTTACCGGGACGAGGCCGTCTCGCTGCTGCCTAAGGAATTCCAATTGTTGGACACGTTCCAACGCCACCTCGGCCGTACGCTTTCGCGGGAGCAGCTGCTCGACGCCGTCTGGCCGCTCGAATCGCCGACGGATCGTACGGTGGACGATCATGTCTACCGGCTTCGCAAGAAGCTTTCGGCGTGGAGAGACGCTTACGTCATCCGCACGGTTCGCGGCGCGGGGTACCGCTTGGAGGCGAAGGCCGCGCCCGCGGGCAGACCGCATCCGCTGGCCGCGGACCCGGCGCACGCCGAGCGCATGCGCGGGCTCATCGACGCGAATTTGCTGTACGGGCGAGGCGACGCCTTGCTTGCGCTCGCGAAGCAGTCCGACGTGCTCGGCTTCGAGCTGGACGAACCGATGCGGCTGTTAGTGCCGTTCCTCGAAGGCCGCTTCCGCCCGCTCGTGCACGGAGACGCCCCGTTCGGGACGCGGGTATACTACCTGCTGCACTTATACCACCTAATGAAACCGGAGGCGAGCCGGCCGTTCGTCGAAGCGGCGTTGCGCCGCCGCATGATGCCCGCGATGTTGCACGACGAGGTCGAGCGACACAATATGAGCTTCATGCTGATGGATTGGGGCGACTTCGACGCGGCGGAAGCGATGCTCGAGGCTGCTTGGGCGAACGCGATCGCCGCCCCGGAGCCGAACTTGATGCCGTATCTCGCGAATCAGCGGCTCGAGCTGCCGATGAAGCTTGGCGATTGGACCGGCGCCGGGGAACGCTTAGCCGAGATCGAGCGTCTCATGGAGAAGTACCCGTTCCAACGGGAGGAGGGGCTGTTTCTGGTTTTGCGCGGAGTGCTCCAATACCGAGAACGCCCGAGGGACGGAGCCGCGTCGATCGATCTCGGCATTGCCACGCTGCGGCGCTCCCGGTTCGTCCCGCATCTGCTCGACGGCCTCCAGACCGCCTTGCGGTACGCCGCGCGCGAGGGCTGGCCCGAAGTGACCGATCGGTATGCGACCGAACGGGAGCGGCTGATCGCCGACACCGAAATCGCCGGGCTCCTGCCCTACATCGAGGCGGAGCTTCGCAAACATCTTACTTGATTGATGGACCCTTCTGATCTTTCTCTGACATTCGAGCGGTACGCTGGATGCAGACATCGATTCAGGAGGTTTTTTCGTATATGAACGCATTGTGGGCACCGCTTCGTCTTTCCGGGTTTCGCCGCCTGTTCGCTGGCCAAGCCTTGTCGGACTTCGCCAATTGGTCGGACTTTCTCGCGCTCAGCGCGATCGTCGTGTACGTGTGGGGATACGGCGCCTTCGAGCTGGCGCTTCTCTCGATATGCATCGGGCTGCCTTACGTCGTCGTCGGTCCGCTCGCGGGCCTAAGGATCGGTCGGCTCGACCCGCGCGCCGTTCTCGTCGTATGCGACCTGCTGCGCGGCATCGTCGTCTTCGGCCTCCTCTGGGCGCCCTCGCTCGCCTGGCTGCTGCTGCTCGTATTTCTGAAAATGTGCGCCAGCGCCGTCTTCGACCCCGTCCGCCAGTCCGCCATCAAGCGTTTCGTCCCGCCTTCGGGACTGGCGGAAGCGAGCGCGCTGAGCCACATGACGGTCAACGCGACCAAGATTGTCGCCCCGATGGCCGGCGGCGCCCTGATCGCGCTGCACGGTCCTTTCGCCCCGTTCTGGCTCGGCGCGGCGCTGTACCTGCTCTCCGCGGCGGTCCTCCTCGGATTGCCGCGGAGCGCCCCGGCGGCGCTTGCGGCGCCTTCCGGCGACCCGGACGCGCCGCCCCCCGGGGCGGGGACCTCCCGCTTTATCGAAGAGATGCGCGCGGCGCTGCGTTACGTCCGTTCCCGGCGAACGCTCGGCTTCGGCATCGCGTATACGGGTGCGATGATGTTCCTCTTATTTTTGTACGACGGCCTATTCGTCTTGTTCACGGCGCGTCTCGGCCTCGGCGAAGCGTCGCTCGGCGTCCTGATGAGCGGCATCGGCGGCGGCAGCGTGCTGGGCGCGCTCGCCGCCGGCCGCTGGACGTTCTGGAAAGCCGACCCGCTCCGGCTGATGAGCCGCGTCGGGGTGCTGTCGGGGCTCATGATCGCGCTCGTCGGCGTCGGCGCGTACGGCTTGCTCCCGACCTCTATGTGGTTTTGGGCGCCTTGCTTCGCGGCCATGGGGTTCGTCGGCGCCTTCGGCTCGGTGCCGTTCGGCTACCTGCTTCAGACGGAGACGACGGAGGCGACCGTCGCCCCGGTTTCCGCGTTCGCGAATGCGCTGCAGACCGGCTCGATGCTCGCCGCGCCGATGCTCGGCGCCGCGCTGGCCGCATGGATCGGCGTCGGCGGGGTGTTCCTCGCGGCGGGCGCGGCGATGTCGGCGTTCGCGGCCGCGATCGGCCTGAAGCTCGCGGGAAGGCGCGAGGCCGGGGCCGTCTCCCGGTCTTAAGGCCGGGCGGCGTTCCCGCCGCAATACGGTAGGTCCATGTTTCCCGAACCCTTACAATGGATTTCATAATCGACTGTCGAAGGGTAAGGGATGGGAACGGAATGAAGACGGTTTATGTTGTGTTGACGGATACAGGAACGTTGTTCACGAGATTGATTCGGCTCGTGACGAAGGCCCCGTACAATCACGCGTCGCTCGCGCTCGACGTCGAGCTCGGCGAGCTTTACAGCTTCGGGCGCAAGCATTTGCGGCTGCCATGGAACGCAGGCTTCGTACGAGAGCGCCGGGATGCGGGCATCTACGTCGCGCTGAAGCGCACGACGTGCATCGTATACGAGCTGCGCCTCGACGAGGAACGGTTCGCGCGGATCGCGCGGGAGGTGGAGAGGTTCGAACGAGAGGGGGAGCATTACGCTTATAACTTCATAGGGTTACTGAATTTCGTGTTTCCGACCCGGCTGCGGAAGCGGGATGCGTATTTTTGTTCGGAGTTCGTTGCGACCGTCCTGCGGCGCGGCGGCGTGGAGCTCTTAGGAAAGCCGCCGGCCATGACGGCGCCGCATGACTTCATGAGCGCGCCGTCGCTGCGTCCGGTGTACGAGGGTCCGCTCGCGGCATACCGCATGGAATCCGCCGCGGCGACGCTGACCGCATAACGGTTTTAGAAGAAATAAACCCAGGCGATGACGGCGGCGAGCGCGAGCCTATAGATCGCGAAGGGAACCAGCTTCACGCGATCGATCAACTTCAAGAAGTAGCGGATCGAAATCATCGCGAAGACGAAGGCGCTCACGAAGCCCGCCACGAAAAACGGGATCGCCGCGACAGTAAAATCGTCGAAATTTTTGACGAAGGAAATCAGGCTTGCGCCCGCCATGATCGGCACCGCCATGATGAAGGTGAAATCCGCGGCGGCCTTATGGCTCATGCCTGCGAGCACGCCGGCGGAAATCGTCGCGCCGGAACGGGAGAAGCCGGGCCACAGCGAAAAGCATTGCACGAGTCCGACCGTCAGCGCTTGTTTATAGGTGAGGCGATCGACCGTCTCCGTCGACGGCGTCTTCGGCCGCAGCCGGTCGGCGGCGATCATGAGCAGCGCCCCGAGGACGAGGCCGACGAGAACCGTCTCCGTCGTAAACAGGTGATTATCGATAAAGTCCTCCGTCAATACGCCCAGCACGCCCGCCGGAAGGAGTCCGACGATGACTTGTCCGAGTTTCAGCCGAGGCCCTCCGGCGGCCCGCTCGCCCGCCCCGCCGCCCGCAAGCCGATCCAGCCCGAGCAATTCGACGAAGCGGCGACGGAACATGACGACGACGGCGAGGATCGAGCCGAGCTGAATGACCACCTTGAACGTGTTCGCCACCGGCGGGGTGAGGAACGTTTTCGATTTCAGCCACATGTCGTCTACGATGATCATATGCCCGGTGGACGATACCGGCGCGAACTCGGTCAACCCTTCGACGAGCCCGAGCAGGATCGCTTTCAATACCGTGAAAATATCCATAAGTTCTTTTGCTCCTTTTCGTCTCGGGTCATCGTATGCCCGACCGATTTATGATACCGCTGTCGCGGAAGGGAATGCAAGCTTCGGCGACCGGGTCGTAGACCGCTTCGAAAAAAAAGATTCCCCAACGGACGTTTTTATGGTAGACCAAATAGAGACGCCATGCGCCAAACCGAAATCGGGAGTGTCTTCTAATGCGGTCTTACTGGACGTCGGAACGAATCGTGCATTTGCGGCTGCGCGCGTTCATGTTTTTCATGTTCGGCCCGGTCGCGTTGTTTTTGCCTTATTTGCCTCTGTATTTGCAGCATCACGGCTTTTCCCCCGCAGAGATCGGGTGGCTGCTGACGATCGGCCCGGTCGTCGCGATGCTTTCGAATCCGGTTTGGGGGTACGCGAGCGACCGTCTTCAGAACGTGAAGCTGATTTTGCTGATTTTAATGGCGGGCTCCCTTGCGGCCAGCCAGTTTTTGTTTCATGTCCGCCCGTTCTGGGCGGTGTTCCTCGCCATGATGTTGTTTTATTTCTTTAACACCCCGATCCACCCGATCAATACGTCGCAAGTGTTCCAGACGATCGAAGGCACGCCGCATCGGTTCGGCTCTTTCCGAATTTGGGGCTCGATCGGCTACGCGGTCATCGTGCTCGCCTCCGGGCCGATCATGGAAGCGCTGGGAATCGAAGAGCTCGGCTGGGTGTACGGCGCCGCGATGGTCCTCGCGATCTTGGTCGGCGCGATGCTGCACCGCCCGCCGGCCCCTAGAGGGAAGAAGACGCGCCAGGCTTTCACGTTCCGGGAAGCGATGCGTTCGACGTTGCGCGGGCGATTCGCGCTCTTCCTGGCGGCCAGCCTTCTGATCTTTATTCCGAACGGGGTCACCGCGCTCTACCTGTCGCTGTTTATCGAAGAGCTCGGCGGCACGGCATCCAGCATCGGCTGGTCGATGTTCGTGGCGGCGGTGCTGGAGGTCCCGTTGTTCCTGCTGCTTGACCGGTGGTCGAAGCCGACGCCGCGGTCCATGATGAACCTGCTGCTGTTCGCGACGGTGATGTACGTCGTTCGCTGGGCGCTCATGGGGTTCGCTGCTACGCCGCTGCATATCATTATGCTCCAGAGCATGCACAGCCTGACGTTCGGGTTTTACATCTACACGGCGGCGCAGCTGGTCGAGTATTTGTCGGAGAAGACGTTCCGCGCGAGCGGACAGACGATGTACGCCCTCGTAACGGGCGCGGTCTCGCTCGCGATCGCCGGCTCGGTCGGCGGTTACTTGTACGAGACGATCGGACCGCATGCGCTGTATTTCATTTGCGCCGCGCTGTCGGCCGCCGGCTTCGCGGTCATGGTCGCCCTGCGCGTCTCGTTCGGCTTCGGGCCGGAAGCGTCCGATCAGCGGGCGGAATCCGCGTGAGGCTTCCGCACCTCGACGCGATCGTCGAATGCAATGACGCAAAACAAGCCCCCCGGCAGGCCGGGAGGCTTGTTTTGCGTTCGGTGCGCTTACAGCGGCGCCGGCGCCTCGCAGGCGCTGGTCATCCGGTATACCGAGCCGGAATCGTTGCTGTCGTGGAAGCCGTGCATCGCCTCGAGCACATGGAACGCGAGCGCGTCGTTCGCGCGGTGCGGGCGGCCTTCGCGGATCGCGTTCGCCATGTCGAGCACGCCGACGCCGCGGGAGTTGCCGGCGTACGGCAGCGTCACCTCGATGTCCGTCCACTCGTTCTCGCCGAACCGCTTCAAGCGGACCGGGCCGCCGAACGTATTCGGATCCGGCACCGCCAGCGTCCCTTGCGTGCCGTAAATCTCGATATTGCGCACCGAGCTGCCTGCCGGAATGTCGAACGACGTAATCATCGTCGCGATCGCGCCGGACGCAAAGCGGAGGTTGCCCGTCACGTGCGTCGGCACTTCGACGGGAATGATCTGCCCCTTCTTCGGCTCGCTGAGAATCGTCCGCTCCTTGTGCGTGATGCGCGTCATGCCCGAAATTTCGGCGATCGGTCCGAGCAGCGAGACGAGCGCCGTCAAGTAGTACGGCCCCATGTCGAACATCGGCCCGCCGCCGACCTGGTAATAAAACTCCGGCGACGGATGCCAATGCTCGTGGCCGCGGCTCATCATGAACGCGACCGCCGAGAGCGGCTCGCCGATCGCGCCTTCGTCGATGAGACGGCGGCACGTCTGGATGCCGGCGCCGAGGAACGTGTCCGGCGCGGCGCCGGCGCGAAGCCCCTTCGCGGCGGCGAGCTCCACGATGCGGCGGCCGTCCTCGCGGGACACCGCGAGCGGCTTCTCCACGTAGACGTGCTTGCCGGCTTCGAGCGCCTGCAAACAAACTGCCGCGTGCGCGGCCGGAATCGTCAAGTTGACGACAAGGTCCACGTCCGGATCCGCAAGCAGCTCTTCGACGGAGCAGCCCTTCGCCACGCCGTGCTCCGCCGCCTTCGCCTTCGCCCGCTCGACGTCGAGATCGGCGCAGGCGACGACCTCGACGCCCTCGAACTCGCCCAAATTTTTAAAGTAAATTCCGCTGATATTGCCAGTGCCAATGATCCCTACCCGTATGTTCTTCATGTCTAAATTGTCGGCTCCCCTACAAAATGTTATCGGCCATTCCGGTATACGCGCCTGCGGTCGCCTCAAAAGCCGCCGCACTCGCCTTCGCTTTGCCCTCGGCCGCCCACAAGAAGCCGCGGCGCATAATTTCCGTCACCTGCGGCATCGCGATAATATTCGCTTGATGCCCGAGCGTGCAATAGAACACGCGGCCCGCGCCCCACCGCTTCGTCCAGACGACCGGCATGTCGACCGCGCCGTTCGGAGAGTGCGGCCCCGGCACGTTCGGATTCGGGAACCGCGTCGTCGCCAGCACCTCTACCGCCGGATCGACGTGCATATAGTACTGCTCGCTCTTCACCGCGAAGTCGTCGATGCCCTCCAGCAGCGAGCTCGAGCTGTGCTTCACGTTCACCATGTACTCGACGCCGTCGTTGCCCGGATGCGCGACCCATTGGCCGCCCGTCATGAACTGCCAATCGACGTTCGTCCGGAACGCGTCGCACATGCCGCCGTGCGTCCCTGCGATGCCGACGCCCGCCTGCACGGCCGTCAACACGTTCTTCACGAGCGCGCCGTCGATCTGCCCCATCGTCCAATTCGGCGCGATCAGGTCGAGCCCGAGCAGCTTCTCCGGGTCGGCGAACGCGTCGAGCGTGTCCGACACTTCGACCTCGAATCCTTCCTTTTCCAAAATCCCCTTATACAACCCTGCGACTTCCTCCGGCTGGTGGCCGAGCCACCCGCCCCAGACGATCAACGCTTTTCTGCTCATTGCGTATGGTTCCTCCCTGATTTATATTTCGGGAACTAGGTTACATCTCCGCGATCGCGACCCAACGCCGCTCGTCGATCGAGCGATCCACCGCTTCCAGCACCGCCTGGCACTTCACGCCGTCGTGGAAGTTCGGCACCGGCTGCCGGTTTTCGCGGAACGCTTCCATCAGCTCGTGCACCTCATGGATGAACGTGTGCTCGTAGCCGATCGTGTGGCCCGGCGGCCACCATGCGGACGCATACGCATGCGCCGGGTCGGTCGCCAGCACGCGGCGGAAGCCCTGTACGTCCTCGGCGTCGTCGGTAAAGTACACCTGCAGCTCGTTCATCCGCTCGAAGTCGAACTTGACGCTGCCCTTGCTGCCGTTGATTTCGAACGAATTCGTGCACCGGTGTCCGGCCGCGAAGCGCGTCGCCTCGAAGCTGCCGAGCGCGCCGCCGGCGAACCGCGCCAGAAACAGCGTCGCGTCGTCGACCGTCACCTGACCCATCGGCGCGTCCTTGCTGCCCTTCGCGCTCAGGCCCGTCATCGAGGACGGCATCGGCCGCTCTTTAATGAACGTCTCGCTCATGCCGACGACCTCCTGCATATCGCCGACGAGGAAATGCGCGAGGTCGATCAGATGCGCGCCGAGGTCGCCGTGCGAGCCGGAGCCCGCCACTTCCTTCTGCAGCCGCCACACGAGCGGAAATTCCGGATCGATAATCCAATCCTGAAGAAACCAAGCTCGGAAGTGAAAGATGCGCCCGAGCCGCCCGGAGTCGACCAGCTTCTTCGCCAGCTGAACCGCGGGAGCGAACCGGTAATTAAAGCCGACCATATGCTTCACGCCGGCGCTTTCCGCCGCCTGCAGCATCTCCCGGGAATCGGCGAGCGTGAGCGCAAGCGGCTTCTCGCAAAACAGATGCTTCCCGGCGGCCGCCGCCGCGAGCGCGATATCCTTATGCGCGTCGCTCGGCGCGTTGATGTCGACGAGATCGATGTCGTCCCGCTTCACGAGCTCCCGCCAGTCCGTAACATAGCTTTCCCAGCCGAACTGCTTCGCCGCCGCACGAACGCCCGCCTCGTCGCGTCCGCATACCGCCGCCATGACCGGCTTCGCGGTATCCGGGAAAAACATGGGCAAATCCCGATACGCATGGCTGTGCGCCTTCCCCATAAACTTATACCCGATCATCCCTACGCGAATATCGCTCACTACCGATTCCTCCCTATGAAAATGTTCTTCCTATGGCAATCGGGTCGATGCCCGAACCACAAGCGTCGTGTCCAGCCGTTCCAGCTCCGGCGCCGTCTCCCCGTTCGCCCCGTGAATCGCGTCGAGCAGCCGTTCCGCCGCGCGGAGGCCCATTTCGAAGAAAGGCACATGAACCGTCGTCAGCGGCGGGTCCGTAGCGCGCGACGCCTCGGAATCGTCGTAGCCGATCAGCGCGTAGTCGATCCCCGCCCGCAGCCCGTATTCCTTCAAGCCTTGCATAAGGCCGATCGCCATCCGGTCGTTCGCGGCGAACACCGCGTCGAATTCGGTACGGCGCGCAAACAGCGCTTCCGCGAGCTCGTAACCGCTCTTGCGGCTGTAATTGCCTGCGAACAAAAGCGACGCGTCCGGCTCGACCCCTGCGGCGCGAAGCGCCGACTCGAAGCCTTGGCGCCGGTCGACGCTGTTCGAATACGACTCCGGGCCGTTGACGAGCGCGATGCGCTTCAGCCCCGCCGCGAGCAGATGCTCCGTCGCCTGGCGGCCGCCCGAAATATGATCCGCGTCGACCTGCGCGTAGGGCGCGTCGAAGCGCTGCCCGACGACGACGAAAGGCCACTCGTTCTCGTGCAGCTCGCACAGCGCCGCGGCTTCCGCCTCGCTCGACGTCGCCCCGAGAATCAGGCAGCCGTCGACCTTCCGCATGCGGAAGGCGCTTTCATAGTCGGGCGGCTTATCGGCGGGACGAAACTGCAGCAGCAGATTGTAGCCTCGCCGCTCGACGGCGTGGCCGACGCCGGACAAAATCTCGGAAAAGTAATACGCGGAGAAGAGGTGCACCTTCGGCACGACCGGCAAAACGACCCCGATGTTGCCGCTGCGCTGCGTCACGAAGCTGCGGGCGATCGCGCTGGGCGTATACCCGACGCGCTCCGCCGCCTCCAGCACCCGGCGCTTCGTCTCCTCGCGAATCGGACCGACGCCGCTGAGCACGCGAGACACCGTCGCCTCCGAGACGCCGGCGAGCTCCGCCACTTGCCTTCGCTTCGACGTAAGCCATCCCTCCCTGCCAATGTACACGTGTACATTTTCTCATTGTCAGCGTCTGCCGTCAACGGGAAATTGCGAGCCGACATTCATCGTTAATTTACATTCTTAACCTTTCAAAGTATGTTTTTGTCCCTTATACTTAGATTAAATTACGCCTATAGAAGAGAGACGGGGGAGACTTTTCCATGCTGGGGAAAATGAAGATTTCTTTACGGATGAAGCTGATGCTCGTTACGTTGTTGCTGATGGCGGCGCCGCTGTGCGCGCTCGGGTACGCCGTCAACGAAACCGTACAGACGGAGACCGACGCCATGCTGGAAGAACAACTGCGAAGCAACGTCAAGCTGGCGATCGAGGCGATCGGCTTGCTGCAAGCGCAGGTCGCTTCGAACGCGCTGACGCTCGAGCAGGCGCAGGAGCAAATCAGCGAGATGCTGTTGGGGCCGAGCCAAGCCGACGGGACCCGGCCGATCAACAAAAACATCGACATGGGGGAGCACGGGTACTTCTTCGTGTTGGACGAGCAGGGCGTCGCTCTTGCGCATCCGAGCCGCGAGGGTCAAAGCCTGTGGGAGGAGCAGGCCGACGGCGTCTACTTTATCCAGGATATGGTCGCGAAGGCGAAGGCCGGAGGCGGCTTTACGCTGTACGATTGGCCGCTTCCCGGCGGAGCGGACGCCGAGAAGGCGACCAAGATCACCTACTCCGAACAGGATCCGCACTGGGGCTGGATCGTAAGCGCCGGCTCGTACCTGCAAGACTTTAATGCCGGACAGCGACGAATCCAGGAGGAGATCGTCACGACGCTCGCCGCCGCGCTCGTCGTCGGCGCCGCGGCCGCGATTGCGTTCGCCGTATATTTGAGCCGGCCGCTTCTGCAGGTTTCCGCGCGGCTGCGCCGCATCGCGCAGGGCGAGCTCGACGCCGAGCCGCTGCGCATCGCCCGCAGGGACGAGACGGGGCAGCTGGCGTCGGATACGAACGCGATGGCCGACCAATTGCGCAAGCTCGTAAAGCAGGTAGCCGAAGGCGCGTCGGAGGTGCTCGACGCCTCGAGCCGGTTTGCCGCGTCCGCCGCGGAGTCCGCCCTGGCGACTCGAAGCGTCGCGGCGTCGATCGGGGAGATCGCCCAGGGCGCGGATTCGCAGTCCTCGGCGGCTGCGCAGAGCGCCCGCGCCATGGAGGAGATGACCTCCGGGGTGCAGCGCATCGCCGAGACGTCCGCGGTCGCGTACGAAGCGTCCGTACAAGCGACGTCGACGGCCGAAGCCGGCGGCGAGGCCGTCGGCCGCGCGGTGCAGCAAATCGAGAAGGCCGTCGCCTCCGTTCGGGATTTGGCCGCCACGATCCACGGACTCGAGCGGCGGTCGGCGGAAATCGAGTCGATCCTGCAGCTCATCTCCGACATCTCGCGCCAGACGAACCTGTTGTCGCTCAACGCGGGCATCGAGGCGGCCCGCGCCGGCGAGCACGGCCGCGGCTTCGGCGTCGTCGCCGGCGAAATCAAGAAGCTCGCGGAGCAATCCAGCCGCTCGGCGGACGACATCCGCGGCGTCGTCGAGCAAATCCGCGGCGAGATCCGGTCCGCCGCGGCGTCGATGGAAGCGAGCGAGCGGGAGGTTCGGGAAGGCGCGGAGCTCGTCTACCGAACGGGCGAATCGTTCCGCACGATCGACGACGCCGCGCGCCGCGTCCTCCGCCAAGTGGAGGAGACGACGGCGGCCGCGCAGCAGATGTCCGCAGGCTCGGAAGAGATCGCGGCGTCGATCCAGGAGATCGCCGATATTTCCTCCCGCTCCGCCGCCGGAACGCAAGAAATTTCCGCCGCCTCCGAGGAGCAGCTCGCCGTCGTGGAATCGATGGAGCAATCGGCCGGCGCGCTGGCGGCATTGGCGCGGCGTCTGAAGGAAGCGACCGCCGGCTTTAAGTTGTAAATAATAAAAACGACGGCTTGGGGCATGTTCGCCCTAAGCCGTCGTTTCCTGTTACGCTTCCCTCGCTCGCCCGCCGCCGCTCCGGGCGGCCGCGGCCCGCTTCGCCCACCCGATCCAACCGAGGGCGATCCAAGCGAGGCCAAGCGGAATTTGTTTCGCCCCGATCGCGACCTCCCAAAGCAAGCCGCCGTCCGAGGTTCCCGTAATCCAAAATTCCAACAGCTGGACTGCGACGGTCAACGCTCCGATCGCCGGAAACAACGCGCGTTCCGCTCTGGTTGCCAACCGCTTGGCGGCGAGCGCCGCGCCCCATATCAGCATGCCGATCGCGAACGTAACGACCGTCGTTAGGAACAGCAGCCACCCGCCGATTACGATAGGTGACCGCCAGTCCGTTAGCGGATTTACGACGTTCGTTTGCAGGATAAAAGAGATCGACTGCAAAAGACAACTCGCTTGCGCCAGTCTCAAGCCGATCCGTCCGGCCGTCCCCGCTCGCTTATAGATCTCCTCATAACCCAACAACGCGACAAATAAAAACAGCGGCGGGATAAATAGAAATTGACTGTAGACGACCGCATCTACGCCTAACCATGCATCGTTGCGGTTCGCAGTGGTGCTCCCGTGCGTCATCGCAAAGGAAATGCCGGTAAATATGGCGGCGACGCCGCCAATCATGCCGCTAACGCCCGTCCATCGACCTTTCATCGCCGTCCCCCCATCGTCTTGCCTCGCCCGAAGCCGGCGACCGTCTCGCGACGCAATCGCTCGACGGCTTCGTCGGACGCGTCCTCCTCGCCGTATCGCACGCGATCGTACAGCTCCGCGAGCGCCTGCACGCCCGCCGCAGCGGCGCCCGGGCGTCGCTCGCCCGCCCGGGCTGCCGCCTCCGCCGCCTCCCGCGGCGTCGAAGCGCGGGACGGCGCATGCCCGGCCCCGGCCGCGGCGCGCAGCCAGCTCCGGTACAGCCACCTTACCTTGTCCCGGTTCGTGCGCAGCTCTTCCCACCGCGGCTCCCGCTCCCGCGACAGCAGCCGGCCGATCCACGTGTCCCGCATCCGGCGGCCGACCGCCTCCCACGAAAACACGCCCGATTCCTCGTCCGTATACGCGGCTTCCTCCGGCGCGCGCGTCGGCCGCGCCAGGAACGAGGCGAGCCGTCGCAGCCATGCGCGCAGCGCGCTCCCGGCGTGGCGGTACAGCCAAATGCCGAGCGCGGTCAGCAATGCGAGCGCGGCCAACGCGCCTACCGCATACCCGAGGATGTCCAATATCAAAAACAACAGTCCCGGTTCGCCGGCAGGCTCCGGTAGTCCTTCCATCGCCGGCGGAGGCGGCGCCTCGGCCGGCGGCGGCGCCTCCGGCTCGCCCGCCGGCAGCAAGGCGAACAGCCCGCGCAGCAAGGCGTACAAGAGCTTGCCGAACGCGTTGCCGAACGCGGCCGTCAGCCCGGCGGCGACGAGCAGAAGGGCGCCCATCAGCAGCCGGTTGTGCCGCCGCAGCGCGACCGCGAGACATACGGCCCCCGCCGCCGTCAGCAGAGGGACCGACGCTTGCAGCGCGTCTAATCGGGGAAATAGGACGGCCGCGACGAAATACAAGCCGAGCCCGGCCCAGTGCCATCTCGCGTCCGACGCCCGTTCTCCGATCGTCATGCCTTGCAGCGGCGCGAAGCCGCCGACGGCTCCCGCCGCGGCGACGACCCGCCAGTCGGCGCCGGCCGACGCCGCCGCATACGCTGCCGCGGCGGCGGCCATGGCGGCGACGGCAAGCTGCTGCCAGCGACGGCCGAGCCAACGCCCGGCGGCGACCCCGAGGAACGACGCCGCCGGCGCGAGCGCGAGCCAAGCGGCTTCGGCGCCGTACGGGGCGAGCCAGCCGAACAAGGCAAGCCATACGGGCAGTAGCAGCAGAAGCTCGAACGCATTGGACGCGTAAGGAAGGGTCGCTCGCATGAAGGTCCGGCCGGCGCCGGTCGCCGAATCCCGCGGCTTCGATGCGTCGCTCATCGGTCCCGCCCCCCTTCCACCAACAGCCATTCGACGCCGTTGCCGCGCCGACGCAGCGCCTCGGCGCGCTCCTCGAGCGCCGCGCCGCGGTGGCAGGAGACGATCAAATAATCCGTCTCCTGCGGGTCGCGCGCGAGCTCGTCGTCGAGCAGCGCATGCATCGTGACCGACGTCTCCAGCTGCAGCTTCGCAAGCGACTCGAGCAGCGCCGTCCGCTGCACCGCGCCGCCGCCGGCCTCGACGCGCACCGGCTCCTTCGGACCGCCGAACGTCCAGCCGTTCGACAGCAGGCCGGCGTCGATGCCCTCGCGGATCGCGTGCGACAAGATCGATGCGGCGTAGCGGATCGCCCGCTCGATCCGCTCCGGCTCCAGCACCGCGTTCCACATCCGTTCGTGCGTCTCGAGGTTCAAGCATACGACGACTCGATGATCCGCCGTGAACTCCTTGCGGTGCACCTGCAGCCGGCCGGTTCGCGCCGTCGCCTTCCAGTTGACCGAGCGGAGGCCGTCGCCGGCGCGATATTCCCGGGTGCCCGCCGTCAGAAACGGGTCCTCGACGATCCACCGGCGCACCGTCACGTCGCCGAGCCAGCTGTGCGCCGGCAGCGGCACCTCCCGCATCGGAACGACCTCGGGGTAGACGGTCAGCGTCAGCGCGAGCGGGAACCGCCGCGACGGCCGCGAGAGGCCGATCGGATCGCCCGCCGTCATGGTGGCGGATTCCAGCACGTAATACCCTCGCTTCGCGCAGACGACCTTGTGCCGCCGCACGATTTGCCGGTACGACCGAAGGCTGAACAAGCTGATATGGTTTTGGAAACGATCCCCCGACCGGATATCCAAATCGTGCTGCCGTCCGAACACGAGCCCCGACGCCATCATCGATTCGAGCCTCACCCAAGGCAGGGGCAGCAGCTTCCGGTTGACGATGCGCTCCACCATCTCGATCTCTTCGCCCGCGAAGACGGCCTCCTTCGTGAAGTGGCGCGCGTAGCCGACGTGACGAAGCGCGTATCGCCCGTATACCCAAGCGAGCAATGCCAGCAGAACGACCGCGTTCACGAGCAGCCAGGCGAGCACGGCCGTTCAGCTCCGCGGCGCCGGCTCGGCCGGCACCTCGACCTGCTGCAGCAGCCGCCGTACGACGTCGGCGCCGCCCGCGTCGCGCGTTCTCGCCGCATGCCGCGTCAGCAGCCGATGCGAAAGCACCGGCACCGCCGCGGCCTTCACGTCGTCCGGCGACACGTACGCCCGCCCGCGAATCGCCGCGAGCGCCTGCGACGCCCGCAGCAGCGCCTGACTGGCGCGCGGGCTCGCGCCGAGCAGCACGTCGGCGTCGGCGCGCGTCGCTTCGGACAGCCGCACGATATAGTCGAGCAGGTCCTCGCTCACCCGAACCGACTGCGCGAACCGCTGCGCGGCGACGATGTCCGCCGCCGAGGCGACCGGCTCCAGCTCGTCCAGCGGGTTCGACGCGCGGAACCGCTCCAGCATCGCGACGGACTCCTGCCGCGACGGGTATCCGACCGGAACGCGCATGAGGAAGCGGTCCAGCTGCGCCTCCGGCAGCGGGAAGGTGCCATGGTTGTCGACGGGATTTTGCGTCGCGACGACGAGGAACGGCGCAGACAGCTTATGGGTCGTGCCGTCGATCGTCACTTGCCGCTCCTCCATACATTCGAGCAGGCTCGATTGCGTCCGCGGCGTCGCCCGGTTGATTTCGTCCGCCAGTAAAATATTCGTAAACAACGGGCCCGGCCGGAATTCGAACTCGCCCGTTTTCTGATTATAAAAATTGATTCCGCTTACATCCGACGGCAGCAAATCCGGCGTAAACTGAATCCGCTTGAAGTCGCACCCGAGGGAGCGCGCGAGCGTCTTCGCGAGCAGCGTCTTGCCCGTGCCGGGCACGTCCTCGAGCAGCGCATGCCCGTTCGCCAGCAGCGCCGCGAGCAGCAGCTCCACCGTCTCCTCTTTGCCGACGACGACCCGGGCGATGTTCTCGCGCACGCGAGCGACGAACTCGTTCAGCTCCGGCGCGTTCATCCCTTCACCGCCTTCGCGTTCCGCATGGCGGGCTCTTGCTTCAGGTCGGTGCGCTCGAGAAATTCGGCGTAGCGCTCCGACTCCATCGGATACAACGCAATGCGTCCCGCTTCGTCGTAATGTACGCCCCAGCCGAGCTTCTTCGGCAGCACGGACGCCCGCATGCACGGGTGATCTTTCCGCAGAAGTTCCGCTCGCACTTCGGCGCGCCGCGCTTCGTCGATCGGCTCGTCCGCCAGCTTATGCCGGATATGCGTCTCGACGATCAAATCCTCAAGCGTATACCGGTACGGGTGCTCGGCGAGCAGCTCGTATTGGATTTCATGCAGCGTCTTCCGCTCCCCCTTGGAGACGGGGACGATCCCGTAGGCCGCCGGGCAATCGGGGGCTACCCTTACGAACGTATCGACGATCGGCTTCATGTATGATCCCTCTCCTTTTTCCCCATTAATATCCGACTTCTACCGACGCCACGACGACGTAAATCAGATCGTTCTTGTCTGCCTTGTCCGTCAAGACGATGCCGCTCGAGGTGAGCATGCCGCCGTCGACGACGTCGAACGATACTTCCCCGTACGGCAGCTCCGCGCGCACCGCCTCCAAATCGAGTCCCTCCCGGTCGGCCGGGACGGCGAGCCGGACCCGCACCTTCATCCGGTCGAGGCTCCCGTCCGGCAGCACCGATCGGATGCCCGGCATCGAGTTGCGGTGAATCGCGTTCTGCACCGCCCGCACCGCCGCTTTGGTGACGTCTTGCCCGTGCAGGTCGACGCCCATGCCGAGCTCGATAAACATGACTTTTTCCATCGCCGTTTCCCCGCCTACCCTTCTTTCGGATCCAGCTGCACCGCGGCCTGCTTGCCGCTGAGCTGAACGCCTGTCTTCTTCGTCCCGTACGGCGCGAGGCTCGCGATCATTCGCTCCAGCAGCGCCTTCGCCGCGCCGCCCTCCTTCGCCCCCGCCAGCTTCACGACAAGCAGCGCCGCGTCGCCGCCTTTAAGAATCCGCTCGGCCTGCGAAAGCTTCGTGTCGAAGTCATGCTCCTCGATTTGCGGCGTAAGCCGCAGCTCCTTCAGCTTCGGCGCGCGCGCTTGTCTTTTCTCCCGCTGCCGCGCGTCTTTGGCGGCGCCGGCGCCGATGAGGCGGCAGAGAGGCGGACTTTGGTACAGCGACTCGCAGACGAGGTCGACGCCGAGCCGCTTCGCCATCGCGAGCGCCTCGCTGGTTTTTACGACGCCGAGGTCCTCGCCGTCGACGCCGATCAGCGCCACCTCGGACGCTTTAATTTTCTCGTTCATTATGACAGCCACCGCTTTAAGCCTCCTCGGTCAGACGCCGCTTCGCTTCGAGCAAGCCCGCGACGATGTCGTCGATGTCCGCCGCATGCTCGATATGCATGGCCACGTACCGCTCCCGGTATCCGCCGGACGACATCTCGAGCAGCACGAGTCGCTTGGCGTCGTCGAACACGATTTGTATGGCATCCTTCGCTAACAGGGTGTGCAGCGTCATTGGAAATCCCTCCTAGCGATTAGCATACCATAACGCCGCGAAGCCCGCCCAGAGCGAAGCTCCGAGCGGGCCGAAAACAAGCGGTTCCCCTTAATATAACGGATATTTCACCCGCAAATCCTCGCGGTGCAGCACCATAGAGTCTTGCCGGATATAGTGGCACACGTACGAGCGGCGCCACCGGTCCTTGCTGCGGTTTTTGTTCGAGGAGTGAATCAACAGCTCGTGGAAGAAGAGAATATCCCCCTTCTCCATTACGACGGGGATTTGCGCCTTCAAGTCGATCCCTTCGGTCTCGTGGGTATACGCCTCGTGCTCCTCCAAATCCTTGACGGCGCCGTGGGGGAGCAGCCCGAGGCGATGCGTGCCGGGGATGACCCACAGGCAGCCGTTCTCCTCGTCGACGAGCTCCTCCATCGCGATCCACGCCGCCACCATCGTCTTCGGATCGTCCTTAATATAATAATAGTCCTGGTGCGCCGCTTGGCCCGGGGAGCCCGGCTCCTTGTAGAAATACATGCTCTGCACGCAGACGGCTTCGTCGCCCATCAGCTGCGCGAGCGCGCCGCGGATGACGGGCAGCTTCATCACCTGCCGGGAGAAGCCGTCGTGCTGATGCGGATTGAATAATCGAACGGAGAAGCGATCCTTGTCCAACACCTCGCCCGCCTTCCGCGGCTTCACCCATTCCGGCATCTCCTCGGCGGCGACCGACCGGATGTCGCGAATGTGTCCGTTGAAGGCATCGATTAAATCGCTGCTGCAGCCCTTTTTAAATAGCACGTATCCGTGCTCATGGAAAAATTCGATTTGCTCCTTCGCCAGCGGCTCCAGCCTCTCCGGAATTACGGCTTGCGAACCCATCGCTGCATCCCCCGCTTCGTCCTCGTTTGCTCCATCATACCGCCGCCCCCCTTTCCGAACAATGGCTGCATCTGATAGGATTGTGTCTATAATTGATGATCTAGAAAATGAACCGGAGGTTCTCCATGCCGATCCCTATCTCCTGCGTGACCGGCGTATACCCGGGTACGGTCGTGTACCCGCCCGGCGGTACGTTCGGTCCGCGCGTCCAGCCGGACATCCAGTTCGTCCTGCTCCATACCGGCCGCATGCGCGTAGACATCGACGGGGAGGCGCTCGACGTCTCCCCCGGCGAAGTCGCGATGCTGCTTCCCGGTCGGACGGAGACGTTCGCGTTCGCGCCGGACCGGACGTCCTGGCATCGCTGGATCGCCGTATCCGTCGACGCGCTGCCGGAGGGTGCCCTGCGGACGCTCGAGTCGCTGCCGCGCACGCTGCCGCTGACCGAAGATTTCAACCGGCTGACCGATCTCTTGCTTTCGCTGAAAGCCAAGGACATGCTGGGCGTCGGCGACGTCGGCGCCGCGTTCGGGGCGGCCGCGGTCCGACTGTACGCGGCGACGGCGGCCGCCGCCCCGGCCGCCGCCGTCCATGAATCGGTCGCGGCGGCCAAGGAGGCGATTCATCGCAGGTTCGGGGAAGATTTAAACCTTCGGGAGCTCGCGGCCGCCGCCGGGGTGTCCCCCGAGCATCTCGTCCGATTGTTTCGCGCGCACGAGAAGCTGACGCCGATGAAATACGTCTGGCATTACCGGGTATTGGCCGCCGTCGACATGCTCGTCCACACCGGGCTGCCGGTCGGGGAGATCGCCGCGCGATGCGGATTCAAGACGTCTTATCATTTCGCCAGGGTCGTCAAGGCTCATACCGGCAAGACGCCGTCCGCCATCCGGGCGGAGCGCTGGCGGGGCGAAGAAGAGTTGGTCTAGCCTTGACGTTCCCGGTATACTCTACGGTAAGAGGAAAGGGTGGATTTGCATGAAATTCCAGGATTGGCCGTATGAGCGGCCCGATTTAGAAGCGTTCGGCAAGCGATTCAAGGAGCTGCTGCGGCGGCTCGAGGACGCCGCGACGGCGGACGACGCGAACGAAGCGTTCGAGGCGATCAATGCGGCGCGCGTATCGGTCTCGTCCATGTTCGCGATCGCGCGCATTCGGCACACGATCGATACGACGGACCCGTTTTACAAGGAAGAGCAGTCGTTCATCGACGACCATTCCCCGGTATACCAAGGGCTGATCAACGATTATTATAAGGCGCTCGTCGCCTCCGGGCACCGCGGCGCGCTCGAGGAGCGGTGGGGCCGCCAGCTGTTCGCGACGGCCGAGCTCGGGCTGAAGACGTTCGACCCGTCGATCGTCGAAGAGCTGAAGGAAGAAAACCGGAAGTCGAGCGAATACGTCAAACTCGTCGCATCGGCGCGCATCGACTTCGACGGCGAGGAACGGACGCTGTCGCAGCTGGCGCCGTTCCTGCAATCGACGGACCGAGAGACGCGAAGGCGCGCCGCGGACGCGCGTTACGCGTTCTTCGAAGCCAACGAAGCGATCGTCGACGGCATCTACGACGACCTGGTCAAGCTCCGTACGCGCATCGCTCGAAAGCTCGGCTACGCCAACTTCGTCGAGCTCGCGTACGCCCGCATGGCTCGTACCGATTACGGACCGCGGCAGGTCGCCGCGTTCCGCGAACAAGTGCTGGAGCACATCGTTCCTGTCGCGCAGGCGCTCGGCGAACGGCGCCGCGCTCGGCTCGGCGTCGATAAGCTGCGCTACTATGACGGCCTCTCGTTCCTTACCGGCAATCCGACGCCGAAGGGCGGTCCGGACTGGATCGTCGCGCGGGCGAAAGCGATGTATGCGGAGATGTCGCCGGAGACGGACGAATTTTTCCGGTTTCTGCTGGACGGCGGCCTGATGGATTTGGAAAGCAAAAAGGGGAAACGCGTCGGCGGGTATTGCTCGTTCATCGGCTCGCGGAAGGCGCCGTTCATCTTCTCCAACTTCAACGGCACCGCGCACGACGTGGACGTGCTGACGCACGAGGCGGGGCATGCGTTCCAGGCGTATTTGAGCCGCGACTTCGCGGAGACGGTGCCGGAATACGTCCACCCGACGCTCGACGCGTGCGAAATCCACTCCATGAGCATGGAGTTTTTCGCTTGGCCGTGGATGGAGTCGTTTTTCGAGGAAGATACGGACAAATACAAATTCTCGCACCTGTCCGGCGCGCTGACCTTCCTCCCGTACGGCGCCGCCGTCGACGAGTTTCAGCACGTCGTCTACGAACGGCCCGAGCTGACGCCCGCCGAACGGAAGGCGGCGTGGCGCGAGATCGAGCGCAAATATTGCCCGGGCCGCGAATACGACGACATGCCGTTCCTCGAGCGGGGCGGGTATTGGCACCAGCAGCAGCACATTTTCAAAAGCCCGTTCTATTATATCGACTACGCGCTCGCGCAAATTTGCGCGCTGCAGTATTGGCAGCGGGCGAACGGCGACCGCGCGGAGGCGTGGGACAGCTTCGTGCGGCTGTGTCGGGCGGGCGGCAGCGATTCGTTCACCGGCCTCGTGCGCCTCGCCGGTCTGCGTTCTCCGTTCGAAGACGGCTGCGTCTCCTCGATCGTCGGCGACATCGCCGCTTGGCTGAACGGCATCGACGACAAGGCACTGTAGCCTACTCGACGACGCCGACGAGCGAACGGAGCTGTTCCGGGTAATCCGTGATGACGCCGTCGACGTCGTACGTCAGCACCTCCCGCATATTTCGCTCGATATTGACCGTCCACACCCAGACCTCCCGATTCGCCTCGTGCGCTCTGCGAATGAATCGTTCGGAGAGCATGCTTTGGTTAATCGTATAGAAGTCTACGTCCAGCGTCGAGACGTTGCCGGCCGCCGCGAACAAGATTTGCCCGATTTTCATATCCGGCAGCGTCTCCCGAACGACGCGAAGCACCTCGTAATCGAACGACTGCACGTACGTCTCCTCGACCATCCCCTCCTCGACGATCGTCTCGACGACGCGGGCCGCGAGCGCCCGCTTGTCGCCGTACGGCTTGATTTCGACGACGACGCGCGCCTTCCCCTTCGCCTCCCGCAGCGCCTCGGCGAGCGTCGCGATGCGCTCGGCCGGCATCCCGGTCCAGGCTCCGCGGATTTCGAGGGCAAGCAGCTCCGGGAACGTCAACTCATGCACGGCAGCCGGCACGCCAGCGACGCGCTCAAGCGTGTAGTCGTGGTTGAGCACGACGACGCCGTCCCGCGACAGCTGCACGTCGACCTCGACGGCGTCGACGCCCTTACCGATTGCGCTGCGTATGCTTGCCAGCGTATTTTCGGGCGCGGCGTGGACGTCGCCTCGATGGCCGATCACCTTCGTTCGCCAATCCAAGTAGACAAGCCTGTCCCCGTACGTCTGGTGAATGGACAGGACGCCGGCGGCGTAGACGAGCGCGAGCAGCGCGAGGCCGAACCGGATCGACCGGGTTCGGAAATATCCGGAAAGCGCCGCCTCCAGCCGCCGCAGCACGCGGCTGCGCGCGATGCGCAGCCGGTCCGCGAACGGAACGCCTTCCGCCCGGCGCATAACGTAAAACAAACGCGTGACGAGGACAAGGTTGAACGGCACGGTCAGCATCGACAGGACGAGCGCCAGCAGGCTCGCGAACGGGACGTACCATTCGCTGACGAGGAAGCGGACGACGGCCGGCTCCCACCGTTCGAGCAGCGTCGAGGCGAAACTGACGGCGGCGGCGCCCGCCGCGAAGAAGAAGGCGTTCAGCAGCGCGAGGTGGACGACGATCGTCCACATCCGTCTCCGCGTCAAGACGAAGCTGCTGCGAATCGCGGCCGCGGTCGACTGCCCTTCGATCAAGACGAAATGCAGCGCGAAGATGCACCTCAGAAACAGGTAGACGACAGCGATCAGGGTAATCGCGTATAGGAATAAAACCATTTTCGAATCGTACAGGTGGTCGACCAGCACGATCGGCACGTTCACGTGGCCGAACAGCAGCGCGGAGAGCGGCGTATCGATCCATGGGGAAAACGTAAACAAGAGGAGCGCCCATTGGACGACGCCGAGCCCGAGAAGCCGGGGCACCGCCCGAACCGCCGTCACGAACGCGTCGGAGAGCAGCGCGCTTCGCCCGAACAGCCGCTGCTGCGCGACGACGATGACGGTGCCGAAGTCGAGAAACACGACAATGCTCGCCGCGAAGCCGACGGCGGCCAACACGCCAAGCCCCTTGAGGCTGAGCGCCACCCGGTACACGTCTCCGTTGAGGAGCAAGCCCGAGCCCGCAGCCATCAGAAACCGGTTGAAGAGAAAAACGATGGCCGGAGCGAAGAAGAGGCTCGTCGCCATCATGTAAATCGATTCGAACAGAAGAATCTTCTTCCAAATCCGTCCGAAATCCCGTGCGCTGGCTTTCAGAAACAACTTCAACGTCCTCCGAGCCTCCTTCCGTTCCGGGACCTCCGCATGCTTCGGTTCCGCTCTAGCGAAACGATTTCCTCCACTTTACCACCGCGCCGCGCGCCTCCGCAAAGTGCCCCGCCTTCCGCCTCTTGACTCCCCCCATGCGTTGGGCTGTATGATAGGAACGTTAAGCGAAAAGGAAAAAAACCAAGGAGTGAAACCATGCATACCCCCCCAACGACGGAGCAGCCGTCCCCGGCCGGCGGATCGTCGTCCCCTGCCGCCTCTCTGCTCCGCAATCCGCACGTGCAAGCGATCATGGCCTCGAATCTGCTGCTGCAGCTCGGCATCTGGATTCGCAACTTCGCCATCCTGCTGTACGTCACCGATCGAACGAACGACGACCCGGTGTACGTCTCCCTCATCTCCGTCGCGGAATTCGCGCCGATCTTTCTGTTCTCGATCGTCGGCGGCACGTTCGCCGATCGATGGCGGCCGAAGCGGACGATGGTCTGGTGCGACGTGCTGTCGGCGGTGTCCGTCTTTGTCGTGCTGCTCACGCTCATGTACGGCTCTTGGCAGACGATCTTCTTCGCGACGCTCGTCTCCGCGATCCTGTCGCAATTCTCGATGCCATCCGGCATGAAGCTGCTTAAGCGCCACGTCCCGGAAGCCCAACTGCAGCAGGTGATGGCGATGTTCCAGACGCTCATGGCCATCTTTATGGTCATCGGGCCGATGATCGGCACCTTCGTGTACCAGCAATACGGCATTTACGTCTCGATCGGCGTCATGGGCGCGATGTTCCTGCTGTCCGCGCTCGTGCTCTCGTTCCTCCCGAAGGACGCCGTCGAGTCGAAGGACGACGCGGCGCAGGCTAACTTCCGCCGGGAGCTCGCGGACGGCTTCCGATACGTCTTTCGCCGCAAGGTGCTAAAGACGCTCGGCGGCACGTTCGCGCTCGCCGGCATCGCCGTCGGCCTGATGCAGCCGCTGATGATCTTCGTCGCGACCGTGAACCTCGGCATGGAAAAGACGTTCCTTCAATGGCTGCTCATGGCGAACGGCGCCGCGATGCTCGTCGGCGGCGGGCTCGTCTTCGCCGCTTCGAAGAAGCTGTCCGCGCCCAAGCTGCTGGCGCTCGGCATGGCCGCGAGCGCGGCGTGCACCGTCGGCATCGGCCTGTCGACGAGCGTACCGCTGACGATCGGTTTCCAGGTGTTGAACGGCTTGTTCTTCCCGTGCATCCATATCGGGATTAACACGATGATTCTGCAAAATACGGAGGAGTCGTTCGTCGGCCGCGTGAACGGCGTGCTTAATCCGATGTTTATGGGCATGATGGTCGTCGGCATGTCCTTCGCGGGCCTGTTCATGAACGCCTCGTCGCTCGCGGCGGTGTACGTCGTCAGCGGCGTGCTCTTTACGCTCGGCATGCTGCTGCTCGTGCCGCTGTTCAAGCTCGGCGGCAACGAACCGAAGTCCGACGCGCCGACCC